>CAZFKB010000050.1:0-23376 GCA_964519785.1 uncultured Candidatus Obscuribacterales bacterium | reverse complement strand
AAAAACCGTATCGTAGACCGTTAAGGCTTACTCTTACTTTTGGAAAAATAAAGCCAGATTGTTTTGCCTATGCGAAACAATCCTAACAAGGCTGATACTGCGCCAATCAAAATCCATACTATGGCTGGATGCATTGAAATAACGTGCGATTTAGCTTGTTCGTATGCAGCTTGCATTGATGGAGACATTGTCTCGGTCGGCAAAAATTTGGACAGTTCGAGAAAAAAGCCTATGAAAATATTGAGCAAGCCAAAGACCAACCAGGTCCAACCGGCTCGCCACACAAAAAGAATCGGCCAAAAGCCGATAAGGAGGAGAGTATCAGACAAAAACACAAGCGGACTATCTGGCTTGATAACAAAAAGAAGAATAAATCCAATTATCCATAATACGGTCGAAAGTATGGTACCAATTTTGGTGCGCTTACTGATTCCACCTTTTTCAGTCATTGAAGCGCAGTCCTCTTTTATCGAGGTCTAAATCTTTCAGTTGACGCAGTATTACTTTGGCTTCTTCTGGCACTTCAGATTTTTCGATTTTTTCTGCCAGAATTTTTGCAAAAGCTACTTTATCGAAATCACCAAGACCTCTTTGTCTGCACAAACGATCTAAAATTTCGACACGACGCTGGCTTTGCACTTCTGATGCCAGTTCAGACTGCTCACGTAAGTCTTCGAATACAATCGAATCAAGATATCCCATTTCGCTCAAATATACTTGCATGCAGCGAAAAATGGTTTCCTCCAGGAATAAATCCTCTATTTCGCCCTTTCTAAGAGTTAAAAGACGATCGCAATCTCTCAGGCTATCGCTAATTAATTCAGCTTGCTCGATAGCATCACCATCCAGCAGACATAAAATAGGCAGTGAAACTGTATCTCGCAAATTCAAATATTGTTTCGCTACTTGTTGAGCGCCACCACAAGCGTCTATATAAGAAGAGATCTCTATCAGATCTATATTTAAAAGCTTGGCTAGTGCAGGAAGCAAAATAACTTCGGTTTGCCCTTCAACCAATAAAATTTTCTCGCACAAAAAACCGCCGGAAAAAAGTTTTCGCATTTCTTTGCGTTGTAAATCCCAAACCGATATCGGTAGAACTTTCGAATCAGTTTGCAATTGATCCCGAAAACCCAATAATATTCGGCTCAAAGGCGGTCCCAGAACATTATCGATTTTGCTGAATTCGAAGTTGAAAAGTTTGTGCCAGGCAAAAGAATTATTGACCCAAAAATCGAGCCATGCAATCTCGGACTTCTGAAATCGATCTATTTTTTCGCCAAATAGTTCACTCAAAAATTCTTGATTGCAAATTTTTGCATCATGCAATTCTTTGGTTTGATACCACATGTCGAAAGCCAGTCGTTCAAAGCGTTTCAAGTCTTCGTAAGCAACAAGAGCACTAAGCGTTTGATCAAAATTTAGCCAAGTTTTGTCAATACTTTCAAATAGGGGGTTCTCAACTCCGAATATTTGTGCGAAGATTTTATTCTGAGTCGCAAGTGGCAATTGTTCCAAAACTTTTTTGTCAACATGCCTGCGAGCCATACGGTTCAACTGCGACCATTTATGCGAGGGCTCTTCATATGACAATATTTTCCGTATAGCCGACCAGAATTCCTCGTCCGTCGGGTTCCGGTATGAAGAAGACACGCTACTTATATTTTTTGTGTTTATATCTTTCGGCTTCAAAAGGTTTTGCCTGAGTCAGTTTTTGGTATTTCCAATTATTTGATTTGGCAGCAAAAAAGAGACGGATATCTGGCTTTTGGCCAGATTCAGATTATGTCATGTTCACACTGTGTGTAAAGCACACTAAAAGAGATTACGCTTATGGATACCTGTCAAGACTTAAAAGACAACAAACTGGACCTGAATTTAGCTATGACTGAGCAAGAGCTTCAACCTGAAATACAGAAGAGCGACGCCGTCATAACTGAAGGCTCAACCTGGGCGGCTATTTGGCACCTGGCATGGCCTTTGATGGGTCAGATGTCTGTTATCGCCCTAGCCAGTTTTTGTGACGTTTACGTGGCTGGCAAAATGGGCTCTGACGTTCAGGCAGCTATTGGCTTGTGCGGACAAATCTGGTTTTTGATGATGCTCATTACTGTGGCATTGTCAGTTGGAACCAATGCGCTCGTTAGCCGTTACTGGGGAGCTAAAGACCTCGAAAACACTATAAAAGCCGGACGTCAGGCAATGACATTCGGATTCGTGTTTGGTGGTGTTTCGGCGGCTGCAGGAATGCTTGCAGCCAGACCTCTCTTAATTTTTCTTGGCGCATCGCCCGAAGTGCAAAGACTTGGATGGGAATTCATTTCGGTAGATTTACTCTCTCAAATTCCTTTCACTGCGGTCTGGGTGGCTCACTCCATATGGCGCGCCAAAGGTAATGCAAGAGTTCCTATGGTCAACTGGATCATAATGGCACTAATTGTAGTGGCACTAGATTTTGCCCTGTGTATTCATCCGTTTCATATAGGAATATCTGGAATCGGTTGGTCATGGGTAGTTGCAGCGATGGTCGGCGTTTTGATTAACGTTCTGTTGTTAAAACGTACCGAACTTGCCGAATGCGTAAACTTCAAACTGATGATCAAAGAAGGTCTTTCCAGAGACTTTATGTGGCGTCTTTTGAAAATAGGCATCCCAGCTTGTATAAATGACCTCGTCTGGATCGGAAGCTGCTGTGCATTCTTTTTGATTTTTGCTCAAACCAAAAATCCAACTGCATGCCAGGCCTCCTGGGCAGTAGGCTTCAGGCTAGAAGAAATCGTAAGCTCACTACCGCTGCACGCTCTATCCATGGCGGTCGCCACTATAGTTGGCCAAAACCTTGGAGCTAAGCAACCACAAAGAGCAGAGCGTGCCGGCTGGCAAGTCGCGGCTATCGGATGCGGTTACACATCGCTTATGGCAGTATTTCTGTTTTGTATGGGAGGCGAAATTGCCAAACATATGAGCAGCGACCCGGTGGTTCTCAAATATGTCAAAGACTATTTGCAAATCGTCGGAATGTGTCAACCATTCGTTGCGCTATGGCTAGTGCTTTTCGGAGCGATGCAAGGAGCAGGATACACAGTGCGTCCAATGTGGATGTCTATTGTCTGCTTGCTAATAATCAGACTTCCACTTGCCTATTACCTGACAAAGACCTATTTCCATGGTCCAAATGATGGACCGCTTGGATGTTGGGTCAGCGTGGCTGCATCAGCAGTAGTAATCGGTATTTTAGCCATCTGGTCATTCAAATCAGGTGTCTGGAAAACGCAAAAGGTCTGAACCGCTAAAAGCAAACCGGCAAGTCTTTTTTGAACTCTTTCTGGTCATCTGTCGTCTTAAACGACAGAAGGAAAAACCAGGAGGAGTTCAAAATGGCTAGCAAAGCAAACCGACTTGTCAAGGACTTAAATTTCGAATTGCCTCGCTTGAGGCTTTGTTTGTTTTATGAAAAATGCAAACCGGAAGGTTTGACTCGCAAAATAATGATTAAGGGACCAGAAGACGCTTATCGCTTTCTCAAGCCACTTCAAATGGCAGCCGAGGAGTATTTTCTAACTATTCATCTCAGTGCAAAAAATCACATAATCGGCGTCCATGAAGTTTCGCACGGAACCATAAGCTCAAGCCTTGTTCATCCGCGTGAAGTTTTCAAAGCGGCGATTCTTGCAAACAGTCATTCTATTCTGCTTTGTCACAACCACCCCTCGGGAGGTGAATTAAGACCAAGTTTTGAAGATTTAGAAATAACGAGCAGGCTCATTTCTGTTGGTAAAATGATGGGCATCCAGGTAATTGATCATGTGATTGTCGCAACGAATCCAAATAATCAGTGCGAAGGTTACAGTATCCGCGAAAATCATCACGACCTGTGGACGGAGTCAAGTGTCTGAGTTATCCTCGAAATCATGCAAAATAACGATTCTTCTAAACGCAAAACTCATACAGTAATGGTTGGCTCAGTGCCGGTCGGTACAGGACATCCCGTTGTTATTCAATCGATGACTAACACCGACACTCAAGATGTCGCATCCACAGTCAAACAAGTAAAAGAATTGTATGAAGCAGGCTCACAAATCGTAAGAATCACAGTCAATACAAAAGCTGCTGCTCAAGCAGTTCCAGCTATTGTGAAAGAGCTTGAAAAGTTAAATATAAATGTTCCTCTGGTAGGAGATTTCCATTACAACGGACATCTTCTTTTAACCGAAGTCCCAGACTGTGCCAAGCTTTTGTCTAAATACAGAATAAATCCTGGTAACGTTGGCAAAGGCGAGCGTCACGACGAAAACTTCAAATGCATGATTGATGTCGCAATCAAGCATGATAAGCCAGTTCGTATCGGCGTAAACTGGGGGTCGCTTGATCAAGAGTTACTCGCACTCAATATGGACAAGAATGCTGCATCGAAGAATCCACAAGATGCTCATGCAGTCTTGATGGACACCATTGTCGAAAGCGCCATGGCATCAGCACAGGCTGCAACCAATTATGGGTTGAGCAAAGACAAAATAATCATTTCTGCCAAAGTATCTGAAGTCCCGGATCTAATATCTATTTACAGACGACTTGCAAAATTGAGCGAATTCCCTCTACATCTTGGCTTAACTGAAGCCGGTATGGGCGTAAAAGGAATAGTATCATCAACTGCAGCTTTGTCTGTTTTACTGACAGACGGTATTGGTGAAACGATTAGAGTTAGCATTACACCTGCTCCTGGCGCGAGCCGAACCGAAGAAGTAAAAGTCTGCCAGCAGGTATTACAGTCTTTAAAATTGCGTTCGTTCCAGGCTCAAGTTACCGCCTGCCCTGGCTGCGGACGCACTACAAGCACTGTTTTTCAAGAGCTGGCAAAAAACATCGAAGACCACTTAGCGCTAAAGAGACTTGAATGGTCAAAGTCTTATCCTGGCGCAGAAAATCTCAAAGTGGCTGTAATGGGCTGTATCGTAAATGGCCCAGGCGAATCAAAACATTCAGACATTGGAATTTCATTGCCAGGTACAGGAGAAGAGCCTCGCGCCCCTGTCTATATAGATGGCGAGCACCACACCACTTTAGATGGCCCTACTCTGGCACAAGACTTTATTCAAATAGTCGAAAAATACGTCAAAAACAAGTATGGCTCAAGCTTAGTTAGATCTTGATCAAATCTTGATCCTGGATTAGACAATCTTTGCAGCGACCTTATTTTATGGTGCTAACCTGAGTTCTACAAAGCTCAGGTCGAACTATAATGGAACTAATAGCTATATCGCTTGCCTTACTCTTATTTTTGCTGAGCTTTTGTCTGGTTGAATTCTTGCAAAAATTAAGTGAAGGTGCGCCATGACTGTCGTTTTGTACATAACATTTTTCAGCGCGATTGCGCTTAGCATTTACTTGTTGGTTGCCCTTTTGAAACCAGAAATCTTTTCGTGAACACTGTGAACACGAACGATTATCTGCAAATTGCGATATTTTTCATGCTTCTTTTTGCAATGGCGTGGCCACTTGGGAAATACATGGCCCACATCTGGGAGCAAAAACCTGGTGACGGTCCTCTTTTAGGACGCGTGCTTGAAAAATCCACATACAAGCTTTGCAATATTGATCCCAGTGAAGAAATGAGTTGGCAGAAATATAGTTTTTCGATGCTGATATTTTCATTTTTCAGTTTCATTCTGGTCTATCTGACCCAGCGCTTGCAAAACGTCTTGCCTATGAATACTCAATCTCTACAGGCAGTACCTCCGGACCTGGCTTTGAATACTTCTATCAGCTTTATTACCAATACCAACTGGCAAGCATATTCTGGGGAAGCTACCCTTTCATGTTTCACACAAATGCTTGCTTTGACCAGTCAAAATTTTCTTTCGGCAGCCGTAGGGATGACTATTCTAATAGCTCTGATCAGGGGTATTACAAAACACCAGAGCAAAAGCATTGGTAATTTCTGGACTGATTTGACGCGCACGTGCATTTACATTCTGTTGCCACTATCTGTGGTTCTTTCGCTTCTTCTGATCTGGCAAGGAAGCGTACAAACTTTTTCTTCTTACCAGAGTTTTGAACCGCTTCAAAAGAACTCACAAATAGACTACAAAATGGCACTAGGCCCGGTTGCCTCTCAAGTAGCCATAAAACAATTAGGTACCAATGGTGGTGGCTTTTTCAACGTAAATTCATGCCATCCTTTCGAGAATCCTACTCCTCTTTCAAACCTATTAGAAGTCGTGTCCATAATATTGATACCGGTGGCACTGTGTTTCACATTCGGTATCATGGTAAAAAACATAAAACAAGGCTTGGCACTACTCAGTGTAATGACACTCATCTTTGTGATGTTCTTGGCACTATCTTTATTTAGCGAGTTCAGCTCCAATCCCAGTCTCACTCCTTTCGATATCAATCAAAATATGGAAGGCAAAGAAACACGTTTTGGCGTAGCAAACTCGGTATTATGGGCAGTGACAACAACAGCCGCGTCGAATGGCTCAGTGAACTGCATGCACGATTCACTCACCCCCCTTGGCGGACTGGCATCGATGGTCTTGATGCAGCTGGGAGAGGTTATCTATGGCGGAGTAGGCTCCGGGCTGTATGGAATGATCGTTTTTGCCATCGTCACTGTTTTTGTAGCGGGTCTAATGGTGGGACGCACACCGGAATATCTCGGCAAGAAGATTGAAATTTTCGAGATGAAAATGGCTTCGTTAATATTGCTGATACCACCGTTTGTGGTACTGATTGGAACGGCTATTGCTCTGTCTGTTCCAGAGGGAAAGAATTCTATTTTCAATCCAGGAATCCATGGGTTTAGCGAAGTATTGTATGCCTTCTCTTCTGCAGGAAACAATAACGGCAGTGCCTTTGCGGGGCTCAATGCCAACACGCATTTTTATAATTATGCCCTCGGCGCTGCAATGTTCATAGCCAGATACTGGCTTGCAATACCGGTGCTTGCAATTGCAGGCTCGCTGGCACAAAAGAAATCTATCCCGGTTAGTAGCGGAACGATACCTACTACCAATCTTTTATTTATCTCCTTTCTTGCATGCATAGTGCTAATTTTTGGAGCACTGACTTTTATTCCTTCCCTTGCACTGGGACCAATAGTCGAGCATCTGTATCTTTATGACAAGCACTAACAAAATATCAAAATCCAAATCCAATCTGGATTTAGAAAACATAAAACAGGCTCTGATAGAGTCGCTGGTTAAGCTGGACCCCAGGGTGCAAATTCGAAATCCAGTCATGTTTGTAGTCGAAACAGGCAGCCTGCTCACAACTATAATTTATTTCATTGCCATCACAGGCGATGGCGACACCAATCCTCAATTCATATTATCCATTTCTCTCTGGCTCTGGTTTACCGTAATATTCGCCAATTTTTCCGAAGCCATGGCAGAGGGCAGAGGAAAGGCTCAAGCGCGCAGCCTGCGAGAGTCTCGCAAAGACTTAAACGCAAACAAGTTAAGCACAAAAAGCCCAGATTCTAAGATCACCCAAGTCCCGGCCAGTGTCCTCGTGGTAGGAGATATAGTGCTTGTTAGAGCCGGAGAAATCATTCCTTGCGATGGCGATGTGATCGATGGTGTCGCTTCGGTGGATGAAAGCGCGATCACTGGTGAAAGCGCCCCAGTTATTCGAGAAAGCGGTGGTGACAGAAGTTCGGTTACAGGCGGTACAAAAGTTTTATCCGACTGGATCGTGGTTCAAATTACAGTTAAGCCAGGCGAGACATTCATTGAACAAATGATATCGCTTGTAGAAGGCGCAAAACGACAGAAGACCCCAAATGAAGTGGCACTCAATATTCTGCTTGCAGCACTTACACTCATCTTCCTGGTGGTTACATCTACATTGTATACGTTCTCTAATTACAATCATGAGTCAAGCGGACAAGGTCAGGTTATAAGCATTACAGTGCTTATTGCTCTTCTAGTCTGTCTCATTCCGACCACAATAGGAGGTCTTTTGTCCGCTATTGGCATAGCTGGGATGGACAGATTGATTCGCTCAAACGTGATTGCAATGTCTGGAAGAGCTGTAGAAGCAGCTGGAGATGTAGACACTCTGCTTCTGGACAAAACAGGCACAATCACTTTGGGAGCACGACAGGCTTCCAACTTCATTCCAGCTCCAGGTGTAAGTGAATATCAATTAGCCGACGCCGCGCAATTAGCCTCGCTTGCCGATGAAACGCCTGAAGGAAGAAGTATTGTTGTACTGGCTAAAGAAAAACACAACTTGCGAGATCGCAATATTCACGAGCTCGATGCCAATTTCGTACCCTTCAGCGCGCACACTCGAATGAGCGGAGTAGACATGAATGGAACCCAAATTCGCAAAGGTGCAATAGATGCCATTCAAGATTATATGAAACCTCATGCTGTTCCGCCAGAAGTGATCGAAGAAGCAGAAAAAGTAGCAAGATCGGGCGCTACACCACTTTTGGTGGCACAAAATCAGAATGTATTAGGTGTCGTTCAATTGAAAGACATAGTAAAAGGCGGGATTAAGGAACGTTTTGCCGATTTGCGAGCGATGGGAATCAAAACCATCATGATCACTGGTGACAACCCTATTACCGCGGCTGCAATTGCAGCAGAAGCTGGAGTCGACGATTATCTGGCCCAGGCCACTCCCGAGGGCAAGCTCAAACTGATCAAAGAAAGCCAGGCGGGCGGAAGGCTCGTGGCTATGACTGGTGATGGAACCAACGACGCACCAGCACTAGCACAGGCCGACGTCGCCGTAGTCATGAATTCTGGCACCCAGGCGGCTAAAGAAGCTGGAAATATGGTCGACCTCGACTCGAGCCCGACCAAGCTGATTGAAATCGTGGAAATCGGAAAACAGCTTTTGATGACTCGCGGTGCTCTCACCACATTTAGTATCGCTAACGACGTAGCCAAATATTTTGCCATTATCCCCGCTGCTTTCTCGACCACTTATCCAGTGCTCGATAAGCTAAACATCATGCAACTTCAAACTCCAGAATCAGCGATTCTCTCAGCTGTAATTTTCAATGCAGTTGTTATTCTAGCTCTGCTACCCATAGCTTTGCGCGGGGTCAAGTACCGACCAGTACAGGCAGAATTACTGTTACGCGACAATCTTCTCGTCTATGGACTTGGTGGTCTTGTGGTGCCTTTTATTGGCATCAAAATAATCGATCTATTATTGAGTATAAAATTATGACAAGCGCATTCATTCAAGCATTCAAACTATTTGCCTTATTGACCATAATGACCGGATTCTTTTATCCATGCCTTGTAACTGGCATAGCTCAGGTTTTATTTCCCTGGCAGGCAAATGGCAGTCTTTTACGCGACAAGAATAAAGTGATAGGCTCAGAATTGATTGGACAAGAATTTAGAACTGACAATTATTTTCATGGTCGGATCTCATCGACCTCTCCATACCCTTATAACGCTCTGGCTTCCTCTGGCTCCAATCTGGGTCCCAGTAACGAAAAGCTGCAAGAACAGGCGAAGTCAAGAAAAGAGCAGTATTACAAAAACGACCGGCTGGAAGGTGACTCACCATCAATCCTTCTCAGCGCATCAGGTAGTGGACTGGATCCTCATATCAGCCCAGAAAGCGCCTCAAGCCAGGTGGAAAGAGTAGCCAAGAGTCGAGGAATAGAGCCTGAAACTGTTTTAAATCTGGTGAAAAAACACACGCAAGCTCGTCAGCTTGGTATCCTTGGTGAACCTGTAGTCAACATACTCAAGCTCAATCTGGACCTGGACAAGACCGCTTCTAAATAATGAAAGATAACAAGACAGAGCAAAGAGAAAGACCCGACCCGGACTTGCTCTTGTCTATGATTCAAGACGAGCAAACAAAGAATAAAGGTCGGCTGAAAATCTTTTTTGGTGCAGTCGCAGGTGTTGGTAAAACTTACACTATGCTTGAAACTGCTCATAAGCTAAGAGCCGAAGGTGTCGACGTCGTTATAGGTGTGGTGGTTTGCCATGGTCGAGCTGACACCGAAGCGCTGGTAAAAGGGCTTGAACAGCTGCCCCTCAAAGAAATTGAATACAAAGGTAGTATTCAAAAAGAATTTGATATCGACAAAGCTCTGGAACGCAAACCAGAATTGATTTTGATTGACGAACTGGCACACACTAATATCGAAGGGTCACGTCACAAGAAACGTTGGCAAGACGTTGAAGAATTGCTTGATGCCGGCATCGACGTCTATGCAACTCTGAACGTTCAGCATATCGAGAGTTTGCACGACGTGGTAGCGCAAATCACCGGCGTGACTATCCATGAGCGAATCCCCGATTCGTTTCTTGAAAAAACATTCGAAATTGAGCTGATTGACCTACCTCCCGATGAATTGATTCAAAGACTGAAAGATGGAAAAGTCTATTTGAGTGAACAAATCGAGCATGCCCTGGCTAATTTCTTTCAAAAAGGCAATCTAATTGCGCTTCGAGAACTTGCCCTCCGAGCCGCCGCAGAGCGGGTCGACGCGCAAATGGAAGCGTATAGAAAATCGCATCGAGTAGTAAAAACGTGGCCGGCATCGGAAAAAATTCTTGTATGCGTCAGCCCAAGCCCTCTTTCCATTCGCCTCGTCAGAGCAGCCAAACGAATGGCTAATGGTCTCAAAGCAAAGTGGATAGTTGCATATGTCGAAACTCCACGACAGGCTCGTCTTGGCGAAAAAGACAAAGCTCGCGTGCTTAGAACTCTTAAACTGGCTCAAAGCCTGGGAGCGGAAATAGTTGAATTGACAGGAAAAGAGGTCAGCGTCGAATTAATTGCATTCGCAAAACAAAATAATGTCACCAAAATCATAGTAGGAAAACCAACTCGACCAAGAGTTATTGATATGGTGTTCGGCTCAGCGCTCGAGAATCTTGTTCGCCAGAGCGGGTCTATTGACGTATATGTTATCAGTGGAGAATCTGCACCACAAGACCAGGAAATTCCCGTTACCAGAAAGCGAAGCCGTCCTCGCCAGTACATGATGGCATTGCTGGTGGTGGCAATCTGCACTGGACTGGCTAAATTAATGCATGGAAAGTTTGAACAGTCCACAATCGTTATGGGCTATATGCTTGGAGTTGTCGTAGTGGCGATGCTTTATGGCCGCGGACCTTCAATCATGGCATCATTTTTGAGTGTGGCGGTTTTCGATTTCGTTTTTATTCCACCTCATTTCACATTTGTAGTTTCTGATGCCCAATATCTCATTACATTTGTGGTAATGCTACTTGTAGCTTTAATAATCAGTACCCTAATGGTAGAGGTAAAACAACAGGCCGAGCGCGCCTCGAGCCGCGAGAAAAAAACTTCTGCACTTTATTCTCTCAGCCGGGAACTTGGATCGACAGTCGATCTGTCTGACTTGATCAAAATAGGTCTCAAACATATAGGCGAAGTTTTTAACGGACAGGTCGCAATTTATCTTGCACGTCAAACTGACGATCACGAAGAAAAATTGATTCTATTCGACAAAGGTGAAGAAAAGCTCGCTTTACACGATTGTGACGAAGGAGTAGCAAACTGGACTTTCAAAAACAAAAAAGTTGCAGGTCTTGGAACCGATACACTTCCATCTGCCCAGGCGATTTATATTCCTTTGCTTGGATCTCGAAAAACCATTGGTGTGCTTGCGCTAAAGCCACAAAAAGAGAATTCGGTATTATATTTTGAGCAAAGACATTTACTTGAGACTTTTGCCAACCAGATCGCAATCGCTTGCGAACGAGCATATTTATCGGAAGAAAACGAAAAAACTCATCTCATGATAAAAACAGAGCAGTTGCGAAGCTCGCTTTTAAGTTCTGTTTCACACGATTTGCGCACACCGCTTGCCACTATAACTGGAGCTGCTAGCAGCATAATAGAAAGTTCTGATTCATTGTCTCTGGAAAATTGCAAAGAACTGGCAGAAGAAATCTACAATGAATCAGTCAGACTCAATACTCTCGTGAAAAACTTGCTGGACATGACACGTTTACAATCGGGAAACCTGAAAGTCAAAAAAGACTGGTATCCAATTGAAGAAGTGATTGGTTCGGCAATCGCCACTATATCTGGTTCTTACCAGATGAAGAAAAACATAATCAAAACAGATCTTCCAGATACTCTTCCTCTTATTCCGCTAGATGCAATTTTGATTCAACAAGTATTTTTCAATCTATTGGACAATGCCATGAAATATACTCTTGACGATGCACCTATCGAAATAAAAGCATCGGAACAAAATGACATGATCAAAGTATCGGTTTTGGACCGAGGCTGTGGCGTTTCACCAAAGAATCGCGAAAAAATCTTTCACAGATTCTTTCAAGCAGAAGAGAGCTTAAAAACCGGAATCGGAGTCGGTGCAGGTCTTGGTCTGGCGATAGCTAATGGCATAATAGAGGCACATGGCGGTAAAATCTGGGTTGAAGAAAGACCTGGAGGTGGTTCTATATTCTGCTTTTCCCTCCCCTTGAACGATACAAGTGGCGAACTGCCTAAAAAACCCCAACTGGATTGAAACCATGGTCAAAAAAAACAACCCTCTGATACTTGTAATCGAAGACGAAGCACCCATACGACGCTTTCTCAAAATGTCTTTAATTGACCATGGCTTTGCCTTTTCAGAGGCTACATCCGGAAAAGAAGGTCTTACTAAAATTGCGGCTGAAAAACCAGATCTGGTGATTATGGACCTTGGGCTGCCAGATATAGATGGATTAGACGTTACAAAACAGGTTCGCGAGTGGAGCAATGTTCCAATAATAGTCTTATCCGCCAGAGAAAATGAAAACGACAAAGTCGAAGCACTCGACTCAGGCGCCGACGATTATCTGGTAAAACCATTTGGCATCGGTGAATTGATGGCTCGTTTGCGCGTCGCTCTAAGACATGCAAATAGACTTTCAGAGGATCAACTGGATTCGAGTTTCAGTTTTGGCGAAATACATGTAGATTTTGCCAAAAGAGAAGTTCTGCGCAATAACGAAGAAATTCATTTAACTCCAATCGAATACAAGATTTTAAATACGCTCATCAGATACAGTGGCAAAGTGGTGACCCACAAACACCTCTTACGAGAGTGCTGGGGTGGAGAATATTCGGATGAAACCCAATATCTTAGGGTCTACTTGGCACAGTTGCGCAAGAAACTAGAAATCGACCCTGCCCAGCCAAAGTATTTAATTACTGAGCCAGGTGTGGGCTATCGGTTAAAAGTCGAATAAAACAAATAATTCGAATTCGTTGCAAAACCATCACAAATAGCTGTTAATCTGGTCGCTATGCGCGCCACTTTGCTTGCCATTCTAATTCAAATAATTTACTGTGCCACCGCATACGCCATGGAAAAATCGGAGTTTATTGACACCAATAGGCCCAGTTTTTGTCAATCTGCAATTGTTGTCCCTAAAGGCAGTATTCAGCTTGAAAACGGCACGCTATATCAATATTTTCCTCATGGCGTAAATTATTTTGATATTCCTGAAACTCAGATTCGTCTGGGACTCTTAAAACATACTGAGCTGCAGGTTTTCACCCCTAACTATACTTTGATAAACGATCCACACCAGAAAGTGATAAATGGTGTAACCGACATAGATGAACTTGGAATCAAACAAGAATTATTGAACACTAAACGTTTTCAGCTCGCCTTGATAGCGGCAGTGAATGTTCCAACAGGCAATAAATATTTTCAAGGAAGCGGCACCCAGCCTGTCATTCGTCTGCCTTACGCTATTCCGCTGGGAAGAGGATTTTGGTTTTACGGCATGGAATCGATAGGTTTAATTAATAATGGGCACGATCTGCTCTTTCAACCGTTTGCCATGCTTCAAAAGAATTTCGGACTCAAATATTCAGTTTTTGCAGAATACGGCGGATTTTATGCCCATAAACAGCACTCTCAACAAATAGCCCACTTTGGCGCTGAGTACCGACCAACTCGTAATCATCAAATAGACTTGCATTTTGGCACCGGAATGAATCGCTCTTCGCCCAAAATTTTGATTGGTGCAGGCTATTCATATCGCTTTGACGGACTACCCTGGAACTAACTGGTCACTGCAATTAGCGAAGCCTGGGCAATTCAATCGATTGTGCCACCAGTTGTTTTTCGCCTTGAGCCACCATATTTAGTTCTAAAAGCATTCGCTTCATCTTTAGTACTTCAGCTTGTAATTGTTGAAGCATAACCGATCTCGAAGTAAGTGTAGCTATTGAAAGCCCCTTCTTTTGCGCTACGCTTGCAGTGAGTACATCGAGTTGTTTTTTAGAATTTCTATCGGTAAATTCAGACATGTTTGAATCTGCTACCCATCTGTCCACAATTTGCTCCAGTCTTGTTTTTCCTTTTCGCTCCGATGCTGGGACCTGATGCAAATATTTCCAGACAGAGGCAGGATATTCGATATCAGGATTGGTTGGATAATTGAATAACTTAGCCAACATATTAGGCTCTGCTTCTGATGTTTTCTTCGCTCCGTTGACTGCTTTAAGCGTATACATAGAAGCTATTGAAGGGACAAGACCAGCTGCGATTCCCACGACGCCAGAAGGTATCGTAAGATTCAAACATTTTTTTGGATTGCGTGCATAAGTGGTATTGATACTACCGATTGCAAGCGCCTCGCAAACAGTCCACAAAATTCCGTTTGATATAAAACTGGCTGCGTTAATACGCGCTACCTTTTTGTCTCGATCGTTTATAAAAGTAGCAAGTATTTCTTGATAGACCTCTCTTTCTGCCATGATTGCAGCAACTGTGAAATCTATATCCAGATTTGTTTTTTGAATAATGTATGCAGCTTCTTGTTTGGCTTCAAACAAATCCTGACGAGCTGTAATATCTTGCATATTAGACTGTCTGAGCGATTGAATTCTTTCCAGAACCGAAGTGAGGCCAATGGTGTCAGAAAGCTGCTGACTATTCGGTGCAATCGAGCTGGTATCGAGACTTACGCCAGTTTTCAAGATCTGCGAAGGTATAGCTTGCGAGTTGGCTTGAGACTCTCCGACTGCAGTAGAAGCCATAGCAAATGGAGTGTTGGCAAAACTTAAAAATGCAACAAGAGAAATTGATATGAATTTGTGAGACTTAACTGCCATGATTTTTTCCAGAAACCCAACGCAAATGAATGTAATGGCAAAGGCGTAAAAATTTCATCAAGACAGGGTTGTAGAGGATCAAAATGCAATTAACTTAGAAACTATTCAAGCGTAATCAGATAATTCCTAATATTATTGGATTTTCTTAAGATAAGCGCCATGAAGTCCTTTCGAATCCATTTTCTTAGTCTAGTCATTTTATCTGCACAGAGCCATTTTCCGGCATTTGCTGCAAGCAAACCATTACCAAAACCAAAATCTAGTTCTGCAGTACCACAACAAGATAGTAACGTTAAAGAGCGCGCCTCTTACGCTCCTTATAAGCCCTCAGCCAGTCGAGAGCCGACAGCCAATATAATGGACATGCCGCGCCAGATTTTGAAAACTGGAGTGATACTTACAAGCAAAAGACTTTCGGTAAACAGTCTTCAGCTCTCCGATACTATAGGATTGACAGCTGTTCTTACTGACATTGAAGCGTCACGACAAAAAATCAAAACGTTCAACGAATCTGGACTAAATCAAAGTCTTGAGTGCTTACACGCGCGTCAGGATTTGCAAGATTCGGTTCAAAAAGCCGAAGCCATAATTCAGCGTACCAATTTAGAAGTCGATTTTACTAATGCAGAAATCGAAGCCGAAGTACAGCTCTATAACGAAATACTGGGCGAATTTATTGAGGATCGTGATAAGAAAGTAGCTCGTATAAATGCAGCCAGTTTTATATCAAACGGAATTTTGTGGACTGTTTGCGAAGCACTCGCCATCGGCAGTATCAATACTACATATGCGCGCAACCCGCGTAAATGCTTGAACCTTACAGTGCCATCTGGAATTGTTGGTATTGCTGCTGGTTTGGTTCCGTCAATCGCATCAATGTACACTCTAAAAGCCATTAACGGTGCAAAACACCGCTCTGAGGCCGAACCTAATATGCTTGCAATGATATTCGATTACCCGCAAAATAGCGAAATCGAATATCCACAATCTGTCTGGAAGTTCTTGCACCAGATACCAGCTGATTGTCCAAACACAAAACCAAGAATTGATCATCTTATAGACAGATGGATCTCAGACTCGAACATTCCAGATTTCAACGACAGAAATTCAAAGGCACAGTTAGATGTTTTAACAGCAAGCGTCCCTCGCGATAAAGGACTGAACATCGAAACTCTCACTTCTCGAACGCTCATGCTCATGCAATTGCATGCCGAAATCCAAAAAATGAAACGCTTTCTGCTTGAACTGACTCTGGCTGTGCAAGGCGAAAAACAGCTAAGCGCTGGTGCTTATGACGCACCCGTTTTACGCGATCAAAAACTGTAGTTTTTCGGCGATTTTATAATCCATACTTAGATTTGGTCTCAAGGACCAGCATATGTTTCGGAATAACTCTATTTTTAGCAATGCTTGCGTATTTGAAGCACAAAAGTTTTCTCTTCAGCCATAAATAAGTCATAAAACCAAAACTTTTTGATCGTTTGACTTATGTATCGCATAACGTTTAACGGGTCACGTGTCACGGGATCCGTTAAACGTTTTATTCGTATCCTATCCACGCATCAATTTCGATCTGCCAACGATTTTTAATTTCGTCTACAGTCCATGCCATGGATGTCAGACGAAATCATTTAAACAAGACACCCTCGAACTGTTGATCCAGATTCGAGGGCGTCTAATAGTCTAACTGTCAGAACCGTTTTTAGATTACTGACCTTCTTTCATTTTCTTCACTTCAGCAGTGACTTTGGGCAGAATTTCAAACATGTCGCCTACGACACCGTAGTTTGCATATTTGAAAATAGGAGCGTCTTTGTCTTTGTTGATAGCAACAATGATTTTAGAAGACGACATACCGGCCAAATGCTGAATAGCACCAGAAATACCGCAAGCGATATAGAGCTGAGGGCTGACTGTTTTACCAGTTTGACCAACCTGGAATTGGTGGTCGATCCAACCGGCATCAACTACAGCGCGCGATGCACCTAGTGCACCACCCATAGCATCACACAAATCTTGAAGTACATTCCAGTTCTCGGGTCCTTTGATACCACGTCCACCAGATACGATGATTGAAGCTTCGCCCAACTCGAGCTTTTGACCTTCAGATTTGTGAATCTCGGTCACTTTGGCGCGAGGTGTTTTGGCTTCGGCTTTCAGTTCTTCCACTGGAGCTTGATGTCCTTCTTGAGCTGCGTCTACTGCAAATACGTTTGGTCTGATGGTGATGAAACCAATAGCACTCTTGATGTCGTACATGCCGTAGCATTTACCTGAATACATCGGACGTACTGGATTCAAGCATCCATTTTCAGCTTGAAACTCCATAACGTCAGAGATGCAGGCTGCGTCAAAGCGGGCTGCAATACGAGGAATCAAATCTTTTGCCATTGCTGTGTGCGCAGCAAAGACGAATTTAGGATCAGCAGTTCTGATTGCCTTGTCCAGTGCATCTGCGTAAGCTTCAGTCGAATAGTTGGAGTATTCGCCACCTTCTAAAACATAGATTTTTTCAGGTGCGTATTTTGAGACTTGAGCTGCAAGTTCTTTAGCCTTTTCGCCAACGATAACTGCACTTACTGGACCAGCGTTATTCAATTTCTTCGCCTGGCACAAAGTTTCAAGACTGGCCTTTTTAATATGACCGTCGCGTTGTTCGATAAATACTAGTGTTCCGTTTGCCATTTCTATACTCCTGGTGAATTAAAGTACGCGTGCTTCAGTCTTGAGCAAGCTAATGAGTGTTTTGGCTTGTGTGTCGGCGTCGCCTTCGATCATTTTGCCTTGAGCACGCTCAGGTGGCATCATCATTTTTTTGATCACAGCACGACGTGTATCTTGACCGACCGAACCTTTCAAACCAAGAGCGTCTAGATTTTTTACATCTATGGTCTTTTTGCGAGCAGCCATCACACCTTTAATTGAGGGGTAACGTGGCTCGTTCAAACCTTTCTGAGCGCTGATAACGACTGGCAGGCTTCCTTCAACTATTTCGTGAGCGCCTTCGATTTCGCGCTCGGCTTTGAATTTGCCGTCTGCAATTTCCAGCTTGACTACAAGAGTTGCCTGAGGCATATCAAGTAGTTCAGCAAGAATAGAAGGTAATTGGCTGTTGTCGCCGCCGACACCCTGCTGTCCGCAAAGTACCAGGTCGAATCCGCCTTCTTTGATAACCTTGGCAAGTACTTTAGCTGCAGTCAAAGGATCCAGATTAACCAAGTCCGGGTCGTTTACGTGGATGGCTGTATCGATGCCACGAGCCAGACTGTCTCGCAAGACGTCAGTGCACTCGGCGCCACCAAGCGAGATAACTGTAGTTTCGCCACCTTGCTTTTCTTTCAAAGCGATGGCTTCTTCAATAGCAAACTCGTCAAATGGACTTGTGACAAATTTGATTCCATTTAAATCGATATTGCTTTGATCCCCTGCGACCTTGATATTAGCTTCGGTATCGGGAACCGCTTTTACGCAAACTGCAATCTTCATGAGCACTTAAACTCCCGGAAAATAATTCACCAGGATATTCTAGAAAACATGGATAGCTAAACCCGAATTTTTACCACATTCCTTAATTTATGACGCGAAGAAGAGAAGAAGAGCGTCCTTATCTTGCAATTCGCCGATTTTTACTCGTTCTTCCAGTTCGAGCAGTCGTTTTTGCTTGGCTTGCAAACCTCGCGAATTTTGTTTTCTTAATCGAGTCAGGTCTTTCTCGATCATGAAAGCGTTGCCATGCGTCAGATATGAGACTCTCTTCACTATTTCTTGCATAGGCATTTCGCGTTTTTCTCTAGGGATGGATCCTGAATTTGGACCATAGTTTGGTACTTTGGCATTCATATCTTCTTTAATCATGAGCATGTCTATCCAGCGCCCAAGAAAAGTGTGCAGGGTCGCAATGATTGCAATGCCTGGTTGGCGTGACAATAGCTCGTCTATTGAA
The DNA here is from genome assembly GCA_964519785.1 of uncultured Candidatus Obscuribacterales bacterium. Lineage (GTDB taxonomy): Bacteria > Cyanobacteriota > Vampirovibrionia > Obscuribacterales > Obscuribacteraceae > Aved-18. Next base: position 4,352 of record CAZFKB010000050.1, on the reverse strand, counting down.
GCCAATACTTTTTCATGTTTGCCTTCAAGCCAGTATTCGAGCAACGAAAAAATATGAAATTGAAAAGGACTCAAGAGCGTGACTACATCTAGAGTGATATGCGTCTTTGGAAAAACGTAAGTCGCAGCTTTGTGAATTTCCTGGCTGATCTGGCGAAGATTGGCTTCAGTACCATCAAGCAAATAAGTAATAGCATCATCATCTATGGTGGCATCAAAAGATTTTGCTTCTTTACGGCACCATGTTTCAAGCTTTGGATTTTTCGAATTAACGTAATATTTGGTTTTTGGAAATAGCTCTATTTGTGCGTGTTTTTTCACTATTTTAGAAAGCTTCAAATTCTCGTCGAAATTCGAAGTAGATACAAAAATCAAATAAGTATTCGGCAAAACAGACCCTAGATAATCATCCAGTTTTTCTAATTGCTTGGCGCCAACATCTTCCTTTTCTGTTTTTTCATTCTTCTTTTTTCGAGCAAAAAAATCACAGTCGTCAAAAACGATTACTTTATTGCCAAAGCCCATTGGCTGACTCAAAGCGTGGTCGAAAATATCGGCAACTTGCGGTTTTTGAATAGTAAGCAAATTTATAGAAGCAAATGCACCAGCGTCTTTGAGCAAAGATTCTTTCATTTTCTTCAATTTGCGATAAAGCTCGAAATCTTCATCACCGGCTAAAACTAATACTGGCATTTAGTTGCTCCTCATTGAACACGCTCGCCAGTAGCGATGAAGTACACGCGCTTTGCTATTGATGTACAAGCATCGCCCATCCGCTCGAGAAATCTTGTACAAAATAAAAATTGTGCTTCGATTTGTGCTTGTGCCTTATCTTGATTGCCTAAATCAGAAAGTAATCTTTGAGATAAAACATCGTGCAATAAATCTACTGCAGTATCGCGCTTAAGCACCTCAAGCGCTTTATCTGGCGCGTCTTCTAAAAATCCAATTAAAATATCTGCTGCCATCTGATGTATTACAGATGCCATTTCAACCATTTCAGCAGGAGCTTCAATTTTTTCCTTGCGCGCCCAGTCAGCTACTTTGGCAATGCGATTGGCATGATCTCCCATGCGCTCGAGTTTGGCTGCGATCATTATTGTGCTTACAAGTAAACGTATGTCTTTCTTGGTGACAGTCTCTTTTTCAAGCAAAAGTTCCATGCAAGTTTCTTCAATTTTTTTGCAATGGTCGTTTATTTTTTTCTCGCGCTCTTCAATCAAAGACATACTTGCACTTGGATTGCCCTTGAGAATCGATGCCATTTCTTCAACAGAACTGTTGACCATACGTCCCATTGAGACTACATCGTCTTTCAAGAAATAGAGAGCCTTTGCCTTCACTATTTTTGCACCTCTTTGTTCTCTATCTTGTTTAGTCTGTATCCTGAGCGCTGGACCGTCTCGAGCAAGGCTGGTTTTTTTGGATCGATTTCCAATTTTTGTCTAAGCCAGCGAATATGCACTGCCACCGTTTTGGTATCACCTGCAAAGTCCGAGCCCCAGACTTTATTTAGTAAAACTTCAGTGCTCAAAGTTTTATCCACGTTTTCCATGAAGTATCTGAGCAGAGTAAATTCTTTGGGAGATAAGTCTATGGCATTACCATCCATGGTCACCCGCTTTGCCACCGGATCCAGTACCAAATTTCCATGTTGCATTGTTTTTTGAGATGTGGACTCTGCTTTGAATCCACTTCTTCTCATCAAGGCCTGAACTCGCGCCATGAGTTCGATGATGCTAAACGGCTTGGCAAGATAATCATCAGCACCTGACGCCAGTCCCTGAGCCACTCTTGCTGGACCAGTCTGTCCAGTCAGCATGAGAATGGGAAACTGGCAGTTTTTCTCTCGCAGTAGCTTGATAATTTCTGGACCGTGCAAATCAGGCAAGACCCAATCGCAAATCATCAGACTTGGGTTCAAAGTTTCAATCTTGGCAAACAAATCCATCGCGTTATTAAAAATGGCCAACTCGAAACCATGACGCTTCAAGTTATATGAAAGAGTCTCGATGATTGTCTCGTCGTCATCGACCAGAATGATTTGTTGACTCATGAGGGAAACTCTACCGTGAATGTGGAACCTTCCTGCAAAGTGGATTTTACCGTGATTTTGGCCCCATGCAGGTCTAATATATGTTTTACAATTGACAAGCCAAGCCCAGTACTGCCTTTGGCTTTGTTTCGATTGACCCTGTAAAAACGCTTGAAGATTTTAGGGATTTCGCTCTGGGCTATGCCAATTCCAGTGTCTTCAACATAAAAGCTACCATCTGCAATACCAGAAGCTATTTTTACGTTACCGCCGTCGTTTGTGTATTTGATCGCGTTTTCGACCAAATTCAAAATGACTTGATTTAATTGGTCGGGATTAGCTTGAATTGAGCACCCGTCCTTCAAAGCAATAGTAACCTTGATATTCTTTCTTTTTGCAAGTTCGCTTGTTGAACTGACAGCATAATCGCAAGCATCCTGAAGTAGGACACTTTGTTTCTCGATTGCTTCAAACTGACGACCAGGCGTCACGGACAAGAGATTATTGACTAAATCTTCAAGCCTTCCAATTTCTTTTTGAGCCCGCAAAAGCATTTTATTTGCGGCTTCTGAATCGTCTATAGCACCGTCGAGCAAGGTTTCAACCAATAGCTTGATATTGGCCAGCGGCAAGCGCAGCTCGTGGCTGACTTCTGCGATTACGTTTTGCTCTTCGTCCATGCTCAAATATTATTATGATGGCGTGGTTATTTTGTGTTTAAGACAAAAGAAATCTTCTAAAATCTTGTGAACTAACTTTGGTGGGAATAAACATATGGGACCTGTAACGCTTTTGATTTTGGACGGGTGGGGCGTTTCCACCGAAAAGAAGGGCAATTCGATTCTGGCTGCCCGAACCCCAAATTACAACAAGCTCATAAAAGACTTTCCAAACACAACTCTACTTGCCTCAGGTGAAGCAGTTGGATTACCTGCAGGTCTTATGGGCAATTCTGAAGTTGGTCATTTGACTATTGGTACTGGTCGAGTCATCACTCAAAAACTCACTTTGATATCAAATGCTATTGCAGATGGAAGTTTTTTTGCCAATCCCTCATTGCTATCGGCAATTGAAAATGTCAAAAAGACCGGTGGTAAATTACACATACTTGGTCTTTTAAGTGATGGATGCGTCCACTCGAGTCTTGATCATTTGTCGGGACTGATTCAACTTGCAAGAGACCACAAAATTTCAAAACTGATTATTCATCCCATTCTAGATGGAAGAGATACACCACCTAGATCCGCCAGACGTTTTCTCAAAGACTTGCAAGAAAAGCTGGCAGGAAACGAAGACACAGGTGAAATCGGAAAAATTGGCGTAATTTGCGGACGCTATTATGCAATGGACCGCGACCAGCGCTGGGATCGCTTAAAAGTTTATTGGGACGCTCTCGTCATGGGTAAAGGCCGCGAAGCTCCTGATGCCCTTTTTGCTATTGATGATGCCTATGAAAAACAAAATGAAAACGACGAATTCGTAAAACCTTACATAGTTACGCAAGCACCAATCGAGTCTGGCGACTCAGTAATCTGCTTCAATTTTAGACCAGACAGAGTACGTCAAATTAGCCGAGTCCTGACCAAAACAGATTTTGATCAATTCGAGCGACCGGTGGTGCCCAGCATTCATTATGTATGTATGACCGAGTATGATGCTTCGCTCAAATTGCCAATAGCATTTGACCTGGATTCACTGCCTCCGCAAGACATCACCATGACATTGCCAGAGCTGATTTCATGCCATCATATGAAACAGTTGCATACCGCCGAAACAGAAAAATACGCCCATGTCACTTATTTTTTAAATGGTGGACGCGAGCAAGAATTAGAAGGTGAAGAGCGGATTCTTGTGCCATCACTAAAGGTGGCAACTTATGACCAGGCGCCGCAAATGCAAACCAGCGAAGTGGCAAATGTGGCTTGCAAAGCGATTGAGTCTGGTCAATATCCTTTTATAGTTCTCAATTTAGCTAATCCTGACATGGTCGGGCACACAGGATACATGGAGGCTGCAGTCGATGCGGTGCAGTCTGTCGATGATGCATTTGGTCAATTACTCGCCGCTACAAACAAAGCTGGCGGAACTCTTTTAATTACTGCAGACCATGGCAATGTAGAGCAAATGATTGACCTGAACTCAGGTGAACCACACACCGCTCACACGACCAGTCCAGTACCATTTATCATTGCTAGTTTTCAGGATAATGACAAACGGCTCAGAAATGGTGGCACTCTAAAGCCAGGCGGATTAGCTGATGTCGCGCCAACAATTCTTGATTTGATGAAAATTGAAAAACCAAAACAGATGAACGGAAA
>CAZFKB010000049.1:0-23380 GCA_964519785.1 uncultured Candidatus Obscuribacterales bacterium | reverse complement strand
TGTAGCGGAAAATTAGGCCAAGAGAGGTTACAGTAAGTAGATATGCCCCAAGTTCTTCAGGCTAAAGGAGAAGCTAACTCAGTGTCAGACCAACAAAATCAACTCAAAGAGGAGTTTGAACGTTTATTAGAAGAAACGCTTCAGCAGAAATACGAGCAAGGCGACATCGTCAAAGGCGATGTGGTTCGTGTTGAGCGCGATGGAGTTCTGGTTGACGTTGGAGCCAAGTCTGAAGGATTCGTACCTCAGAAAGAAGTTTCAAACGTTCCGGTCGACAAACTGGATGATGTAGTCAAAGTCGGCGACCGACTTGAGTTCTACATATTGAAGGAAGAGAATGAAAATGGTCAGTTGACCCTTTCTCTCAAACGTGTAGCTCAGGCTCGTGGTTGGGTCTTGCTTGAAGATCATAAGAAAAACGACGAAACAATCAAAGCCAAGATTTCCAATGTGGTCAAAGGTGGCGTGGTTGTCGATGTATATGGATTGCGCGGTTTCGTTCCCGCCAGCCAATTGCGCGTAAAAGGAACAACTCCAGAAGAATTGATTGGTATGGAAATCCCAATGAAAATTTTGGAAACAGACATCAAGCGCAACAAATTGATTTTGAGCCAGCGTCTTGCCATCCAAGAAGAAAAAGCAGCTCAGCGCGAAAAAATCTTGGGCACACTTCAATCCGGTCAAATCGTCTCGGGCGAAGTTGTCCGTATCGCCGACTTCGGTGCTTTCATCGATCTTGGTGGATTAGATGGATTGCTTCCAATTTCCGAAATTTCATGGGAGCGCGTATCGCACCCATCCGACGTTTTGAAAGTTGGTCAAGTAATCACAACCAAAGTATTGAAAGTAGACCAGGAGAAAGGTCACATCAGCTTGAGTCTCAAGCAAATGCAGCCTGATCCTTGGCAAGAAATCGAAGACAAATTCCAGGAAGGTCAAACCGTTTCGGGTACTGTCAGAAAGATTCAAAGCTTCGGTGCTTTCGTTCAGATTTATCCTGGTGTAGATGCATTGCTTCCTACAGTAGAAATGTCTGATCAGACCAATATCCGTCCTGAAGAAGTAGTTCAGGTCGGTCAAGAAGTGAAAGCTGTAATCAAAAAATTCGCTCCCAAAGAGCACAAAATCAGCTTGAGCCTCAAAGGCACAGACGTAAGCGACCTTCTCAACAACGAAGTAGCTTCAGTCTAGAACTTCAAAACAACAAAATAGATTGCAGTGCGTTGATTTTATTGACTAACTGCGCATAGATTGTTGCGAAATTGCATTCATCCAGAATTGGGTATATTCCTCTCAGGACTAGCCCCTTCAGGTTTTGGAGATTTTCAATTTGTCTTCAGGTGGAGAGCCACAGCCAGAATCAGCCGATGGTCAAATAGCCGGAGGTAATGCTGGTGCTGATTCTTCTCCTCGAATGATGGAGGAAGTGATTTCGGTCTTGGACCGAAATAAAAGCGGAGCTGTTACACCCGACGAGGTCAATTCCGAAAGGGGCAACATCACATCGCCTATAACTGGTCTCAAGCGCGACGGACAGGATGTGTCGGAAGCTTTTGGTGCTATTGGTGAATTCATTGGTGAAAATATCAATGAAATCGCAGGCGATAAAGCACCTGCTAAGGGGATTACTGCTTCTGATCTCAAAGAATATCTGAAGACAAAAGCGGGTAGCGGAGTCTTTGAAGATTGGCTTGCTAACAGAGGCGCCGGGCAAAGGTTTGCCAAAACCGAATTCGGTCAAAAATTCATAGAATCATTCAAAGCACTGAAACCACCGGAAAAGCCTCCCGAATTAAAAGACTTTTTGCTCGATTTCAGTTTGACAAAAGGTTCTGAACTGCGAAAGATCCAGGATGGAAACGGCACTCCTGAGGGGAAAGAAGCCAACCTGATGATTTCATCTATTGATGCTTTTGATAGCTGGATGAAAGATTCCACCAAGGGTAAGCAGTTTGCAACAACCGAACTGGGTGGTGCGTTGAGCAAAGTATTGAGCGGACAGAACTTAAGTGAGGATGAGCGCAAGCGTGCAATGGATTCAATTCCACCTGAAATGCGTGAAATGCCGTTGGGTTCTATGCTTTCAGAAATGCTGAATTCGTCAAATAACCCTGATTCGGCTACAGGGAAATTGTTGCAACAAAGAGCGGAGTTGATGAGACAATTTCCGCCTGAGGCTATAAAGGCTATAGGTGCGCAGTTACAAGGTCCAGGTTCTGATCTTGGAAAAATTGTTCAATCATTATTGGATTTTGGCGACACCTTAAATAAGCTCGATCAAGATTTTGGGCAGGGTGAAATCATCGATAAATTGATGTCGGGTCAGCAAGTCACTCAAGGTGATATTAAAGGTCTAATCGAAAACTTTCCAGATGATTTGAAGGAAGCTCTTCAATCTCAACTCAGTAATCTTCCGCCCGAGCGAATGGCGGCAATATTGAAAACTATAATTAGCTTGAGAAGAGGATGAACTAGTTCACTTGCAGTGAAAAGTTCTATTTTCAAGCTCTTCTCTAAACTTTGGATGAGCGATTTCAATCAGTGCTTTAGCGCGTTCACGCAAGCTCTTGCCGTGCAACTGAGCGATTCCATATTCGGTAATGACATAGTGCACGTCTGCTCGCCCAGTAACCACGCCGGCGCCGGGAGTCAGTGAGGCAACTATTTTTGAAATGCTACCGTTTTTAGCCGTTGACGGAAGAGCAATTATCGGTTTACCTCCAGGTGATCTGGCGGTGCCTCGCATAAAATCGACCTGTCCACCAAATCCTGAATACAATCGCGAACCTATGCAATCGGCTGCTACCTGTCCAGTCAAATCTACTTCTATTGCCGAATTGATAGCGACCATTTTTTTGTTTTGCGAAATGATGTACGGATCATTTATATAGTCGCAAGGATGAAATTCGACATTTTCGTTTTCGTGCACAAAATCATAAACACGCTTGGTGCCAAGAACGAAAGACACTGCAATTTTGCCCGGCAAAACAGTTTTGTATTTGTTAGTAACTACACCTGCCTCTATAAGCTCAAGCAAGCCATCAGAAAACATTTCGGTGTGAATGCCAAGGTCTTGTTTGTTTTTCAGAAAACCAATAACTGCATTTGGAATTGATCCGATTCCCAATTGCATGGTCGATCTATCTTCGACAAGAGTGGCGATATTGGCTGCTATGGCTTTATCTATGTCGGTCGAAGGTCTTGAAAACAACTCGGGTATCGGTCGATTTGTCTCGACAATCTTATTTATTTTGTCAAGTGGCACATTGCAATCACCAAGTGTACGAGGCATTTGCTCATTTACTTCGGCAATAACATATTTTGCACTCATCGCTGCTGCAAGAGTAGCTTCTACAGCCAAACCCAGGCTGCAATTGCCGTTCTTGTCAGGTGGGGCCACTTGTATAAGTGCTACGTCTAAGTCGATTGCTCTTGATTTGAAGAGCTCGGGAATCTCGCTCATGAACACAGGAATATAATCACCGCGACCGCCATTAACCGCTTCGCGTGTGTTGTGACCTATGAATAAAGACTGTACTCGAAAAGAATCGCGATATTTTTCGTGGGCGTGTTTTGCATCACCGAGACTCAAAAGTTGAAATACATCAATGTTTTTAAGTTCTGGGGCGCGCTCTACAAGCGCATCTACTAAAGGGAACGGATTTGAGGCGTTTGCGTGAATAAAAATTTTGTCGCCAGACTTTATTGTGGATACAGCATCAGATGCGGTAGTGCACTTGTTTTTGAAATTAGACGCCAGGGTTTTTTCAAGCATCTCAATAGAATAGCAAAACGTCTACGTAGTTTCCCTTATCGGCATGAAAAATGGGTCTTGTCTAATTTCAGCTCTTTTAATAGACTGCCATAGAAGACAAAAGCTTGGTTACTTAGAGTTTTTGATTGCCGCTAATATAAATTAAAAGAAGGCGTTGGCGGGCTTCTATATCGTTATTTTGAATATTTAGGCGTTCAGCAGGACAGTGCGTCTGTATAAGGCTACGACACTTTGATGGTGTCGCGGTCTCTTATTCGTTTGCTTGCCACTGCATTTGGTGCTCGAATTTTGGTTCGGGTGGACTTGGCTCGCCGATTTTGCATACAAAAACTTAGGAGAATTTTGACATGAACTCGGGCATGGAAAGTAATGGCGCGCGCCTATCACCAGAATGTAATGAAGGTCAATCTATGTTCAATCCGTATGTTCACACCGATTGGTCGACATACAGTATGAATAACAGATTTGCAATTTTCGATAACTACCAAAACGATCCACGGACAATGAATCTGTTGCCCAATCTAGGGATTGAATGCAGACCATGTCCGGTTTTCGACATGAGCGTGATTATGCAACCGCATATGATGCATTCCAATCAGTATAAATATTGGGATGGATATTGGCAGAACTATTGGCAAGATTATTACAGACGTGCAGATTCTTTCCAGGGGCCGCGATTTGAGCACCGTCCAAGATTGGATAGTGACAATCGCAATTTCGATCGAGATATGCCTGAGCGTTTCGAGCGACCGGATCGTCGCGAAAGGTTGGATCGTCCCGAAAGACCAAACAGACCACAGCGACCTGAGCGAGACTGGCGTCCAGAAGAAAATAATCAACCAGAAAGACCAAATCGCGCGCCTGAATCTGGTCGGCTCGGTAATATTTTGAATGCTGCTAAAGAATCAGTTGGACAGCAACTCTTCAAATTTATTCCAGGCACTCCCGGCCGTTTGGGTTGTGCAGCATCGGTTTCCGCTGCTTTGAACAAAGCAGGATTTAATTATGCAAAACATGCAGGGGTTGGCGGTTTGAGCCAGATTTTGCAGCGCAATGGATGGACTAAGCACGATGGGATTCAAAATGCTCAACCAGGCGACGTTGTTGTAGTGGTTCGAAGATCCGGATGGGAGAACGGTGGAGGTGGATCGCATATAGGAATAGTCGGAGAAAATGGAAAGGTATATCACAACAGCTCAGGACGACAACAATGGGTAGAAGATTCATTGCAGAGGGTCTTTGGTGGTGGAATCCAGCGCTTTATTCTGAGACCGCCGCGATCGTGATTTAAGGATTCTGAAATATAAAGGTAACCTTAACGTATATGCTTTTAGATGGGCATGAATAGCCGCTCTTCATCTTTCCTTAAGATTGAGAAATCCGTTCAATATCGATTCTTAAGTTCTTTAAGCAGTGTTGTTTACAGGTTTACAAATCGAAAAACGGCAGCACATCTGGCTTTAGAAAAACTTCTCAACAATATGTTTAGAATGTGAATGGGCGTAACGCTTGCGTATAGGTGTCAACGGTGTACGATAAGCGAATCACAAAGAGCCGAAGGGAGAGGTTATGCGTCGCTTATCGAGTTTATTGGTTGTTCTTGCCACACTGTATTTGAGCAGTGCAAGTCCTGCCGATGCCGCGCAAGTGCATTGCAAAACAGGCAACGAAAGCCGTGTCACAGAGTTGAGTGGTTTTACACGTACAAAAAAAATCGGACCTATTAATACAAGTCAGGCCGAAGTCATTATTGCTAACAATCGAGTAGATCTACTTCCTAACCAGGTCTACGCAGATCCAAAAGAATTCAAAAAGGGCAACGCAGATTATCTTCTTAGCGGTGTCCTTTTTAATTGCAAACAAAATTCTACCGACGCTGGGGTTGTTGTAGAAGGAAAATGTTTATTCAACGCTGGTTCTAAAATCAGTGATATCGCTCCTGTAAGCGAGAATGAGGAAGTAATCAAAACTCGTTTTGGTAGAGAATACAAAGGTAAAATAGTTTCAGTTTCACGCGATAAGTTTGTGTTCTTGACTTCGCAGGGTAAGCAACACAATTTGCCTGTGCAAGATGTAATTGCAGTTTCATCGCCTCGCGTATACAACTTCGTCATGAAGCTGTCGCAAATTTCTAAATACGACGCTGGCGTAATTGGCGAAACAAATCAAATCAGCTTCTTCAACTAAAACTGATTAAGGAGCAGGAAGTGTTCCTGCTTCCACTAATTTGTTAAATGCATCTACAACCTTGGGATCGAACTGTGCACCAGAGCCGTCTTTGATGATTTTCTGCGCTTCAGCTTCAGCAATTCCTGGTCCATAAGTTTTGGTTGCTACAAGTTCGTGATAGCGGTTTGCCACGCAGATGATGCGTGCCAATATAGGAATATCCTCGCCTTTTAGCCCTTGCGGGAAGCCCTCGCCATCGAATTCTTCGTGGTGAGAAACGACAATCGGTGCCAGGTTTGCAAGATCGGGGAAGCTCTCAAGTACTTGGGCACCAGCAGCAGTATGACCCATTTTTGCTACGAAATCTTCGTCACCAAGTTCATCTTCTGACTTTTGCAAAATATTTTGCGGAATCGGTAGCTTGCCAAGGTCGTGTAATAAAGCGGCCAGGCGAACTTTGTTCTGGTCATCTTCGCTCAGTCCCATTTCTTTTGCCAGAGCGACAGAGTATTGAGCGACTTGTCGTGCATGACCGTTCTTATAACGATCTTTCTTTTCTATTTGAGCTATCCAGCCGTCAATTCTGCCTGCAACACGCATATCAAGACCTGGTGTAGCAAATACATAATCAGATGTTTCGTTGCTGGAAGACGAAAGTATTGCATCGAGTTTTTGTTTGGCTGCGCCCTCATCTATCGGTTCTGACGATTGCGGTGCCGGCGCACCTCCGCCAGCTTCTTTTTTGCGCAAACTGGACATGAGTGGACTTGCAGCAGATGTTGCTTTTGCTTTGCCCATCATGGAGCCACGAAGACCTCCACCGAGTCCTCCGCCACCAGCTGGTTTTGACGGGGCGGGGATATCGTCTAGATTGCCCCAGCCGCCAGTTGGTGCTGTGGCAGGTGAAGATTTTGAAGGAGATGGAATGGCGTCGAGATTGCCCCATTTAGAACCGCCTGCATCAGCTGCTGGTTCTTCTTTTTTGGGTTCTTCGACTTTCGCTGGTTCTTCGACTTTGGCGGGCTCAGCCACTGCTTCAGCTTTTTCTTCGACCTTGGCAGGTTCTTCAACTTTGGCTGGCGCTTCAGCAGCTGGCGGAGTGGCAGCAGGCAACTTGGTGCTCGACATTTTGGCTAAGGCTGCTTTGGCTTTAGCTGCAAGGTCGTCGAACGAGGCTTTGGCTGAAGATTCTTTGGTTTCAGCTTTTGTCTCTGCAGTAGGAACTGTATCTACTTCGGCTGATGCTACCGCCCACTCACCAGATGTGGTGGCCTGGGCTGGACTGGCATCGAAGCTTCCTGAATCACTTGGTTTTTTGACGATTTCAGCGACAGCAGCTTCTGCCGCTGCGGGAGCCTCGACTTTTGGCTCGATTTTTATCGGTTCTACATCGGTTGTGGCGGTACCGGCTGTGGTATCGTCGAGGTCGCCAAAATCTCCAAAATCGAGATCCGCATAAGGGTCTGCTTCTTTTTTCTCGGGAGCTTTGACTTCTGGTTCTGGAACTTTGGCTTCTGCTGGGGCAAGAGCTTCGGCAGGAGTTTTGGTTTTACTCAAACCACCAAGTACACCGCCAATAGTTTTTCCGCTTTCCGATTTTCCGGGTTCGCTTCCCAGATCCATTGCGTCCGAGGCTTTTGCTTTGGCAGCTTCTGCTTCGACTTTGGCAGCAAGTTCGCTTTTGACTGTAGATACAGAAGGTAGAGTTGCCGGAGGTGGAACTACCGGTTTGACTACTGGTTTTGGAACAGGTGGTGGAGGTGGCGGTGGCGGGTCGTTTGACTTGCGCGCGGTAGGAATTGCCTGGTTGCCTACAGCACCTTTGAGTGCTCGACGAACTTCAAGAATAGAGCGCTCCGCAGTGGACTCGTTTTCGCTCAGTGCTACAACGCGCTGGTGCAATTGCATGATGGGCTCGCGTGCCAATTTTTCTGCTGGCAACTTAAGCAGTGCTTCAGCGAGCTTGTCAGCGCAATTTTGGAGCATGTCTATTTCGGTGCGTGTCCAGGCTCTTCTGTAATCGCATTGTTGGACGATTACACAACCGTGGGTGCTTTGGCTGCTGCGCAGGGGAATGCCAAGGAAAGACTTAACCCCTATAAACTGCAATTCTTCTTGGACTGGAGAAACATATGAATTCTCTTGTCCTTCATAAACAATGAGTGGCTGTTTTGCTAACAAAGTTTGAGCCACTATGGCTGAATCTGAAGATGGCCAGAACATCTCTCTGCAGCTTTTAATTTTGTCTTGAAGCCAAAATTCGTAGCATTTCCAGCCAGCCTGGTGGTCGTCAGTACAGATAAAAAGGCAACGGCTTACATTTAAGGCTTTGCCAAGGATATTTACGACTACAAATAAGGCATCGCCAATTGCGGGCGAATAATTCATGACATTGCCGATTTCAAGCAGCAGTGCTTCTCTGCCCGAGTCGCGCTGGACAATGTCGTTAACTTGAGCCAGGCGGATAACTTCTTGTACTTCGCCAGCAGTTACGCGCAGTTCGGTTAGCTCGTCGTGATTGAGTTCCGGCTGGCGGCTAAAGCTGACCGAGCCAAAAGTCCGACCTTGTAAGACAAGCGGAATCGTAAGCGGGGTCACAACTGAGCTTATGGCTTCTTGAAAGTCAGGTCCCGCTTTATCGCGATATTCGCAAATCGAGGTGAAATTAGGGTCAAGCGGGCTGGAAAGCATGACCTGGCAGGACTCAAGAGAATACGAATCTCCCAGTTCGTTGACTGTGATTTCAAGTATCCGTTTGAGGTCTCTAACGCCGCTGAGTTTTTGAGCTAAGGAATTGGGCATGTTTAAATTTGAAAGTTCACTTCTAAAATACAATACGCCAAATACATAAAACCCAATAAGTAGAATCGGTAAACTTCTTGAATTCACCAACGACTAAAGGATCCCAACCAGACTCGCAATCCGTAGGTGATTTGGTGGGGCGAGCATTCCAGATTTATCGGGCTAATATTTCAGGTTGGTTTAAATTTTTACTTTTTCCCACTCTGTTTGTTTTGATTGCTAGGGTGATTTTTCAGGTTTCGTCGTCAGGAATGATGGCTACTAAAGCAGCCCCTGGAACCAAAGCACTGATGGTGTTGCTTTTTTGTTCGGCTTCGCTTATTGCTCTTGGCGCCAGATGGTTCTTATATCTTCGTCAACTGGCGATTGTGCGCGTGGTAAACGGGCTTTCAAGTGAACTTGTTGATTCCTTAAAAGTGGTGATGAAGCGCCAGGGCGCACTTTTAGCAGTGGGATTCTTAGTTATTTTATTGATTATTGGTGCTTCAATAATCTGCGGACTCACAGTAATTGTCAGTGCTTTTTTGTTTCGAAAAGGCTCGCCGCTTGCTTTTGTGCCGATAATTATGGTTTACGCCAGTTTATTCTCGTGGCTGACTTCAATGGGATTTATTTATACAGCCGCTTTTCTTGTTTCCTGTGCTGCTGTTTGTGAAAAAATTCCTGTTTCAAGAGTCATTGCTAAAGGTTTATCTCTTTCGGTTCGGGCTTTTCCAAGAACGTTACTTGGTGGCTTTCTTATAACTGTTGCAATCACAATACTTGGACCACCGCTCTATCTGCCTGTAATTATTTTTTGTGCGGCGGATGCATTCAGGCTTGGATATGATGCGTCGGGCGGAAATATACCCTTACACTGGCAGATACTCTGGTCTGCATGGGAATCGATTGTAGATATGGTTGTCTGGCCCGTATGTTTTATTTTCTACGGACTTTATTATGCCGATATGAAAGTCCGTCAGGAAGGTCAAGATATGGTCGATGAGCTTGCAGTGCTCAAAGTGCGATACGAATCTGAAAACTCTGGCGAAGCGCAAATTGGTAGTACCGCATGAAGTATCAAGATGTATCCAAGCCCTTGAGTCAAATGTCTGGCGATTATCAGTTTAAAGATCCGCCTGAAATTCTTGTTACAGCGCAGGATTTTTTAGCAAGACTAATTAGAAACATTGTCGATTTTTTAAGACAGTTCAAAATTGATTTTGGTGATGTGGCAGACACTAAATCTGTAGGCGACATCATGCAGATGCTCATCATTGTGGCAATGATAGTAATAATTGTGCTTGTGTTGTTTACTCTGTACAAGCGAATGAGCGATTTGCAGCGTCAGGCACAGTTGGCCAAAGTTGGTTTGGCTTCTGGGCTTGAAATTCTGGATAGCAAGGCTTGGAAAACTAAAGCGCAAGAGCACGCTAATGTTTCAGATTGGAGAGAGGCTTGCCGTGCTGTTTATATGAGTTCGTTGTATTTGATGGACGAAAATGGCGTGCTTAAATTCGTTGCGACAAGAACTAATTACGAATATTATTACGCACTATCGTCTTTCAAAAAGCTAAGACAGCCGTTTCGCGAGTTGGTCAATATTGTAGAAGGTATTTGGTTTGGCAACGATTCTGCTACCAATGCAGAGTATCAAAAGTGTCTTGAGCATTTGAGCAAAATGGAAAATGAAATTGCTCAAAAGGCTAAGGAAAAAAACTCGGATGTTTAAGTTGAAAGAGCGTCGACAACTTACAATCCAGCTGTCTGTGCTGCTTGCGGCAAGTGCGCTTTCTGTCATTACAGGTGTTGTATTCCAAAAAGAATTGGACAAAATGATGCCAGACAGACGTTCCTCTTCTACGTTTAATGAGAAGGCAAGCGGTTTATCGGGGTTGTTCGAATTAACAAGACGGCTTGGATACAAAGTGGCCAGATTCGAATTGCCTTACAGACAGCTGCAAGGTTACGGGCAAACACTTGTCACCATTGCACCCAAAGAAACGCTCAAAGAATTTGAAGTAGACCAGATTATTAAATGGGTCAAGAAAGGAAATACCTGGATTTATCTCGACGATTTTAGTTTCTATTCTGCTTCAGACATTTTGTCTAAATTCAAAATGTCTGCAAAAACTGCTGGAATGAATAAAAAAGTCGACGAGAAATCGAGCAAGCAATCGAGTTTAGATGACCTTGATTTCAAGCCCGAAATGATTTATGTGCATCCAGACGAAAAATTCGAAGAAAACAAAGAAGTTGGCGGTCTCAAATTGGAGCCTACTTCGCGATTGAGTGGTGGTCAGCCAATAGTTGAAGACTCTTTAGGCCAAATAGTAAGCTTTGTTCCGCTCGAAAAGGGCAAAGTCATCATCGGAGGGCTGGTCAGTATTTGTGAAAACAGGACCATTTCTAAAATAGAATACTGGAGCAATTTTCAATTTTTAGAAAACTGGATGAGCACTGCTGGCGGTACTATTCTTTTTGACGAGCGGGCGCACGGATATACCGGCGGAACCAATGTGTTCATACGACTTTCTCGCGGACCAGCTGGTCTTGTAACTTTACAATTGGCTTTGATTCTATTCATTGGCATCGCTAGCGGATTACAGCGCTTTGGGCGTGCGGTGGCAATAGATTCATCCAGACGGATTTCGAATCTCGAATATATAAACGGACTCGCAAACACGTGGTCTCGCGCCAAAGCAAACAAATTGATTCTTGAAATTCTATTTGCCTCTTTCAGGACCAGGCTTGCAAGGGCGCTGGGTCTGGCAGTTTACGAAAAGGATGACAAATTCGCAGCAACCTTGAAAGAAAAATTGCATTCGATTAAAAGTGAAGCTGACACCAATGTTTTTGAAACATATCAAGAGGCTTTGAGAGGTGACGCTCTCAAAGACGAGCAAGTGAACGCCATCGTATCGTCATGCGATAAGATAAGCGCTGATTTAGGATTAGGTAAAGTCAAATAACAAAGAGACAAAAAATGCAAGAGCAAGTAGCCGAAAGAGAAGATGTATCGTTGATTCCTAAAGTTTTCAACCGATTGAAAGACAGGTTGAACGAGATCATCGTGGGACAAGAAATGGTGATCGACCAGATGCTTGTGGCCATTCTGGCTGACGGTCACGTGTTGCTCGAAGGTGTGCCTGGAACGGCAAAAACGCTTGTTGTGAAAACGATAGCAAGCTTGATGGGCACTCAGTTCGGACGAATTCAGTTGACGCCAGATATGTTGCCGTCGGATATTCTTGGGACCAGTATTTACGATTTGACTACTAAAACGTTTGCCCTGAAACGTGGTCCCATTTTTACAAGTTTCTTGTTAGCAGACGAGATTAACCGTACTCCACCGAAAACACAATCGGCACTGCTTGAAGCAATGGA
The DNA here is from genome assembly GCA_964519785.1 of uncultured Candidatus Obscuribacterales bacterium. Classification (GTDB taxonomy): domain Bacteria; phylum Cyanobacteriota; class Vampirovibrionia; order Obscuribacterales; family Obscuribacteraceae; genus Aved-18. Next base: position 11,268 of record CAZFKB010000049.1, on the reverse strand, counting down.
AGAGCGCCAGGTCAGTTTAGAAGGAGAAACTCAAAGTCTGCCCGAATTGTTTTTAGTGGTCGCGACTCAAAATCCCATTGAATTTGAAGGCACGTATCCTTTGCCTGAAGCGCAATTGGACCGCTTCATGTTCAAAATACAAATGGGTTATCCCAGTGCTGATGCCGAGCGGACAATGCTCAAAAATTGGCAAGACGGTCATTATCGCAGATACTCGCCAAAGCCAGATGCAATTCTTGAAGTAGCCGAAATCCTGGCTTGCAGAGAGGCTCTCAAGCTGGTGAAAGTAGAGGATAGCGTAATAAATTATTTGCAAGAACTGGTAGACAAGTCGCGCAAAATGTCTGATCTTGCTCTTGGTGCAAGTCCACGTTCGGCCTTGCTCTGGTTGGGATCGGCTAAGGCGCATGCTGCAATAGAAGGAAAAGATTTTGTCACTCCAGACAATATAAAGTTCGTTGCCGAACCCATATTGCGTCATCGATTGGCGCTCACGCCCGAGGCAGAACTAGAGGGCATTACAATCGAGCAAGTGATAGCCAAACTGATGAAACAAGTTACCGTACCGCGCTAAGTAAGATCTGATGATTGCCAGCAAAAAACTATATTTGGCTTTGGCATTCGTGCTCGTTCCTTTTGCGCTGAGCGGCTTCTATCCTGTTTTGGCGACAGCAGGTATCGTACTTGACTGCTTGTTGCTGGTGCTATTGATAATAGACTGGAATTTGACTCAGTCACCACATTTGGTGAGTGTAAATAGAAATTTTGCCGAAAGATTTTCCATCGGTCGCGAGAATGACGTCGATCTCTCTGTCACCAATAGCGGTGCTAACAAGCTCCATATGCTGGTGAAAGATGACTCTCCGCCTGGTCTTCTTAAGAGTATCGACTATTTTAAAATTGATATTGAACCCAACTCGACCCAAGCGTTAGCTTACACAATTAGACCACGGCGACGAGGCAATTATGAATTTGGTAATGTCACGATCCGCTATCTGAGCTTCTTTGGGCTTTTCTGGCGACAAAGAAAAATTGATTTGAAAGCCTCGGTAAAAGTTTATAGCGACCTCAAAGCTTTATACGAACTCTCAATAAGATTGGCTCACTCTACTGAATTTGGTGAAATCAATCGACGCAAACGAGGTCAAGGAACCGACTTTGCTACTCTTCGCGAATATACTATTGGTGATGACACCAAGGCGATCGACTGGAAAGCTACAGCTCGTCGCGATCGTCCTGTAGTGAGAGCATACGAAGCAGAACAAGAACAGAAATTGCTTATCTTGCTTGATGCTGGGCGCATGATGGTTTCGGATCTCGAAGGATTGAAAAGATTCGACCATGCGCTAAATGCCGCTTTGTGCCTTGTGTTGACCGGATTATCGAGTAACGACCAGGTCGGCTTGGGCATCTTTGCCGACAAACCGCTTGTTTATGTTCCCCCACGTCGAGGCAAAGCGCATCTGACCAGAATTCTTGAGGCTACTTTCAAGGCCGAACCGGTCATGGTAGAGCCAGACTATCCGGGCATGTTGGCTCATTTTTCACGGCAAGCAGGCGGGCGTTCACTGATTGTCGTATTTTCAGATTTGACCGATCCTTCGGGTTCTAAGGCTTTATTAGCCGGTCTTGGTCGCATGAGCACCAAGCATTTGCCCTTTTGTGTCACCCTGAAAGACCGCCAGGTGATTCAGGTCGCACAGGGTGGAATTCAGTTGCCCGATAAGGTTGAACAGCTGCACCAGACCTTCAAACGAGCTGTTGCTACCGATCTGTTGCACCAGCGCGAAATTGCACTTAGTGTGCTACAAAAAAAGGGATGTCTGGTGCTGGACTGTCCTCCTCAAGAATTATCTGAAAAGGTTATACAGACCTATCTGGATGTGAAAGCCAGAGCCCGACTCTGACCTACTTGCCAATTATTAGCGATATTTAATAATTCGGCGAAGCGGCAATTCGCTTGGCAAGTGACGATAAGCGCCAAATATTGGCGATTTTGCCTGATTCGACCCTTTAATAAAGTGGTATAAATTTAATGTAAGTAGGTCTATCAGTGAAGAGCATGATTTTGGAATCCAAAGTAGTAAAAAATCTACGCCGTCAGTTTGGCAAAAAATTTGTCGAAACTGCTCTGAAGTGTCCTACCCTTGTCGAGGACATCAGAAAAATTCGCGAAGATGGTGTCAAAATCAGACTCGTGAATGGACCTTGTCGAGCTTACTATGACCGCGCAAAACGTACGATTTACATCGGTAAATGGTGTCCTAGAAACTATAAGCTTATAAGCATAGCCCACGAATTTGTGCACGCCATAATGCGTCCGACTATAGATCCAGTTCCAGGAAAAACTGGGCGTCAGGAATTTGTTGACAGATGTCTTGAAGAAGAGACTGAAGCGATTGTTCATGAGATTCTAATCGTCAAAGAATTGCTTGAAGCAGGGGTTAAAATTGATCCGCTTGAATTGGAGTGGCTCAGACGATACCGACGTGGTGGCCGCAGAGCGGTCAAGCGTGCTCTTCAGAACACAATTACTTCTACTACTGGTGAAGATTACCCAGACTATTACGGTAGTTGGTATGACGAAATCGTTCCTCAAGCCAAACGGTTGCCTTAGGCTTTTCTTGTCTCTTAGCTAATTGCAAAAGCAGAGTTGAATCGTGATTCTTCCTGGTCGACTGAGAACGGCTCAGAGGTCAGACAGCAAGCATAAGGAATCATCTTTCTGATTTCTTCGGCAATGTATGCAGCATTTGGTATTTTGGCGTGCATGTGTAGAGTCTGAAAATCAATCGGCAAGGGAGTTCCATCCACTGCGATGACTTGACCTTTTTGAATTAGATTTCTAGCCTGACGCAAAATCTCGTTTGGATTTTTGATGATTGCTCGGCTATGAGTGTGCGGGAGTAAATTGCCATTGTTGTCGTAAGTACGGTCAACCCAGGCTTCCAGAGCCACTCTAAGTCCTGCTCGTTCACCAGCCTGCAACAAAGTGGGACTTGCCGGACCAATTAACACCAGCCACTGATCGAACTCTGCAATTGCTTTGGCTACTATGCTTGCGATGCGCTGATCGTTTGAAAGTTGTCTGTACAAATAACCGTGAGGGCGAACCTGAGTAATCTCAAAACCAAATGTTTTAGCCATTCCAGTAAGTGCGCCGAGCTGAAATAGTATGCTTGCTCGAAGTTCGTTACTGGGTATGCGAATCTCGCGGCGACCAAAACCAGCTAGGTCTGGATAACCAATATGCGCTCCAAGCGATAGCCCATAATATCGGACCATCTCCAGAGCTTCTTCCATAATCACAGGGTCGCCAGCGTGGGCTCCGCATGCGATATTTGCCGAGGTGACAAAAGGGAGAATTACGTCTTCGCCTTCGATACGGAAAGGTCCAAAGCCCTCACCCAGATTGGTGTTGATATCTATGCCGTGCTGCATGAACAAACGTGCAGAGGAGTCGTTTTGATAGCCACCACCTGTACCGGTAGACTGTGTTCTGTGACCACGACTTTTTTGCTGTCTTGAACGACGCATTGATTTGCCTCTAGCGGGGAAAAACATATTCTAGTCTTTTTTACTTATTTATGTGCAATTTGAGCAATTTGAGCTTAAAATATGAAATGTAGCTCACCTTCCCTTAGTAAGCGAGACCTTTGATGCTGTTCAAGCGGCTCTTGTCTGCCATCATGATGAATTTGATGGTCATTTCCGGTATTCCGGCAATGGCGATAGAAAAACCTATCTCGCTGAGTGATCCTAAAAGTCTCAGACAGTCAGCTTTTGAGTCTTATCTGCAAGGCAATTACGATAAGGCGAAAGTTTATTATGAGCAAGCAATCGACCAGACTCAAAAAACTTACGGTCCTAATTCGCCATTTTTAGCCGATCTATATTACGAGCTTGGCACCATATCGCTTGAGCTGAGCAAATTTACGATTGCCTCTCACTATCTGCCTTTAGCGGTGGAGAAAAAACCAAATAGTTTGCAAGCTCGACTGAAACTTGTTGAGCTAGATATGTTAACAGGCAAAGAAGAAGACGCTCGCATTCAGCTGGATGCGGCTCAGAAAGCTCACCCAAAATCACCAGAGGTTCAGGCCGCTGTGGTCAAATGGATGATTAAGGAATCCAAGAAAGCGCGCAGAGAAGAAGGCAACCCTCAAAAAGAACAAATGCTAGCGATGGCTTCGGTTAGCGGTTCGTACTACTTGCACAAGCTCGTAGAAGCAAAGCCTCCGGTTGCTCATAATTCTGCTTCTCCGTCTGCGTCAAAGGCGCGTCATCATCAGGATAGCCTACCTCACAAATCGACCATCAACGAAGGATTGTCTCGATTTGCTGCTCCAGTCTCAGAGGGGCCGTCGGAGGCTAAAGCTAAGGCTGTGGCGCCACCACCAGTGAAGGTTGAAGCCGCACCAAAACCAAAAGTGGAAGAGAAGGAAAGTCCGGTACAATCGGCTTTGAGTTTGAAGTCTCGAGTATTTCAACAGCCCAAAAAAGTAGAAGAGAAAAAGGAGTCTCCTCCGCCAGTCACTGCAAAAGCTCCTGTCAAGCCTGCACCCAAACCAGTCAAGAAAGAAAAACCAAAACCAAAGGCGCAACCGCCTGTAGTGGCGGTAGCAAAGCCTGCTAAGGTTGCTAAAGCTGCTCCGGCAAAACATGTTGAGCGATCTCAGGCGCAGCAAATGCCTATGGGTGGAATGGACATGTCTATGATGGTTCCGACCATGCCGGTGCAGATGCCCGCTGTTGGCAAGAAAGGCAAGAAAGGTCCTTTTGTGCCACCGCCACCACCAATGATACCGACATATCCTGGCGGTCAGATGCCTAATATGTATCCAAGCATGATGCAGCCTCAGGCACGTCTTGAGACCAGAGCCAAGGTTCAAGAAGAGCCTAAACGCAAGGCTAAGCCTGCACCTGTAGAACAAGCAAGTGAAGCGCCTGCAAATTCTGAAGATCCAGAATTTATTTTAGAGTGGGCTTCGGTCAAGAAAAAGAAAGGCAAAGCTCAGCCAAAAGAAACCAAAGAAGATTAGTTATTCGCCCTTTGGCTGTATTTGAGCAGACGTTTTACGCCTAGAACCAGGCAAATTGGTTTCAGCTAGTTTCTTTATTTGATCTTCGCTTAGAACTGAACGCACTCCAAGAAAATCATCAATCATGATGTCGTCCATTTGATTTTGCAAGCCTCGCAATTCATTTCGTTTTTCTTGTAGTGCCTTGCGATTCAAATCTGCACTGAATAACATGTTGCGCAATTCCATTCGTTTGTCGTGCAGGTTTTTCTGAATATTTTTCGCTTGTTCGGAGTGTTTAGCGCGTAAAGCAAGAATATTGCTTTTTTGTTTCTCGCTTAAATTGAGTTGTGTTAAATCAAGCGCTCTGCCACCAAAGCCAAAGCCTTGTCTGCCACCGCCTCCGGGACGTCTCATTCCACCTCTACGATTTGCAAATGGTTGTTCACCCCCAGGAGGAGGACCTCCAAAACTTGGACTACCTGGAATTCCCTGATTATTTGGAAATCCTGGATTGCCCGGAATACCCGGTCCACCAGGCATCCCTTGTCCTCCTGGCATTTCTTGCATGAACTCTTGATTTGGAAAGTTCGGTTGTTGACCCCGTCTTTCGCGCATACGCTGCATGAACATCTCTCGCTTTTCGGGAGGCACATTCATCATCTTTTGACGCCATTTCTGACCTCCACGAAAGCCATTCTGCATCTCGCCACCTTCTTCTTCGACAGGCTGGGCTGAAACGTTTTGAGCGACACCTAGAGTCAAGCAAAAGGCTAGTGCAAACAATTTATGCAGTGATGCATTTTTGTTTTTAGAGCTTGATAGCATAAAGACCGTCCTCGTCACTTCCAAATCCCATATCGTCAAACAAGCCATTTTCGCTGCTCAGGTCACTTGTGTTCAGTGCGATATTCACAGGCTCTTCAGGCTTTGTCTGTACTTGCATCGCAGTCTGAATCAAAGTTTGATTTTGACTTTGATCTGGTGACTCTTTCTTGCTGCTTGCTACCTGCACAGTAATTTCTTTTTCCTTTTGTACGGGCTTTTGTTTATTTGATTCGTCTTTTGTTGTTGCTACTTTTGCTAATGGTTGCAACTCTATTTTATTATTTTCTCTTTCAATTTTTTGTGCTGGCTCGGTTTTATTTTCTGGAATGATGGCAATATTTTTTTCGACTTCAGGATGCTGTGAATTTGATAAAGCATAAAATCCTATAATACCGGTTAGCGCTATAAAAATGGCAGCTAAAGCTGTTTTTGAGAATTTACCAGTAATGACGTTGCCACCATTGGCTTTGATTTTTTGCTCAAGTTCGCTTGTAAAATCTTTTTGTGAAAGACTTGGAGGAAGATTGACCAACATGTTTTTTGCATCGGTCAATTTTTGCAATACGTCACTGCAGTGGTGGCATTCGCTCAAATGACTTTCTACGCCAGCTTTGTCGACATCTTCGTTGTCGATATAAGCACTGAGCGATTCTTGATATTTGGCGCAATCGTTATTGAGTGACATGTCGATCTCCTGGCTTAGAGCCGGTTTTGCTTGAATCTTTTGTTGTACCTGATGAAAAATAGGGATTGAGAAGCTCTCTCAGTTTCAGCCGTCCATAATGCAATCTCGAGCGCACAGTGCCTATAGTAGCGCCTGTAATTTGAGCAATATCCTGATAAACGAAGCCTTCGATGTCGTGCAATACAAGCACAGTGCGTTGTACTTCTGGTAAAAGACCAAGTGCTTTCAATACCATTTGGCCTTCTTCTTCTATATCGAGTTCTTGTAATGGATTGAGACTTGAATCGGCTATTTGCCCAATGTTGTCAAAATGAGATGCGTCTTCTTCCTGGTCGTAGAGTGGTTTTGAATTGAAAGAAAAAATCTGCATGACAGAGCGACGTTTGCGAACACGCAGTCGGTCCATACAAATATTGTTTGTGATGGCAAAAATCCAGGACGCAAAAGAAGACTGTTTCTTAAATTGATTCAGACTCAAATGTGCTTTTAATAGAGTGTCTTGAACCACTTCCTCCGCCTCCTCCGGACTGCCCATAATGCGATGCGCTGCATTGAACAATCTGGATTGATACCGACGCGTGAGGGCTCCAAAGTACTTGAAGTCCTTGGTCTGCCGATATTTTTCGACAAGCGCTTCGTCGCTGATATCCACTTTTTTCTCCAAGCCGACCCTTTTGAAATCGGCCTCCACTCTTATTAACGATATAAGCGGCGAAAAGGTTCAAAAATCCCGTATTAAATATATCTCATATTATTCTTGGGCAGCGAACCTTTCCACACACGACGATTTTGCCGTATCTGGCTGAATTTAGCTCTGTGCTATTCTGCATCATTTTTGAAAAGGGTATAGAAGTTACATGCTCATTTTCTGGTCAACCAAAAATAAAGTAAATCGCGTTTTGAACGGGCGTAAAGAAACGCACAAATGTTCGGCGTGCGGCAAGACGGCCACTTTCTATCAGTGTGAAGTTGACAAAGGCGTAAAACTTTATGGTGTCGTGACTTTATTTGGCAGTCAGCAAAAGGTCATGCAATGCGGAGAGTGTCTTGCTCTTTTTAAAGATGAGGAAGACGAAAAACTGAAGGGCGCTGAAGCTGAGCGACTTGCAAAAGAAGAAGCGAAGCGAGAAGCTGAGCGTCAGAAAATCAAAGACGAAGAATACAAACAGCGCGAAGCCGAAGTCGATGACGAACTAGCAAGGCTCAAGAAGGATCTTGGAAAATAAATTCGTTTGTGAATTGATGTTTTTAATTGCCAGGTAGCGGAGTCGCAGTTCCCGCTCCAGGTTTGGGAGTAAGACTTGCGTTAGGCTTCATAGTCTCTTCGATTTCAGCCAATTTTTTGGTGGCCAGTGTTGACCATGGATAGTATTTGATTATTTCTTTGAGTGTTTTTACAGCACGTGGATAATCAAGAAATTTTTCTTGTAGTTTGAACTGATACCACAATCCCTGCCAGTTGGAGGGGTCAAGAAACAGCGCCTTTTCAATGTATTTTTGCATTCCGGCAAACTGATTGTTTCTGTATTGGTGAACTGCGTAGTTGACGTTTACTTGCGCATCTTGCGGAGCTAACAAAAGAGCTGAATTTATTGTTCTGTTTGCTTCGTTAGGCTGTCCGTTGTCACTGTATAGCAAGCTCCAGTCGGACAGAATCCTTCCCTCAACGTCTTTAGCTCCAACTTCTTTGGCGAGTTCTTGTGCTTTGACAAAATTAGCGTAAGCAATTTTTGCGTGCTCTGGACGGCTCAATTCTTTTGCCATCAATCTTCTTGCATTGGCAAGACGTCCCCAGAGCATCGCTTCGGAACGCTGGTCTTTATTGGCTGTAGCAATGCCCATTGCCTTTTGGTAAGCGGCTTCAGCCAATCTGTAATCACGATAAATCAGTAGTTTTTTATCGCCGATATCTACTTGAGTGTTTATTTGCTCGCGAATACGAACGATGGGATTAGGCTCCAGAAGCAAGCGCTGGAACTTGTAATCTACATAAGTAATATAGTTCTGGAAAAATGGATTTCCTAAAATTCCAAGTCCGGTGCTGCGGAAAAAGCCACCTTGTTTTTCGACTCGGTCTGAATTTGAATTTGATTTAGCGTTGGCATCATATATATAAGTAAAAGGAACGTTGCTCAAAACCTGTGTTTGCAACGAGACCTTTTTCACAATCATATTTGCAAGCTTAATTGGTTTTCCATCAAGTCCTGTGCCCTCGGTCATATGACTTGGTTTTTCTTTGTCTTGACCAGTGGTGGCAAGCAATTTTTTTGCAACTACGGATGGTAGGTTGTTGAATGCAGCACCTGTATCTGCGAGCATGGGCTGGTCTATCAGACCATTCAGTTTGGCTTTTACTACAGGAATATTGTGTTCTGTAAGTGGAATTACAGTCGAGTTGGCTGGTGCTTTGAATTTGTCTGAATCAATAAATGTAAGAGTGCATTTGCCATAGTCGATTCGAGTAACAAATTTTTCAATTACATTGGTGCCGATGATACCAGCCAGCGGGCGCCCGAGTTGTTGCGACTGACCTGCCAGCGAGTGAATACGCGCATCTACATTGTTCAAAATCAAAGAGCCAATCTCTAAGCGTTTGATTGCGCTATTTTCTACGTTTACTGAGCCCGACGCAGAGAGCATCGAAGCTTTGCCATCTTTGAACAAGTAATAATCAGCGGCGGTGCGACGGTCTACAATAGTGTCGCTAGCTCCAGTATCAAATAAGAACCAGAGGTCTTCGCTTCCATTGTCTATGCGACATTTGACCAGAATTTCTTTTTGAGCATAGTCGAATTTGACAGTAATATCGCGGTCTAGACGAAGAGCCCCAGCCACTTGCGGGCGATCAAACAAAGCTTCGTCTATGTTTTCGCCAACCGATATATTGCTAACTATGAGGTCGGACGCGGGCTTTTGATTGATGAATTTGGTTTGTTGAAATGGAAGCAGTGTGCCAGCCACGGGACGATATTCAGAATATTCGGTACTTACCGATTCGGTGGCGCTTGAGTCATATGAAATACCGACTATCAGAAAGTTGCGTTGATCCAAAAATATTGTAGTCGGACGCTCTCTGCCTTCTTTTCCATACAAGAGTTTTACTGCAAACACTGGGATTTGGCGAAAAGTAGTGCGACCATCGAGACTGAAGTCATAACCAGGTTGTTTCCAATGACAGATTATGGTTGGTTGTCTTTCGTTATCGTCGTTTAGTGCAGTCAGTCTTGAAGCCTGCATGTCCTGGGCTTGATTGTCGTTCAATCGCCAGCCACTGTAGCCGTTGTAGGCAAGAACCCGTTTGCCGCCTGCATCACCCGAGCCACCATCGAGGTCAACTCGCCATTTGCTCGATTGTCTGAATTTTCTATACTGTAACGCGTCTTCTTCGTTGTGTTTATCTGTATTTGCCGCACCAGCTCGAGCCGGATAGAATTTGCCATAAGTGACAGAAGAGTTTTCTACTCTTTCAAGAGCCGAAGCTCCGCCATAGGCGTTCAAGGCTTTGACCATCACTTCGTCAAGCTGCAGCTCAGCTCCTTGCTGGGCGAGTCCAATCGACCCGGCGTGAAGAATCGGTTGAGCCGATATAGCCAGAGCTGAAATTAGAGCAACTAAGATTTTCACTTGCTTAAAGCCACTGATTGACACTGTGCATGGTGCGAGCCCAATTGCAATTCGGGCATGGATTTGACTGTCTCGTGTATTTTCAAGCACTGAGCAATCAAGTCTTCTACTTGTGAAAGAGCCACCTGGTTGGGTCCGTCGCTTTTAGCTTCGTCTGGATTTGGATGAACTTCCATGAACATTCCGTCTATGCCAACAGCGCATGCAGCGCGGGCGAGATGTGGAACAAATTCGCGTTGTCCTGCAGTGCTCGATCCGCCTGAACCTGCACCGGGCAACTGTACGCTGTGGGTTGCATCAAAGATGACCGGGTAGCCTGTACGTTTCATAATTGGAAGCGAGCGCATATCTACCACAAGATTGTTGTAACCAAATGTGGTGCCGCGCTCAGTGAGAAGGATATTGTTGTTTCCTGCGTCGGAAACTTTTTTGACTGCATTCACCATATCTGTCGGTGCAAGAAATTGTCCTTTCTTGATATTGACGCATTTATTGGTGCGCGCTGCTTCTATCAGTAAATCGGTTTGACGGCAGAGGAATGCTGGAATTTGCAAAATGTCGAGTACTTCGCCTGCAGCCTTACAGTGGTCGATTTCGTGTACGTCGCTCAATAATTCAACGCCAAGTTCTTTTTTCACATCTGCAAGCATCGCAAGCCCCTTTTCGAGTCCGGGTCCGCGAAATCCGTTAATAGATGTGCGATTGGCTTTATCGTATGAAGATTTGAAAACGAGTGAGAAGCCTAATTTTTTGGATAATTTCTGTAATTCACGAGCTGTATTTATGGTCGTTTCCCAGCTTTCGATAACACAGGGACCAGCGATGATGAAAAAGGGCTTGCCGGCTCCTATCTGGAGTGATCCTACTTTGACGTCCATAATTTTTTCCTCGATTACTCGACCAAGCGAAATTGCATATTAGGGTATAAGTTATCACAACCCTAAAAGGCTAAATTATCCCGACCTAATTTTATTAGCGATTGAGGTTGCGGACCAGCTTATAGACAGTGTGGCCAGACCTCTGACTTACTGGCATCACGATGCCTTTCTTTAGAGCTTCTGCCAGAACTGGACGCAATTGCTTAATTCGTTTTTGCTTGCGAATTCCCCC
>CAZFKB010000048.1:0-23991 GCA_964519785.1 uncultured Candidatus Obscuribacterales bacterium | reverse complement strand
CTCTGGATGCTGATGTTTATGTTTCTGGGCCGGCAGCAAAAAATTATTTGGATGAATCTGTCTTCAATGAGCAAGGTATGCAAGTTGAATGGTTTGATTATGGAGAATATCCTTCATACCCTCAGGTTTATCCACCTTTTGAGCATGCATTATCGATTCTTGATCTGATACTGAATGTGGGACCAGATGCGACTCAATATATGAACAGCTTTAAAATGAAGAGTTCAATCAAGTAATTTTCCCTTATAAAATAATTTGGCCGTTTTGGAATTTTGATCGAAGTACAATACGTACGAAAAGCCCTTTTGAGCTGCTTTGGCGCACACTGTTTCAGGTTCTATATCAAGCAATGACTGTTCTTTGTCTCGCAGGTGATAGTTGTTGAATAAATAAATATTGGATTTCGCTTCAATAGGCGGTAAACCGTCGAGCATTGCAAAGCCACTGAATGCGGGAGCAATGAATGTACTTGTAATTGGTGCATTCAATCTATTGTCTAGCATGTACCAGTAGGCTTTAGCCGTTTGAGGAATGAACAAAAGAGTTTCATTGTATTTAGCTTTTTTGTCATCGCAAAGGTTCCTTAGACCTCTTAAAATCTGATATGAGTTTGTTGACTCAAGACCATTCTGGGCATGAGCCAGTATCATTATTATCCGAAAAGAGCTTGCTATGCTTTTGATCGATTTATTTTTAGTGTTTGCAGTTATTACTTTCAGTAATTGTGATGTGTTTGATATGGAATCACTACGCTCTGACAACGTTTTACGCACCTTATACTGGTGTGAAAAAAGCTTTGCAGTACTGAAGACTAAATTATTTCCTGCAAGTAAGACTAAGATTGTTACTATGCTTTTAAAGGCAACTGTTTCACTAAGTAGTACAGGTATATTTAGACCAATAAGAAGAGCAAGTGAAAACCAGTATTGAACGTTTGAAAAATAGACTTCGCTGCCACCCGGCAGTTCTGCTAAACATCCCGGGAGTGATGCTATGAGGGCAAAGATAACAGCGGTTTCCAAAGGTATGCGCTCTGCATTTTTCAATTTCGATTTGAAAGAATAGAATGACAGGAGCCAAACCCAAAGATAAAAGAATATAAAATGGAATAAAAGAAAATTCGGTTTTACCTGGAATTTGTAAAAAGCAAAAAGGACAAAATCGACAGGTGCTTTAAACAAATTGGAAAAATAGGCAATAGCTGAAAAAAGGCAAATCATGCCGAAAAGCAGGCTGTAAAACTTGCTTTTATACGCTTTGATGCGAACAAAGAGAAAAGACGCAAGAGCGCAAAATAAGACTCCAACTGAAACTTTTGTCCAGATCAAGACAGTAGTAGCAAGGCTTATGACTAATAGCAGAATGGCTTTCTGTGCCACATTCTTTGTTGCTTCAACGCTTGAGCGGTATGTGTCCAGAACAATTGAAGCTAATAAAAAGAAGAATGTCAGTGCCAAACAATATGATTGACTGTTTAGTTGATTGTTCCAAATGCCCATCCAGTCAGCGACTGAAGGTTGCATCAATCCGGTTAAGCCAGAGGCAAGCACGAGTAGATTAAGTGGTTTGAGCCACAAAGAATTTATCGAAGAAATAAAGGTCAAAAGCGCCTTTATAAACAAAGGTACTCCAAGAACCGAAAAGCCGACGAGATAAAATGAGAGTCCATCGAGGTTGAGTATTGAAGCCAGCTGACCGAAAATAAAGTGACTGGCTATGTGGTATGGCGTGTAAATCAGCCCGTCAAGACCAGTACTTACCGCGTGGTAGTTGTTTATTACGTTGGCTAGTGTAGAGTGAAAAAGTGTGTCGATTTCGCCTGATCCTGCAATTCCTCCCAGTGAAAGGCACTCTATATAAAGCGAAGTTGAATATTCGCTGATGAATAGATAACAAGCTGTCCAGAATCCGACGAATAAGCAAAAGCCTATCAACTGCAGGTTTTTGAATAAATCAATTGTTTCTTTGAATTTGATCGTCCACATTAGGTAACCTAACGGCGATAAAATCCAGAAAACGCTCTTGATTGCGGGCAGTAAAAAAGCGATAAGCGGTAGTACTAAAAGTGATACTAAAAGCAGAAAAGATTCTTCATTCAGTAGAGGATAATTTTTGCCAAACCGGCTTAAAAAATTTGGACACAACAATAAAAAATGAAGTAAACCAAGAAACAGGACGGCCTCTACACTGAGACTTGGATCTAATCCAACTCGTGAGAGAATGAAAACAATAGTGATAAGTGTTGCTATGAAAGAGCAAATTATAGAGTTAGATAAATTGCTCTTTTCCATGCACTATTGCAATCTATTGAGCAAGCGCTCTTTAAGAACTGGATTTTGTTCTATTTGAGATGCAAGTTTATTCCAGAACTTTATTGCACCTTGTCCGTTCAGGTGAACACCATCGGAAAAGTCTGTAGAATTAAAATCTGGACTCTGTTGAAAGTCTATTATAATGGAATTATATCTTGAGGCGGATTCATTGAGCTTCTCGTTCAACATGCATAGCTTCTGCGGAGCGATTAAGTTCAAATTGATTTGTTCTAGAGGCAATTTTAAGATGACGACAGATGTGCCTTTTTCAGTCAGTTCTTTTAGCATAGTATCAAACTCGTTGAATTGACGATTGAATAACTCTTGATTGAATTTGTAAGCCGCGGTGTAGTGCACTACTTCATGGTTTTTAGTCTCAAAATCATTTGAAATATCTGGATTGATGTTCTTTTCAGTACCGGCCAAAGTGACATTGTTTCGTCGACCCAATCCATTTTTCTCATTTTCATAGGCATTAAGTGGACGATTTAGGCTGCTGCATGCAAGCGAACAAACTACTGTTGCGTAGTCACTGCGAGTACGATAGATGTTTGAAATTCCAGAAAGAAGATAATCGAATAGTTGTGAAAAATTCTTCATATCACCAATAGACTTATGTCTATTAGCGAAATAGCACTTCACTGGCGAAATACTTTCACCTACTGTTGTATCAAAAAATGGTCTTGGAACTATTGTAAGAAAGGCTATTTTTGGTGCTTTACCCGATTCTAAATACTTGTGGCACATCAATGACTGGTCTTGCATCAGACATCCACCAAAGGTGATGTTTTGCAGAGATACTGGTAGATTCAAAGTCTTTTGCAATGCTAAATCTGCAGTTTTAGCATCGAGATACTGATAGTGAGAGAATGTGTTCAGTTTGATTTTCTGAGTTTTAAGGTCTGCATAATAGCAGAGTCCGTCTGCGGTCGAATCTCCAACAATAATTGAATTTTTCTGATTTCGATTGTTTAGTATTTTGTTTATTCTACGTCCTATTACATCGTGTTCTTTGAGCATTGTGCCCTCGACTCGCACCATACTGAGGGGGCGGAAAAAATAAAGACAGGCTTCGGTAGCTAAAAGTGCTATTAAAAGCCACGCTAAGTTTGAATTGAATAACGCTGTAAGTGTGCTTTTCTTTTTTTGCTCACAAGCTAGAGTCGATTTGTCTTCTGCTGTTTTTTGCAAGACTGCATTCATTGTTATGTCTCGCTAAAACTGGAAATAGATGAAAGGCTGCGTACCATCGGGCAAGAAGATGATCATTGCAAGAATTAATAGCATGCTGAAAATTCCCACCACTGGAGCAGGCATTTTGCGGAATATATTCTTTTCGTTCATGATGCTGAGCGGAATATTGGTTAACAAAAGCAAGGCCAGAAGAACAATTGAAATTACAACAACTACCGGTAAATGATTTTGTAATATAAGAAATTGATGCGATTGTGCTTCAGCGCCGGCATAAATAGGGCTGAACAAAACCATTTTCTTTACTATATTGAAGCCAGTGCTGATTTCTTGGACTCTAAAGAACACCCAGCCGACACAGACCGCATGGAAAGTCAAAAGCATTGAAAGCAAGTTGCCTAGTTTGCTTTCTACAAAATTTTTGAGCGGAGTAATTTTCTCTTTCAAGAAAGTGAATTCGCGATGTATTACAAGCGCCAGTCCGTGAAAAACGCCCCAGACAACAAAATTCCAGGAGGCTCCATGCCATAGACCACCAAGTGTCATGGTGAGGAGTAGATTCCTATTTGTGAGCCAACGACTTCCTCTTGAACCGCCTAATGGAATGAACAAATAATCTCTAAGCCAGGTCGAAAGAGAAATGTGCCATCTATGCCAGAAGTTGGCCATATTATTTGCGATGTAAGGCAGATTGAAATTGATTGGAATATCGTATCCAAACAATCTTGCAGAGCCGCGAGCGATATCAGTGTATGCTGAAAAGTCGAAATAAATTTGAAAAGCGAAAGCATAGGCAAATAGCCACAACTCTGGCGCTCCAAAAGACCCGGGGACTGTATATCCCATATTGACGAACTGAGCTAAAGTGTCGGCTAACAAGATTTTTTTTGCGAATCCAAGCACTATGAGAGGCACGCCTTCGTCCAAATATTTCATTTGGAAAGGTTTGTGTTCTTTCATCTGCTTTTCAAAATCAGGATAGCGCTTGATAGGTCCTGCTATTTGAGTGGGGAAGAAAGCTGCAAAAAGAGCAAACAGAACAAATGAATCGATTGGCTTTTTGCCTCGATAAATTTCGAACAAATAGTGAATAAACTCGAAAGTGAAGAAGGATATGGCTAAGGGAAGGATTATTTCAGGTGCAAAACCAAGTGTTTTTCCCGAAAACATTTTCAAAAGCGAGCCTATTGAGTCGATGAAAAAATTAGCATATTTAAATATTGCCAGGCAAAGCAGATTTACAGCGAGTCCTAATCCAAAAAGACCCTTTTTATTTTTTTCTTTTGCCTGGTACAGAACATTTCCAAAGACCCAATTAAATACCGACATCCCAAAAATCAGAAATACAAAAGCTGGCATCCAGCTCATGTAAAAGATGTAGCTGGCAAGCAAAAGCATAGCTAAGCGGGCGTTCTTGGGTAAAATCCAGAACAATAAAACCGTCAACGGCAGAAATAGAAGGTATTGCAGGCTTGTAAACAGCATGCCCCAAATTATATTCTGAACTTTCCAAGAGAGATGGAAGTATATTTAAGATCTTATAGATTCTGCGTAATCGGCGATTCTTACCGCTCCCAAACCGTCACAAACTTTAAGCGCAGCTTCGCTCATAGCCTTTAGATTCTGGTCATCGACAAGTATAGAATCGACTGATTTAGTCACTATTTCTGGACTAAAATCGCGCAAAAAGCCTAAAGATTGAATGGCACCTGTCTTCTCCAGGCTTTCAGTAACGTCTTTTTGATTGTCAGCCAGAATCAATTGCAAAGCTGGAACACCAAGACAGCAGCGTTCCCAGGAACTCGATCCGCCTGCACCAATTACAAGATCGCATCTGGATAGAAGACCTGCCATATCGCTTTGCGAGTGTAGAATTTGGGCATTGAATTTGAATTTCGAAATAAGCAACTCGATTTCTTGTTCGAATGTGGACTGTGGGCTCATAAGCACTGTAACGTCGACATCTTTTTGTACTTTGAGCAAACCTTTTAGCACAACTGAAGTTATGTTGTCTGGGTCGGTGAGACCCAAATTAACTAAAATGTGCTTTCTAGTTTCGATACGAATAATTGAGTCAGGCTTCTTCTGGCGAGCTTTATAAAATTCGCTTCTGAGTGGAGCGTATTTTACTCCGCACAATAATTTTGTATGCCCAGGCACCAGATTCTTGTATTCGTCGCCTTCTCTATTAAGTGTCGGGTCGATCAAAATGTCTGTGTCATGCTCGCGCCAGGGCATATCATCAAGCACGACTATTTTTGAATTGAGTTTGCGAATCTGGGTTTGATAGTCTTTTTTGAGTCGATAACTGTCAATGAAACAAAGGTCTGGAAGCCAGTTCTGTTCTAACTGGTCGAAAAGTGCTTGGGGATTATCGAATTCATTTTTTTTGATTTGTTTGAAAGTAAGATTTTCTTTTGCAAGCAAAGTGTTGCCACCAGGTATGAGATCAATTCCGCCTTCCTGGGTCACGATTATGCAGTCATGACCTCTGTTTGCAAGCTCTATTGCAATGACAAGCGAGCGGATTAAGTGGCCTCCGCCTTCATCTTGCGACGCGTCTGCTCGGAAAACTACTTTCATAGTTTTTTTGTGGTGCTCAGTATCTTCAAGCTCTCGGGACCGTGATTGAAGAGTAAGTCTATAATTGACATGTAAGGCTCAAAAGGTTCAAAACGCTGAGTATACTGGGGATGAACATAGTCGTGAAAATACAGCTCGATGCCGGCTTTGTCGAAATCTTCTTGTTTCAAATAATCACGTCCAAATGGACCCGAAATATATTTAGTGCAACCCACTTTATCGCAAAGCTCCATGATAAGTGCATCTTTCGTTTTCATTGCGCCCATTTGCGAACTGAACAAAATAGGAGTTTTGATGGAAAGTTTGTCTAACAAAAAGAACATTTGTTCTTTGCATAGTTCAGAAAGCATGGTCCAGTCTTTGGAGTAATGCTCTTCAAAGAAAGGTTTGTAGTCGGAGTAGTATTTTGCCTTAGCGTATGCTCCGTGCAAAGTCATAAAATGATCTTTGCGCCAATCTGATTCATTGTCGATTTCGATTGTATTTATGGCTAAATCGAAATTGCGTCCTTTGGTTTTGACCGGTACTGTTAGCCATTTCCAGCCATTGGCAGTGCGAATTTTATTGCGAGCGGTAAAACTGCGTTTTTCAAGTTGGACATGATCTAAAACAATGTGCAAGTCGCTCATGGCGATTCGCTCAATATAACCAAGCCAGGGAAGATAGGCTGGTTGACTGATACTAACTATTTTTCGCATACGTCTTCCAGGCGCAAAGGCTCGAAGCGCGGAATGTCTCGAACGAGCGATTTGCCTAAAATCAGATTCAGATCAGACGGTGAAAGACCAGTGGCTGGTCTTCGATAAACCACATCGTCTTCGGTCAAGACGTGACCGGCTGAAAGGTCGCGACCCGTGGCGCAAGATAGTCTAAACTCGGCACGTCCAGCCATTTCGCATTCTGCTGGGTTGAGATCTCCGGAACCCAATAGTATTTCCATCTCTCGAACCGCCTGAACAAGTTCGCTCATTTCGGCTTCATTTGATGAAAATCGGTGATCCGGACCTGGAAGGTCTTTATCGATAGTAAAATGTTTTTCGATCCAGCATGCACCAAGCACGGTGGCGCCTACTGCAGCTCTTGTTCCTTCAGAATGATCTGAAAGACCAGTCAAGCAGCCAAACTTGTGTGAAATAGAAACCAGTTTTCTCAAGTTGACATGTTCAGGTGGAGTTGGATATGCCGAGGTGCAGTGCAGTACTACGAGATTTTTATTGTTGCTTTTTTTGATCGTTTCCACAGCTGTGCCGATTTCTTTTTCGTCAGCCATTCCGGTCGCTATGACGACTGCTAAACCCGACTCAGCCATATATTTGAGCAAGCTTGAATTGGTGAGAAAATCTGAGCCGTTTTTCAAAACAGCGCTGCCCACCCGTTTTAATATATCTACCCCACTTTTGGAAGTCGGTGTGCTGTGAAAAATGATTCCCAATTTGTCGCAGTATTTTTTTAGCTCTTTTACATCAGCTTCGCTCAGTTCGCATCTTTTAAACATGTCGTATTGCGATTCGCGAACAGTGATACCTTGATTTTGATACTCCCACTCAAGTGTGGTGTCGCTTGAAAGAAAGTCTTCGGTAATGTAATTTTGAAATTTAACACTATCGACTCCTGCACGGTGTGCCGCATCGATCAATTTTTTAGCTAAATTGATATCACCGTTATGATTTATTCCTATCTCAGCGACAATGAAGACAGGCTGGCCTAGACCGATTTTTTTGTTTTCAATTTCGATTTGTTCGGCAAAAAAAGCAGACACTCAGGATCAAGCCTCCAAAATGAGTCTATATTGGTGTGCGCAAAATTTGGCTCTGGCACCCAGTTTTTGCCAGGTTTTTTGTACGGCAAAATTGGAAACATGGGTCCAAATTTCACATGTGGCGATTTTATTTTCGGCCAAGTAGTCGAGTGCGTGATTAACCAGAGCTTTATAAATTCCATGACCGCTAAAACAAGGAATTACAGCATTCAAAGGAATGTCAGCCATATTATTTTCTTTGTCTATTTTCAGAGTCAAAAAACCGGCTAATTTGTTTTGCCATTCTGCAATCAGAACCAGATCAGCCATGTGACGACCGCCAAATGAATTGTAAATCCACTTTCGGTAGAGCTCTTTAACTTTGGATTGATCTAGTGAGGGATCCGAGTTGAATCGATTGATATTGTTTTTACGATCTCCAAAACAAATTTCGGCAATTTCTTGTAGCTCTTCTATATCGGCTTCTGTAGCCAACCTAATATTCACTGACGACTTATTTTTTTGTAAAATGCGTTCTTTTAATTCAAGCTCATACAAAAGTGTCGTATCCATCAGCGCAAATCCAGCTTTATGTAAGATCATCTGCCCAACACTATCTTCTGGATGGGCGAGCACAGACAAATAGTTGTATCCACAAGATCTGGCTTTGGCGATTAACTCATCGAATAAATTCTGAGCTGCTTCTAAAGTGCTGCGCAAATGCGGGTTGGCATTGGGAGTAATGAAGGGAAAAACTTTTCCCATTTTCATTTGAAAATGATTTGTATCCCATTCCAGATTTTTTAATCCGAAAAGCCAGTACCCTTCATTTGTGCGTTTGTAGACATAAAAATCATCTTTGCACTCAAGTTGCTCACTAAAGGCTAAAAGGTCAGACCGAGTGCCAACATAAACACAGTGATCGCTTGAAAGCCACTGAGTAAAAGATTCTTGGATGATTGAATCTGAGATTCCGCTAACCTTTCCTGTCATAAGTACTTGATTTTAGCACTTCTGGACTAGTTTGATATGCTATTCTGATGCGGTCTAGCAGGTTTTGCACATCCCATGGTAAAAGACGTTTTTCAGAAAATAATCAAAAATCTTTTTGGCGAGTCGAAACCAGAAAGTGTCAAAGCATCGGAATCTGTAAACGCTAGAACCGACGAAGAATGGTTATCTGACGGTTACAGTTGGATTCCTGACTGGAAAAAAATAATTGGCTCAGACTGGTCAGAATGGGAGCGCAGGCGCGAACTCGCTAAAGGCGGACCGAAAGTACTGATAGCCACTACTGTTGGTGGCAACTCCATCCTTACGCCAATGGAAACTTTGTTTGCGGTTGGACTGACGCTTCGAGGCGCTGAAGTGCATTTTTTGTTGTGCGACAAAATTTTGCCTGCATGCCAGAACGCATATGGAACAAACTTACAAACTCAAGAAAAGTTTTTGGCTGAAGGGCCGGGAAACGATATGTGTGAGTGGTGTTTTGGTTGCGGCAAAAAGTGCATCGAACCTTTAGGACTCACTTTGCATAAGTTGTCTGATTTTTTGAGTTCGCAGGATTACACTCTTGCAGATAAACTGTCCCAAGAAGCCGTTCTAGATGAAATCAGCACCTACGTCTATAAAGACATCTCTCTTGGAGAAAGTGTACTCTCTGGTACTTTGCGATTTTTTGGACGTGGTGATTTTGACGGGGAGCCTTATTCAGAGCAGGTTTTGAGAAGATTTTTGAAGTCTGGAATATTGTCAGCAGATGGTCTTTTGAATCTCTACAAAAATCATAAATTTGAACATACCTTGGTAAATCAGGGCTTTTATATCCCTCAGGGAATTGAAGTTGAAGTTGCAAACAAAGAAAATAATCATCTAGTGTGTTGGGATGTTTCTTATCGCAAGCGCTGTATCACAATGTCTCACAGCAATACTTATTATCGAACTCTTGTCGACACATCAATTGATGAGTGGAACAAACAAGAATGGAATTCTGATCTAGAAGACGAAGTCACACAATATCTTCGTGGCAGATGGACTGGAGCTTACGATTGGATGAAATTCAACGAAAGCGGTGCGGAACAAGCTCCTGAAGACTTGATCAAAGAATTGGGACTTGATCCCCGAAAACCAATAATAGGTCTTTTAACCAATGTAGTGTGGGATGCACAAGTCTATTATCCTGGCAATGCATTTCCTAACATGCTTGATTGGCTTATGAAGACAGTGAAACACTTTGCATTGCGAGATGATATTCAATTACTGATTCGAGTTCATCCGGCAGAATTGAAATGTTGGCAAAAATCTCGTCAGTTTGCGGAAGATGAGATTAAAGAGGCTTTTCCGCAGTTACCGAAAAACGTTTTTATTATTCCCCCTCAAAGTCCTATCAATACATACAAGGCTATGATGGCATGCGATTCCGTACTGATATATGCCACTACTGCCGGTTTGGAATTGGCTTGTATGGGAATCCAGACTATTATTTCGGGAGAGGCCTGGATGCGTGGGAAAGGCATTGGAATTGACATAACTGACCAGCAGCAGTATTTCTCCTTGTTAGACTCTCTTCCTTTCAAAAAAGGGATGAGCAAAGAACAAATTTCAAATGCTAAAAAATATGCCTATCATTTTTATTTGAGAAAAATGATTGATATTGGAATGCTCGAGCCACTGCCTTTCGACAATTGTCCTTATCGAATTCCAGAATCTGGTTTGGCACCGTTTGAACCTGGTAAAGACCTTGGTCTTGATGTGGTTTGCAATGGAATTTTAAAAGGCGACGAATTTATATTTCCAGCCGAATTGCAAAACAACAAGATGCTTATTTGAAAACTTCTCTACATACCTGAAAGGCTTCTGCCATTTGCAAGCCTGAATTGGCTCCGCGCAGTTTGGCAAGCGCTTCAATCGCTTCAACTGAGCGTGGATGAGGAAAAGGTCTCATTTCTTTTTCGTAGCACTGCAATGCTTGAATTTTTTTGTGCAAGAATTCAGATACTTCCACATACCGATTAGCAATGAAAGGCATTTGTTGTTGAGCACTGTACCATTCGGTGCTCGATAAAGTTTCATAAGTGTAGATTGCTTCGACAGTGGAAGTTGGAAGCGGGCGGCAAGCTGTCAGTGCAGCTCTGTGGACGATTTGATGATCAACGTTCAGGTCGCCACCATGATGTGTGTATATGATATGTGGTTGTACAGATTCTATTATTTTCTCTAACGCATGCACCACACTTAATAGCGTGACTGTATCCATTTGATTATCTGGAAAATCCAAGAACACGGGTTCATTAGTTCCAAGGACTTTTGCTGCCGCTTTGGCGCATTCTCTCAGACAGCTTACTTCAGATTTCACACGCTCTGAGTTTGAATCTGTATCTGAGTAACGTGAAGTGGCACCTTGAGCTGCAATTACTACCGATACCTGATCTTTGTTCGCTGCATGCTTAGCTATGGTTGCGCCTACCCCAAGAATCTCGTCGTCTGGGTGAGCTGCAATTACTAAGATTCTTTTGGGTTGATTAGACATTTATGTTTTCGCGAAATATGTGAATAGTAAAGTCGTGTGGCATATAGTCGTGACGCAGAATACAGCGTGTCGAAAAATTCTTGCGGCAGTGATCCAGGATTGAGATCGGATCGGCATAAAATTCGTTTTGTTCTTTTTCGTTGGACCAGGAGCTTAAAGAATTAAATGCCAGTCCAACTTTGCAGATGCTAAATAATTTGGCTATTTCTTGAAGCATGCGCTCTTCACTACATGCGACATAAAAAATTCCACTTGCGACTACTACATCGAATTTTTTTGTTTCGATATCTAAAACCGATGAAACCGAAAGTTTGGTTGCAAGTTCAGGATGCTCCTGTTTTGCGCTATCAATCATCTCTCTGACCGCATCAATTCCAGAATAATCAATATTCAAGCCTTCTTTCTTTATATGACTGTATAAATGAGCAAGCCCGCAACCAACATCTAGAAGCGAAAATTCGCTCATTCTGTCTAAAAAGGGAGCCAACAGAATTTCAAATCGAAGTCGCTGACTCTTTTCTGAGCCCCAATTCAACGAACGAAAGCTATTTCCATGTTCATTCAACAATGGAATATAGTGTTGCGCTAGTTTATTTTTGACCTCGTTTGTTTGATTATTCGTCATTTGCTTGCAATGATTCGCCATTCTGAATGCACAATTGTTGCCGGGTGCATAACGTCACGGTCTTCAAGGCTTCGAATACTTTCGATTTTGAAGTCGGGACCCAATACTTCTAACGCTTGCTGTTTGCCATAAAAACAAATTTGACCAACATCAGTCATAGAGCCAGCACTAATATTTGTTACTAGACCATCCTCACCTTTTAGGCCGGAAGCGTAGCTTGAATGTGTTTCATTGTAGGGATTAAAGAAAAACTTTCCAGATTTTTTCAGAACTCGATAAATTTCAGAAATAGCCTTCTTTGCGCCGCTAAAACCGCAACAGGTAAGGGCTCCTCTATCTATAGCAAGGTCGAAAAAGTCACTTTCAAAGGGCAGTTTGGTGAAGTCGCCCACGGTAAATTCGCCGGTCAAGCCTTCTTTTTCGAAGTTTTTTTTAGCGAAGTCAATTGCCGATTGACTTCCATCGATACCGTACACTGAAAAACCTTCTCGGGCAGCAAACCAGAGATTATTTCCGGTCCCGCATCCAACTTCCAAAATCCTTATGTTTTTGCGCTCTACTCCTCGCGGAGCGTTTCGAAAAACAAAAGTTACTACACTGTCGTAGGGGTAACGAACTGTGTGCCCTTCTGCATATTTCTCTTCCCATATGGGGTCGAGGGTTGGGGTCGAGTTTTTTTTAGAATCAGCCATCTTTTTTTTGGTTTTAACGTGTTTATTCTAGCTTGATTTTAGTCTAAACAATTGCTGCCGGATTTATGAAACGCTTGTGTGCTTGAGAGTCTTTCCTACAAACAATTTCCTCGTATTGTGGAATTATGTCCTTCACTGCTCCAGCTGCAACAACCTCTCCGGCATTCAAGAGTATGGCAGTTTGACAGAAATCTTCGACTGTCACCATGTTATGCGAGACAAAAATGATTGTTTTATTGTTTTCCTGTAATTTATAAATTCGTTGCAAGCATTTTTGTTTGAAATGCTCGTCGCCAACCGAGAGTGCTTCATCTATCAATAGAATGTCGCAGTCGACACTGGTGGCACAGGCAAAGGCGAGCCTTACGACCATACCGCTTGAATAAGTTTTGATTGGTTGATCAAAAAAGTCACCAAGTTCGGCATAGTCATTGATTTCATCGAGACGATCTTTCATTTCCTGTTCCGAAATTCCAAGAATCATCCCGTATAAAAGAGCATTTTCGCGACCGGTATATTCGGGTTGAAATCCGGCGCCAAGTTCGAGAATGGCTGTTAATCTACCGCGGCATGCGATTTGTCCGGTGGTAGGCTGTACAACACCTGCCATCAACTGCAATAGAGTAGATTTGCCAGAACCATTAGCGCCAAGGATTGCAGTAGTATGACGATCGAATTTGTGCGAAAAGTTTTTGAGCGCCCAATATTCTTTGTGATAAGAACGTCGATTCCGAAAAACCAATTCTTTCAAGCGATCTGTTGGCTTGTCGTAAATGTTGTATCGTTTGGAAACGTCTTGCAGTTCCATGTGAGAATCAATATTAGTTGGCGAGAAATTCAAATTCTGGGTCATCACACTACATCCGCAAAGCTATTTTTGGTTTTGAAGAAAAAGTGAAATCCAAGTGCGCATACAAGCACGGACAAGCTGGTATATGTAAGCCAGGGTAGAAAGTCTGGCAATTGGTCTTGCAGCATAATCTTTCTGTAGTCAGTAATCATGCCTGAAACTGGATTTACGACAAGCAACCAACGCAAGTTTTCTGGCAAGCGCTCTGCTGGATAAACAATTGGTGTCATATACA
The DNA here is from genome assembly GCA_964519785.1 of uncultured Candidatus Obscuribacterales bacterium. Lineage (GTDB taxonomy): Bacteria > Cyanobacteriota > Vampirovibrionia > Obscuribacterales > Obscuribacteraceae > Aved-18. The sequence continues at coordinate 10,236 of CAZFKB010000048.1, read as the reverse complement.
TGCCAACCGAAAGTGCAAGCGCCATAAAATGTTTGCAGTCACGAATGAATACGCCAATACTTGCTACAAACCAACACAAGCCTGTGGTAAATAGAAAATGAGGAATGAGAACCGCAGGTAATGCCAGTGTCGTTAACGGAAAATGTCCAAGTTGAAAAATGGCGAATACTGAAACGAGAGCTAGTCCGATCAGGGCATTAATAAAAGAAGAAATAGGCAAAACGAGCGGCAAAATCTCTAGCGGAAAGACGACTTTTTTCACAAGATTTGGCATTTCCAAAACCTTGGTCGTTGAGCTTGAAAGAGCTTCTCCCATGGCAGTCCATGGAATGTACGCAGTCATAAGGTATAGCGCGAAATTGGAAGTGCTTGAGGTATTTCCGAATTTCACTTGCAGTACAATGCTGAAAAGAAATGTATATAGAAATAGATGACCCAGTGGATTGAGTAAGGGCCAAACTGCGCCAAGAAGAGAGCCTTTGAATCGTCCTTCAAAGTCGCGCCAAACAAATTTGCCAATTAGTTTGCGATGACTCCAAAGTCCAGTAAATCCTTCTAGACTGCTTGGAGTGCGGCGGGCATCCTTGAGTAAGTTTGCACCTACCGAGTTTGGCGCAAGAGCCGAGAGGGTTTCGTTTGTTCTTTCTTGAAGGTCTACGGACATGATGTCTCCGAAAAAGAGATTACAAGATGCTACCATGACGTCCTCAAATTCAGTACCTGCTTATATTTCATGTTGATCAAAAGGTTAATCAAGGACGACCTGATGAGTTTTGGTTAATGTCGGCAAAAGGCTCGGGTGTTTGGTCTGGACGGGCTTGGCACCCATGTTTGATTTATTAAAATTCAGAACCTTATATTAGACAATTGATAAGATGTCAGCGTTTTAATGCAAGCGCCGCCCCGAGCGGTGAAAAAGATGAATTCAGAAAAATCGCCTTTAGTTTCAGTCATTGTTCCGTTCTATAACGCGCACGAACATGTGCGTGAAACTATGGAAAGCATCTTTGCGCAAGACTATTCAAATTTTGAAGTGATTATTGTCAATGACGGGTCTGTTGCACCGACAGTAGAAACACTTCTAGAGGGATTGGATTTATCGAGGCTCAAAGTAATAAATCACGAGACGAATAAAGGACTTTCGGAGGCTAGAAATTCTGCATTCGAACATTCAAACGGCGATCTTATCCTTCCTCTTGATGCGGATGATTTGATTTCACCTGATTTTTTGACTCTGACTGTAAATGAGTTAATTGAGAATCCTGATATCGACGCAGTTTACACGCAGGTGAAAATATTTGGCGACATAGATATGGACTGGATTCCTGATGCAACCATGCTCAATTTGATGTGTGGGATTCCAATTCAGAGTACTGTTTTGTTTAAACGCAAAGTATTCGATGCTGTGGGTGGCTACAGCACAGTAATTAAACGTTCTCCAGATGTGGATTTCTGGATTAGAGTATTACATCAGGGATTCAAACTAAAACGACTCGAAAAGCCTTTGTATTTTTATCGAAAGTATGCCGGAAGTCTCTCTGAAACTGGAAAATTGACTGAAGTAGAAGATTTGGCTAACGCTAATCCTCAAATTTATCTTTCTAATCTTGAAGCTATCTTCGATTTGGAAGATCAAAAATTCACTCGGATGATGACTGAAATCAGCGAACTTAAAAATGGGTTCAATCAGTTGTATGAGGGGTATCTTGCGTTGGTCGAGAGATACGATGATGTAGTGAGACAATTGATCAAGAAAAAGAAAAATGTTCAAAATACTCATCTGGTTTACGAAAAATCGGATGAACTATTGACATTAATGAACCAAGAATTCAGCGGTAAGCTCGGTAAGCCCGAAGCGCGCGACAAAGAATCAAATAGTTGGCTTTCTAAGCTCAGTCAAATCGAAAAAGAATATTTCAAAGCCAAAAGAGCGTACTCTCTTATCCAGAATGAGTTCAATCAACTTGAGAAAACATATTTAGAGTTGCATGCAATGTTTGATGAATCTGTAAGCATGCTGCAAAAACTAGGTGTTAGATATCAAATCAGTAAACTTCTTGGTTTGAGCATTTTGGAGCAAGCAGGTCATAAGGGTGCAATTAAATGAAAACTCTGGCAATTATGGGCGGCGAACCGGTAGTCAAAACTCCGCTTCAATTTTACAAATCGGTTGGAGATAGAGAACGGCTGGAAGTGCAAAAGGTGCTTGATTCAGGTTGTTTATCAGGCTATGTCGGAGCCTGGGGAGATGCTTTTGATGGTGGACCCGCAGTCAAAGAATTTGAATCGAACTGGCGTCAAGCTTTCAAATGCAACTATGCAATTGCTGTGAACTCCGCGACTTCCGGATTATATGCAGCCATTGGTGCGTGCGGTGTAGGACCTGGCGATGAAGTTATTGTGCCACCATACACTATGTCGGCGACTGCTATGGCTCCACTTGTTTATGGTGGCATTCCGGTTTTCTGCGATATCGAAGCAGATACATTTTGTCTGGATCCCAATTTAGTCAGAAAAGAAATTACCCCTAAGACTAAAGCAATAATAGCCGTAAATCTTTTTGGACATGCTGCCAAACTTCGTGAACTTCGTCAAATCGCCGATGAACATGGTCTGTATTTGATTGAAGATAACGCACAAGGGCCGTTTGCAACTGAAAATGATATTTATGCCGGGACCATTGGACATATTGGAATTTTCAGTTTGAATTATCATAAGCACATTCATACCGGCGAAGGTGGAATGTGTGTTACTCAAGATGAGCAACTTGCACTAAAGCTCAGGCTTATTAGAAATCACGGTGAAAATGCCGCTATTCCAGCTGGTCTTACGGATCTTACAAATATGGTGGGATTCAATTATCGTCTGACCGAAATGAGTGCAGCTGTTGGAATTGCTCAGCTTGCCGAAGCGGAATCTCATTTACAAGGGCGCGAAGAAACTGCTCGCAAACTCAGTTTGACCATAAGAGACTTCAAGGGGTTGACACCGCCTATGGTGCGTGAAAAATGTCGCCATGTATATTATGTGTGGGCAATGAAGTTCGATAAAAATGAAATTGGTGTTTCCAGAGAAACATTCAGCAAAGCATTATTTGCAGAGGGATTTCCAAACTATGTAGGCTATGTCAAACCACTCTACATGCTGCCCTTGTTTCAAAAGAAAATTGCTTTTGGTGCTGGAGGCTTTCCTTTCAATCTGTCGCAACGAGAGTACTATGAAGGCATGTGCCCTGTAGTCGAGCGCATGCACAATGAGCAATTAATATGGTTTCCAAATTGTGTTTATCAACCAAGCCACAAGCTCGATGATGAGTTATGTCAGGCCATAACTAAAGTATACGAGTCTCGAGCAATGCTACGTGATCTCGAAAACAAAGATTCGTTGTCTTGTGCTGGAAGCGGCAACAGAAATTAATGTCTTCGAAATTTAAAACAATTCTTGTGGGATTTGGAAAAATTTCGTCCGGTTATGCCAGTGACGCTCAGATGGCAAAGAATATGAAGTTTTCCACTCATATTCAAGTGCTTAAAGAGCATCCTGATTTTGCTTTAGAAGCTGTGGTTGACCCATGTACAGAAGCTTGTCGTCAGGCGAAAGACGAGTGGGGCGTTAGTGAGGTTTATTCCAACCTTGGCGCAATCAAAGAGCCTGAGCGTTTTGAAGTAGCCGTGATAGCCTCGCCACCCGAGACAAGAAGCGAAATTTTCAATTCGCTTCCAAAGCTGAAAGGTGTGTTACTGGAAAAACCAATTGCTGTAGATTTCGATTCTGCCAAACTTTTTGCAAAAAAATTGAAAGAAAGAAAATTGCTTTGCCAAATAAATCTTCTAAGAAGAGCCGACTTTATCACTCGTAAATTGGCTGCAGGAAAATTGAGCGAAGATTTAGGGACTATTCAGGCTCTGTTTGGTGTTTACGGCAATGGACTGATTAATAATGGCACTCATATGATTGATTTGGTAAGAATGCTTTGCGGAGAAGTAAAAAGCGTGCAAAGCAATGCGGAGACAAATTCATTCGAGGAAGGACCAATTAAAAACGATTCTAATTTCGCTTTTAATCTTAATTTGAAATCGGGCATAGTAGCAAACTTTCAACCAATTCGTTTTTCAGCTTATCGCGAAAATGGAATCGAACTTTGGGGAGAAAAAGGTCGACTGGAATATTTACATGGTGGTTTGACTTTGCTCAAAGCCAATCTGGAAGTAAACAAAATGCATAGCGACCAGAAACAGATTGCTCTGGACAATACAACCAAAATAGAGACCAGTCTTGGAAATGCAATGTATCAAATGTATGAAAATTTGGCTCAGGCATTAAAAAGCAACGAACCCTTATTCAGTCCGATAGAATCTGCACTCAAAACAGCCGAGGTGGTGGATGCTTTGCTCCAGTCTAAGCGGGAAAATGGCAGATTAATTGAACTGAGGTCAGACATTTGACTTCGAGAATTCTAATTTTCGTCGAAGACCCTGGAGCTGCTAACTTTATTGCAGATCTGCCCAAAGAGCTTGCGCAGAATGGCATAAAAGCAGATGTATTTGCCGATGGGCATGCAGTAAGTTTTCTGGATAAAAGAAAAGTCCAATATTCAACTTTGAAGTCGAGTGACATTGCATCGGTTTTTGAAAATCTGCAGCCCGCCTTGATTTTGGTGGGAACCTCTGAAAATAAAAAAAGTCTGGCATTTGAATTAGTAAAAGAAGCACGAAAGAAATCGATACCATCAATTGCCGCAGTGGATATGGCTGTTAACGCCGAAGCGCGGTTCAAGGGAGAAAGCAATGATCCATTTGCTCATATTACAGATTGGTTAGTAGTGCCAGATCAAGCAACAAGAAGGGCATTCTTGGCATTGAAGTTTCCTGATGAACGTATATTTGTGACTGGAAACCCGCACTATGACTTTGTTATTGCTAGAGCAAAAGAATTATCGCAAGTAAATCGAAAAACGATTCGGCAAAAGTTTTTTCCTGAGTTAAATCCAGATTCCAATAAATTGGTGGTCGCCTTTTTGTGTCAACCTATAAGCGTGCTTGTAGATGGATTACTTGAACGCTCTTCTGATTACACCTTGCAGGGCTGGAAAACAAGCACAAAACGTACCGATATAGTTCTTGAGGAAATTATAGACGCTCTGCAAAATGTCCGAAAAAATTTGCATTTTGGTGTGAGGCTGCATCCCAAGAACCAATTGGAAGAGTTCGATAAGTATAAGGATAATCTTGATTTTATTAGTCAGGGAAATGATTCACTGGAGTTTGTCTATGGATGTGATTTATTGATAGGCATGTCGACAATGCTTTTATTCGAGTCGGCTTTGATGAATAAACATACGATCTCGGTATTGCCCAGACCAAGTGAAATAAGCTGGATACCTGAAGGTCTAGACCAGTCATTGCCAGTTGCATGTACACGACCGGAACTGGAGCAAAAGTTGAAAGCCGTTCTCGAATCACTCAACCAGTCTAAATCTTCAGCTGTTAACGTTGATTATAAGCCAGGTGCATTGACTAGACTGTCAGAATTCATCAAAGGCAAAACTGCTGATTTGGCTAATTGAGGTGTTGCGACTCCGCCGGCAAGGCCAAGCGATTCCAGTTCTTTTGCAAAATGCAAAAGTAAATAGTCGTTATAGCGTCGAGCCACAATCTGAGCGCCAAAAGGCAGACCTAAAGGTCCTTTGAAGACTGGAAGGCTCAAAGAGGGTACTCCGCACAGTGTCCATATTAAGCAGTTGTCTGGACGATCGACCGAGTCGAGTCCTGCAAGAGCTTCTCCGCCGGTTGAAAGATTTACCAGAATATCGCACTTGCTAGACATCATTTGGTCCATGATGGCGTAAAGTCGATTTTGCTTTTCCAGAGCTGCCTTGTATTGCTCCAATGTAATCTGGTTGCCTCTAGTTATGATTTCATAGATGTTGGAGCTGACCAGGGTATGTTTTTCGAACTCGCGATGGAAATAGTACGCAAGGGTTCGATCGTAAATAGTCGAATGCACCTGGTGCGCTTCCTCGAACTCTGCGGGCAAAACGATTTCTTCCACTTCTATCTGGTTTGTCGCAGCCAATTTAGAAGCGTATGCAACGATGCATTCTTGAGCATAAGTTTCTGCATCATTCCACTTAGGACCTTTTACCAGTCCTATGCGCCATTTTCTATTTTGCGGCTTGAGCTGTCGAGTTTTGTTGTTCAGTGCAAGTTCCGATATTGGAAAATCACGCCCTTTTACTCTGACACAATCGAAGAGCAATCTTATATCATCAAGACTTCTGGCAATACCGCCGATAGTATCAAGTGAATCGGTGGTTTTAAGCACTCCAGTTCGAGGCAATAGCCCGAATGAAGGCTTGAATCCATAGACTCCGCAATAACTCGAAGGTCTTATGATTGAACCGGCGGTCTGAGTTCCCAATGCAATCGGCACCATGCAAGCAGCAACCGCAGCTGCCGAGCCGCTGGAAGAAGTGCCTGGTGTGTGGGCTGGATTGTGAGGATTGCGTGTAGGACCGGGAGCATGAACGGCAAATTCAGCAGTGACCGTTTTTCCAAATGCGTAAGCATCGTCCATTTGTAAGTAATGAATTACTCGAGCATCGTTTCCTGGCTGAAAATCTTTCCAGATCGGGCTGCCCATCTGAGTGGGCATCAATTTGGTATTAAAAATGTCCTTAATTCCAACCGGAATCCCGAATAGTTTGCCAATTTTTTGGCCAGTTTGTTTTTTCTCGTCTAGTTTTTTTGCTGAATCAAGCACTAAAGACGGGTCTAAATGCGCCCATGCACTGATTTGTGGCTCTATTTTTTGAATTTGCTCCAAACAAGCAAGAGCAATTTCTTTTACTGAACATTCGTTTTGCTCAAGTTTCAACAAAAGCTGGCTGGCAGTGAGTTCATTCAAGTTTGACATTCTATTTGCCTCCTTGAGCTACAAGCCCTGCTCTATACTCTTGCACCAGTTCATCGAAATCGGTGTCCGAGAGTCCTTCTATATTCAGCTTTTTGCGATGTTCAGAAAGAATGGCATTGAATTCTTCTTCGGTGTATCCAGTAATTTCCAGATAATAATCGAGTGCGTCGGGGCGCTCGGAGTCATGCATTTTTGCCAGTTCAAATGCTTCCTGTCTGGTTAAAAGCCCAGCTCTTACATCGGCACTCACATGGTCTGTTCCTCGACCAAATCCTCTTTTTAGGAATTTGGTATAGTCGTGAACGCCTGCCATTCTGCATTCTACGCTCTTATAACCTTTATAAGTACCTTCGACTTCATCTTCTTTCCAGCCGTAGACATCGCGTACGAATTCCATTTGTCGCTCATCATCCCAGAATAGATAATCGCCCAGATGAATCCCTGTAACGCCAACTTCTTCCAGCTCTTCTACGCTTGGGAGTTTGAATCCTGTAAGTTCGCGAAGTGGAATCTCATCGCTTGCCATTTGTTCGGCTGTAAGTTTTGCTGAAACTCGAGTGAAATAATCGCGGTCAAATTTAAGAACTCGTTTTTCATAGCTATCTCGACCAGAAACTTCAGCAGCTGATTCTCCCCAGATTAAAAGGGGGATTTTGTATTTCACTGCAATTTGCAGAGGAAATGCACCCACGCCGGAGTGACAATGCCAGCAAGAATCTCCTATGGTGGTGAGCGATTTGCGAGCGAGTCTATTAATTAGTTTGCGATTTGGTGTGAATTGAATGTGGTCTACATTGAATTTTTCAAGCGCGTTAGTGAGATTGAATTTGCCTGTTTCGGTGTACCAGTTATGACTAAAAGTCACTGCCAGTGGACGCATTTTGTAGACTTGAGTAATGACGTGCAATTGAAAGGTGCTGTCTTTGCCACCGCTTATTGGAACGATACAGTCATAGTCGTTGTTTAGCGATTTATAATGTTCGAGCAGGTCACGCAGAGTTTTTTCTCTAGCTGTCCAGTCAATATGCATCTTTTGTTCAGCTGAAATACAAGCCTGGCAAAATCCCATTTCATCAAACTGTATACCTTCGTTCGAGCTTGGCATGCAGCAGCGCACGCAATATTTCAGCGCTTTGAACAATGGTTGCCCGAAATCTTCTTGCACTTGACCTAAGCTCCTAAAGTCACACAAATCTAGGATAGGCTATCATTCCAAAGGGATAATGTCATGAGCTGGATTTTCACTATGAACGGTGTCTTAACCATTCTTCTTTTAAAAGTCCATAGCGAACGACGTCGTAGGCTTGTGAGTTTAAAAACTCTTGTTGGCGCAGGTGACCTTCTTTGGTCATGCCCCAATATTCGAAAATAGCGATCATTTTTTCGTGTACAGCCAGAGTGCCAGCTGTAATTTTGCGAATATTGGTATTGGAAAATAAATAAGTAATAGCCTCTCCCCATGCTGGCTTTCCATAACCGCTGTCATTTCCAATCAAAATGCCAATGTCTGCAACTCTTGAAATTTGGTCGAGATACGCGGTTAGTGTTCCTACTTTCTCGCCTTCTGCGTTTTGAATCGACCAAAAAAAGTTAGCGCTTCCTTGAAAACTATTTAGATATTTCAAGCAGCTTTCAAAAGAGTGGGCATTTTGACTTTGACGTGAGTATTTCAATAACTCTTTGTCATTCAACCAGGCAAGATATTTTTCGTTTATGCAAGATTGGTCAAAAGGAACTAGCGAAACAGATTTCATAAGTCTATGCAAGCTTTCTGATTGACTGACAAACTGAGTTGTGATTGTTGCATGTTTAAAAGTGTGCGTGAAGTTGGCACAATCAAAGGCTCGGACTGAATGAAATCGAGTACTTCTTTTTTATCGAGCCAAAATAGTTTTTCGTATTCGTTAGTGTCATTTTGAGCAAGATCGATTTTAAGCGCATCGCTAGATAATTTCATTTCAACGCAGATGTCCACGATATCGTCTTGAAAGTTGAAGATTATTCCAAGTAAATTCATTTCTTCAATCAAATCTGAGGAGAAGCCCGACTCTTCATGCAATTCAGATTTGAGCTGTGAAAAGAAATCGATTGAACCGTCTTCCTTTTTTTTGTCGGGATCAAGGCCTCCTGAAGGTAGAAGCTCGTACCACCCTGGCTGTTGCGAAAGAGATTGAGAGCGCTTACCCATCAAAAACTTTCCGACTATAGTGCAAACGCCACTAACTGCAGCGGCATTTATTTGTAATTCGTCTTTCAATGACGCATCTGCCAACTGCGCATAAAAGTGGGAGTACGGAATAATTTTGCAATACATATTGTGGTCGTCGAACCCTGTACAGTTCACAAAACTTCCGTTGAACAAGCGGGGATTTTTTGCACATGCAATATCCCATATTTGTTGTACTCGTGTGTTTAGAGCACTGGATAGTGTTTTGCTGGTGTCTTTGATGATTACCTTAAAATCGTTGTTAACCGGCTTGATATGCCATGTCCAATCGAATGATTTTTCTGCGATTTTGAAAAGTTCATCCAGGTTACGCAAGACTATCTGGGCGCCGGCCTTAGATAATTCCTGTGCATTTGCATCAGTCAGGGTTGCAACAGTAAAAATGCCTGCACTTGATGCTGAGCGAACACCCGAAACAGAATCTTCGATGGCTACAGCTTCAGATGGGCTTACTTTTAAGCGCTCAAGTGCCAGTTGATAAAGGTCGGGACTGGGTTTAGTGTTCGCTGCCATGTCACCTGTGACAATGGTTTTGAATATTTTTTGCCAACCCAGCCGCTCAAGAATAGGAGCCACATTGTGCATAGCCGCAGATGTTACCAGAGCGATTTGCACGTCTTTTGAAGCGAGTGCATTTAACAGCCTTACAGCCGAATGACTGGGGGAACTATCAAAGTATTTTTCTGCCAGAAGAACATTGTATTCGTCTAAAAGGACTGAAGAACTTTTTTGCCAGGCAAACTTTTTTTTGAGATTTTCGACTATTTCATCTATTCGCTGTCCGATGAAATCTTCAAAATTGGCATCAGTTGCTTTCCGGTCGTTAATTTCTAGAAAGGAATAGAAAGTCTCTTTCAAAGCGCCGATTGAGTCGAGCAGGGTCCCGTCGAGATCGAATAAAAATGCTTTGATATTGGCTGGCAGTACTTCTGAATTTGCCATTTAATTCAATTCCAAATCTTCAAATTGAATTCCATCACCAGAGGGAATGGCGCGTCTCGATTTTGCGTTGGCAATAGATTCGATGAACATGGGGTTCATACCTTGTTTTTGTTTGCCGGGACGCAAAATAGCGAAGTTCTCTCCTTCAAGTA
>CAZFKB010000047.1:0-24126 GCA_964519785.1 uncultured Candidatus Obscuribacterales bacterium | reverse complement strand
GATGGCTAACCGGGGCGCAGCCGATGCTGGTTTACAGTTCTGGTCCGATCTTGCAAAACGTCATGCCATTTCGATGGGCTATATGACCTTGACTGGTGGCGTGGGCATGGCTTTGTCAGAAGGCACAAATTTGCTTGTGACCGAAGGACACATTGACTGGAGTCGACTTCGTCAGTCAGCACAGATGGGACTTTTGATGGGCGGCGGGTTCGGCTCTGTATTTAAGGGAGTCGGGCTGGCCGGAATAGTTGGCACGAGGGCTTATCGTAGTCTCAAAGGCACAGACGCCGCGCCTGTACCAGCGCCTGCCACGCATGTCGCGCGTCCGTCAGAGACGGAGCCTGCAACTGCCGAGCTGGCTCTTGCAGCTAAAGATTCTCCAGAGCCGCACCGGTCTGGGCTTGTCGCGACTAAGGCTGAGAATGCTGGATTTACTTACGAAGACTGGGCTGCACTTGCAACCAAGGACAGTGTCACTTCTGACAACATAACGGTTCGCCCCGAAGGTAGCGCACCAGTTGGAATTGAGTTGCTCGGCTTAAAACCAGACGATCCATTTGCTAAAACTTTCTCTTCTGTGTTCCAGGACGTACTGGAAAAACTTAGCCCAGATGAGCGAGCCTGGATCAACGCGTCGGGTTTGAATGTAGTTTTGGCTGAGACATTGCACCATTACGAAGCAGTAAAAGGCATACCTGGCAAGAAGTTGTCTGAGATGCAAGCTTATGGTTGGGGAAATAAAACTACGTTTGAAAACGTAGCTGCCATTCACCGCGACGGAACAACAGTATTTTTCAATCACTTTAGAGACATGGATGGCAAACTTGCTACTTTCAGTCCGGAGCGGTTAAGAAGTGATTTAGAACACTTGATCAAGCACGAAATCCTGGGGCATGGTCGAGACTGGTCGATGGGGCGGGTATCGGAAAGCGTTGAATTTTACAACCTGTTGCAGTCGGCAAACTTTACGTCTTCAAATCCAGAGGCATTGAAGTTACGCGCTATTCTTTCTAAACACGAAGACCACCCTCATGTCAAAGCAAGAATAGCGGCACGAGCCAATCCACAAGAAGTACACAATCTGCGACTTCTTTATCATCCCGAGTTGCGTTCTGCTCTTCGCGAAACTGCAGCAGATTTCCTGGGCGGACTGGTTCCAGCAGTCGATAGCTTGTCTAGCCATCGAGGCTTTAATTATCTAAATGCAAGACAACGGCTCTCACACAGACCCGATCCGGTGGTCGGTGATATGGAAAGCTGGATCAAACATTTTGAAGAATCGCAAGCTGACATTGCTTTTGTGAATTCTAATCATTCTTTGGATGGAATCAAACGCCAGGCGGCTATATATCCACATTTGGTCGAGTCTCTCAAGACCCAAAAATTGGCCGATGGAACTAGCCTCTTTGATGCAGGTTGGAGAATTTATGCAGTTGAAGAAGGCGCACCAGCCGACAAGGTTGGAGTTGATTATTTTATGGTCAACATTAATAAAAACAATAAGCGTTATGGAGATTTCTATCCGCTAGATTTGAAAACAGTCTCGACTGCAAATCAAAGAAAAATAGCTGATGTTCCTGATATTCGCAAAGGTGGCGTAATTCAGGTCAAAGACACTGACTTCCAGATGCAAAACGGAGTTATGGAGTATATCGCAGGAGGCGCATCTGCTCAGTTGAATGCTTTGGTGTCTTCTGATGCACCATTTAACTTAACTAGCGATATTCCGTTCCCCGGAATTCTAAAGCGAAATAGAGCTCAAACTGAAGCGCAAGCAGCGGCGCTTGAAAAATGGTTAGATGGAAAGAGATCTTCTCGAAATGAAACCTTCCATCAGCACGTCAGATTTGGTGTAGGTAATTATTTCAAAAAAACAGCCAATATAGTTTTGAGTTCCGAAGCCCAGGCAGCGGCACGTATAGCGGCTCTAGAAGTGTTCACTGACTTTGTACGTGAAAGAGTAAGTCTATCCGTCAAAAGAGCCTCTGGCGATTTTAATCGTGTGGCCAGTAATGATTTTGGCGAATTACACATAGTCACAAGAGACGGATTGATAGGCGAAATAGGAACTCCGCGCTCGGTATTTGAAAGTGTTTTGCCTAAAAATTACATGAGTTACGCCACTGACCCAGATTTGAAATTGGTCCAGCAAAAGATTGTAAATGAAATTCTTCAGGGATTAGAGAAAAAGGGAACGCCTGCAAGTCCTCGAGAAATTAGAGAAATTAGCACCAACGTGGACGAAGCGATAAAATCCGAACTGTTGATGTTCCGCAGAGCATTCATGAGTCGAGATTCTCAAATACTGGGCGAAGATCTTGCCGCGCGCCAGGAATATATCGACGAAGCCACAAGGCGCTTACAGAGGCGCTTGAAAGGCAAAGATATTACCCAATTATCCAACCCTCAACCTGATGCTATATATGGTGCTCATATAGACCCGGCGCAACCGGGAGACTTTTCGGCAAGACCTGTTTTTGACCAGACCAATCTGGGTGGTGTCACTCGCGATGTCAGCGCTGGGCCGTTCTTCGCTCGAGAAAATTTAGTTGCAGGCAAAAATTTACTCGATTACCAATTTCCTCAGGGTGTTCCAAAGCCAGAATCGATAATTGCTCAAGCAGCTTTGCATCCAAATGGTATCAATGTGGTGCCTGCGATGCAGAATTTCTTGAAAGAAGCCGAGCGCATTGGTCTTTCGCAAACACAAAGAGCAACCGATTTGTATCATGCCTACGCAGTCGCCACTGGTATGCGAGATGCTCCTTTAAGTCCCCAACTGCAAGCCAAGGCTGCGCAAATTTACTTAGAAACAGCCGTCTCTGCGTATAACGCTTTATCGAGATTCGATGCCAGTCGAAGTATGACTGATATCGTGTTGGCTAAACCCAGGTCTGGCGAGCTTGCGTCTTCGGTTTTTGAGCATGGCGGATTTGAGATTCAAGAAATGGGCACCGGTCGAGTAGTTCGCAAAGACTCGACTGGCAACGTTCGAATCACTGATGATTCATCCAGGGTTCTTTACGCAATCAGTGCCGATGGATCTAATGAGATTTTTTACAACCGACAAAATGGTGTCGTTTCTTCAGTTATTCATCAACCTTCTGGACTTGTGCGAGAATTTGGAGCAACAAGCACAGTAGATAACGTGGCTTCGCTTGCAGCATCTCACAGTGCTTTCGATTTACCTGACGGTGGTTATCGTTGGGGAAGCACTTTGAGCCACGATACTCATACTATCGATGGTTCAATTGGAACGTTCAAGCCTCGCACAGGCGTGCTGGCTTATGAAAATATTGGTCATGCGACAGACTTGAACACTCTGCAAAATGTTGTATTTGCATCGGAGCTGTCTCCATACTTCCGCAAATTCCAAAGCGATTTTTCAAGAGTCTTTAGAGATTTACTGCAAAACGAAGCAGTGTTCGAGCACATTCCCGATGACCGACTGATACCTTCGTATTTAGCACTTCTTCAAGGTGAAAGCCCGTCGAGAGATATAAGATTTCAGCCCGAAGTAATTGCCCAAGCCGCACGAGATATTCAATCTCGTCAGGCTGCTCTGGCAGAAGTCATGCACCATGCGCGCATGATGATTCAGGATCTTCAACCGGGTGAAATGGAGCCTAAAATCGATGTTCGACTAAGGCACGCAGTTGCTTACATGCGAGCTTCAGCCGATCTGTTCAACATAGCTGCCGCTGCTCGAGCCAGTCTGGGTGAACAAATTCCTGCAGATTTGCGATTAAAGCTTGCTTTGAATGGTTTTAAATCATCAAAGCCCGATGGTCAGTCGGAAATTGTTTTCACCTCAAATAAAAGGATAATTCTCAGAAAATCGCGCGATGGGCAAATTGAAATTTTGCTTGGCAAAGAAAATGAAAATCTAGAAGTTTCTGCAGCAGAAATACAGGGACAAGCTCAAAAGGGTCAAGAGAATCTAAAAGTCCTTTATCGCACAAGTTCTGGTGGTGAAACTTTTGCTTTCGCACAAGACAATACGCTTATGCATAGCTCTGGTAATCGCTACCCAATGGCATCGGGTAACGCTAATCTTGCTTCACCGCCACCTTCACTAAATGCGATACCGCCAAATGGAACTGCTTATCGACTTGATGCAAAAGGAAATATAGTTTTCGAATTTTCGGATGGCAGTCGCATTGTGTGGAGAAAAGAAGGTACGCATGAAATAGTCAAAGCCGATAGTTCGATTCATTATCTCAATCTAAGCGCTGAACGAGAGCAGCGTGCATTGCTTGATTTTATAGCCCAGGACAGAGAACTGAGCGCAATACGTCTGGAAGACGCAATTAATTCTTTTGCTTATCGACAAGGCGCGTTGCAAGAAACCAAAGCAGCATATTTGCGCCATGCATTTATGATTTTAAATGGAGAGAGGCATCTTGGTACGCAAGAAACATTGCCTTCTTTGACTGAGCGCGCAATGTCGGTGCGAAGAATGCTCAGTCAAGCTGCAAGTATAGATTCGCTATGGTTTGCCACCGCCAAGCATTATCCAAGAGAGCGTCTTGCCGTTGGATTTAGAGTGAATGCTGATGGTTCTATCGGACAAGCTATCCCAAATTCGCCAACTCGATTTTTCCGCACGGGCGAGCCCCATATACATTTCGAACTCGATACGTCTGGAACTATTCGCGGTTATAGAAATGGTCGGGTCATATCGGTGCTTCCTTGCGATGGGCTTGCTCCGATCTTTTTCAAATATAGCGCGTCTGGCAAGCCAACCGAAGTAATACTGGCTACAGGCGATTCGTTTACTGGCAAGACCAAAGTGATGAAAGACGCTGACGGCCCTTATGCAGTCACTGTTATTCCCGAAAACTCAGCAGATGTACAAGTGTTTTATTTTGATGGCGCTAGAGAAGTTTTGACACGCGCCGCCAATAGGTATATCGACGGAGTTGAAGAAAATTTCCAGAGCAGAGTGAGTGTAAGACCAGACGTCGAGCGTCGTATGATGCAGTCGCTTGAGTCGAACAAAGCCTTCTATTCTGTAGTCAGAGATGCGCTGAGTAGTAATTTGACACCTGAAGATCTCTTTCAGATTCGCATGATTTTGCAGGGGCATCGCACACCTGGTGCGCCAGAAAGCGAACTTGTGGCTCAAGCTCAGGGATTGGTCAAGACCCTTTCGTTTTTGCGCGGTAAACACAAAGAAAATATAGCGGTACACATTAGTGACGATGGGGTTGTTCGTGCTTTTGGTATTTCTGGCGAAGGAGTCAATACTGGCTCAGCCAGGGTTTATTCTTTTGAGCCTGAAGAATCTTCTCAACGAGCGGGGGCAAGGTCTAGAACCAATGCAAAAGATGCAGAAGTAATCGATTTCAGAACAAGAGACTCTCGTGTTAGTGCTCAAGGCTTTGAAACTTATTACAGTTTGCCCAGCAATGTTTCAGATAGGATTCTCAATCGCTGGAAGTCATACGTATCTCAAGGACTCAGACCGAATACGCCTATGGCAAGGGCTGTCGACCTTGTTTATCCAAGAATGCAGCAAGCTATTGAGAGGCTGGAGGACGCCTGGCATAATGCCACTAAAGATGGTGCAGCTCGAGTTCAATGGCAACGTGATTTGCACAAGGGGGTTAGCGAGAGAGAAGCCCTGGCTCTTAATGCCAAGAACGCCTATCTTTTGTTAAAAGCTGCATCTGATTCGCTACCCCAATCTGAGGTCACAGTACTTAAACGAAACCATTCTCGTGCAGCCAATGCTTATCGCAAAGCCTTAGAGCCGGATTTGCTCGAGTATCGAAGAAGAGAAGCACAAGCCTCACAAATTTTGAGAGAATTCGTGAGCGATCTTGGACTTCGCGAGAACAATATCAAGTTTACTACTATCAGCGATCTTGGTAACTACGTTATCGGGTCTGGCGAAGTCAATTTGAACCGACTTTTACTGCTAGATGCTCATGCAAGTAATTTGACTGGTGTAGTGTCTGCTCACGAAATCGCAGCCCACCTGGCTGATGATACCTTAATGGCCAGAGCCGCAATTCAGATGGCTGAAAAGCGATTGAAAATCAAAATAGACGCAACCAATCCAGAGCATTTGCTCGCCATTCAAAGAGAGTACGCTCACGCGCTTGATGGCAAAGCGAATCTTGAGGAAAGCTGGCTTTTGAAACTGCTGGATCAAAGATCGAAGCTGCAAGATTGGCAACGTGATCTAAATGCCGATGAAATCAAACATGTTCAAAAGGCAGTCAAATCCTTCTTAGAACTTCTTCGCTCAAAAGACCAACCGCTTTCAAAAACTCGGTTTGGAAAAATACTCGAGCGCTCAAGAGTAATAGCTTCTTACGGTATAAGGCTTGAACTGGAGGCTGAACAAAAGCTTGGTTATACACAGCTCCACGATCTTTTGTTTGCTCTGAGCAGGAGAAATAACAAATCCGCAATGGCATTGCGCGCGGAACTTCTGGGGACCGGCGCTCTATCAAAAGAAGTGCGTCGAGCTTTATCGGTCTACAGTCGTTTGACAGAAAACGATAGAGCAAATGTTTTTACTGTTGAGCAGCAAAAACAATTGGGAATCAATTATTTTGATATTCAGCAATCTTTGATTTCTAGAATACAAAAGCAACTTGAACGCAATAACAGAAGAGCTGCTGCTGCCGATGTTGAAGGTTCGTATTACAGGTCTTTCCGAGAGCGCATGGCGACTCGCGCGATGGAACACCACAGCGGATTCAAGCATTTCCTGGAGGCTTATCAGCGTGGCGTCGAGCTTGGACGGTGGATAGAAGCAATCGATAAAGACGGCAAGCCAGTTGAGCTTGTGGCGCGCTCTAAAAACAAGGGGCTGGTCAGGATAGAATCTGGTGAGCAAGGGCAACGACCACGAGTCGTTTCAGCTGAACATTCACGAGCTTGGCTCGAGGTCGAGCGCCCAGAATCTTTAAATGCGCATTTTATCCCGGATGAGCGTATCGAAAATTTCGATATTGTTTTGAGTTCAAGTGGAGCTCAGACAGTTGCACACCTGGGATTTTTAGCAGATTTAGAAAATCGTGTTACGCTCAACAGCCCAGATAAAAAATTGACTGGTGTTTCAGGCGGTGCTATCGTTGCCGCGTTTGTTACGAGCGGATATAGCCCTGCTCAAATAGCCAAAGCCATGCTGGAACATTCACATTTTCTCCAGCCAGATTTAATCAGCTTGATGACCTCGATAACATTTAGCGGACGCTATTCAATGAGAAGCTGGCTTAGAACTCTGATAAATAAGTTTGACCTGGTGCCAGGACCGAATTTAAGAATAGCAGCAGCTGAGCGATTACCAGACGGCAGCCATCGCCCCTTTGTTTTTGAGTTCGATAATGTAGATCTGACTAATGATGCCGTTCGGGCAGCCGAGAAAGAAAAATTGCTCATTGCGTTGACTGCAAGCACAGCAGCTATTGATATGAATATCGAGCCTGTTTATTTAATGAGGAATGGTCGCGAAATCACCCTCGTGGACGGAGCGTATTACAGTCCGATAGGTGATGCTGTGCACAACAATCGTCCAGCGCTCGTTTCATATGTCGGTCCAGGAAGCAATCCCATCCTAAAAAGAATGTACGAAGCAACACCTGAGTTTCCGAGCAGACCGGATTTTATTAAGGTGGAAACTCAGCATCCTGAGATAGATACAGCCAACTTTTTGCTTGGCGAAAGACAAAAAACAGAAATTATTTCCCAGGCTAGAGCGCGCACCAATCGAACGATAGACGATCAATTGGAAGGAAGCGCATCGCGACGGACGTTGAACAGCAACTCAGAAGCTGCAGGCCCCAGCAATTTTAGCCGTGATAACAATTTGTTCAATGCTCAAGCCTCGGTCAAAACGAAAGGACTTTTCGATTTTGAGCTGGACTATATGATTAATGAGATTCGATCTTCCAAGCACTGGCAAGGTGAAGAATATCACGCGGTATCGGATCTGGTTTCAAAAATAGAGGCTGTTTTACAGGCGCGCCGACAATACAATATTAGTTTGAATGAGTTTCATTCGGCTGTAGACGCGCTGGTGGACCAGGGTCTTAATATTATTGAAATTGGCGCACAAAGACGCGTTTTGATTTCTAAGCTCAAAACAAGCGAAGCAGAAATTGGCAAAGCTATTTCTGCACTAGATGATTTAGAGCCCTGGATGCGAGAAATCGTTTCAAAAAGACTCGCTCCTCAAGCAGAGCTTTTCCCACCTAAAGCCGAAGGCACGCTCAAACGAGTTGAGAATGCGACAAATCATGAAACGCCAACTTCATCAACGTCAAAGTTATGGCGTGAAGTCGAAAACATAAGACTTGAATCCAGAAGAAGTGAAATCTATAGATTGATAGAATCGGCAATTCCAGAAATTTCTAGAATTCCAAGTGAACGCTTTGCTGAGCGCATTATAAAGATGATGTCCGAACCTGAATGGGCAAGTGACAGGTCACTTTTACTTTCAGAAATGCGAGAGCTGCAGCGCCACATAGATCAGCTCGATTCAAACTCGAAAGCCCTACAGCGCGCAGGCGACCATGAAGGAAAACGGGTTCTAGATTTCGAACTTGACAGGTTGAGAGTAAAACATGCTCTGATTACTAAAGAAATTGCAGAGATTGCTCAACAACGTATGGCCACCTTGCAGCGTGTGAGCGATGAACTCATGGATGAGATGCGACTTCCAAGAGTGCACTACAAAGCAGAGATGTTTTCTCATTCGGGTGGTGGTTATATGCCCGGACGCGGGGAAGTAACAATCCGCTATGACATGCTACTCAAGTCGCATGGTCACGAGGGATTGGCGACCATTTTGCACCACGAACAAGTGATGCACAACTGGCAAGACATGAAAGTGTTGCAACTTGCAATTGAATCTGTAATTCCTAAGTTTGAAAAACTAAAAGATGTATCGCGTCAGATACTTTCTGACAATGCCATTTTTGGCTCTATTGCCAGCAAATATAAAGAGTTGACAGGCAGGGACCTTTCGCAGGAATACACGGCTCGAGTTTTGATGGCGGCAAGAGACCAGGGACCTTTGAGCCAAAAGCCAAATTTTGGACAGTCCGAAAACCTGTCCATCGCTCATAAAGTTGAGGGTGCAAGAAGAGTTGCCACCAACGAATATCAGTTGGCAGAAATTTTTGCTGACTCATTTAAGTCTGTTGGTAATTTTCTTGAAAATTCAACTCAACTGTTCAACTTGCATCGCAAACTAACTCTTTTGATTTCCGATCTTGTAAGTCCTGATCCAAACATTGCTGTCAATGCCCTGCACGAATTGAGTGAGCAATTGAATATGAAGGGCTCTACTGCCTTAGATAGACGTATTCATGCAGCCACAATTGCTCAATCTTATTTTGATCGTTTTGGGGTGCCGCCTGCTCTTAGAAAATTCCTTGATTTGCCAACGGGCACAAACGAAGTAAATGCCCAGGCTCAGGAGTATGCTCGTGAAGTAGCAAATATTCTGGAGCGAACAAGAGATAAAACCGCTCACAGACTTGTACATGAAGCACGCCAGTATTACACCAGCGCAATTGAAGAGTGGGCATATTCGGGAAGTGATTTACAGGCATTTCTATATTCTAAGAAAATTGCTGAGCAGCTTGGTCTGGACAGCAAACCCATAGCGCCAATTGCTAATGCGCCTGTAGGCGATATATCAGTGTCTCGATTAATTTCTACTAGCACCCGAGATAATCTGGCACGAGAAAGTTCAAATCTCGATTCAATGTTCTCTGAAATTTATGCAGCACTGCAAATAGTCGAAAGTCATAGAGGACGCGATAGTTTTGATGAGATGCTCAGTCATGCAACTCGTTTGAAAGAACCCGAAATTCAACGAACGCTGGATCAAATTTATAGTAATGGAATTGGCTTTGCACCTGTTGCGCCCGAAATGAAACGGCTTCAGACTATTTTGAGCAAGCCTGAATTGATCAGGTCTCTTCTTTTGTTATCGGAGATTCCTGAGCATGCAAAAACTGTCAGAAAAATTCTTGACGATCAGAATCTTTGGCAGACCGATGGACAGTATTCATACGCACAGTTTGCGCAAAGAATGGCTCGCTCAGATGGAGAGCTGACAGATTTTTCACCATCTGCGGTGCAAGACAATAATGTAGTTACTCCAGACTTTTTTGCAAGTAGGAATTCTGCCAGAAATAACAGTGGTTCACCTGCTGCTCCTTTGCCTGGTTCCAATGCTCAGCTCTTCAATCTTGCCGACGCGAAAGCCCGAGCAAATGCCAATCAGCCTCGTGCTCGCAATGCAATGAAACCGCAGACTGTCGAAGGTATTCTTCGCGAAATTGAGAATTCTGGAGTAAGTTCAGATGTTTTGGCTCGCTTTAAGGAGCATCAAAAACGAGCTGAAATCCTGGATGTTTCACAAGAACAAGTGATCGCTGACTTGCAATATGCACTAGAGTATGTCCAGGCGAAAGTATCTAGAGAAGTCGATGATGCTTATGCTGGACTTGCTGGTGACGTGAATCCTCAACTGCAAGCAAAACTGGTTGCTGACCTGCTCGAGCGTGTGCAGAATTTCTATGTTGATCTTGCAGATGCAGGACTTTCTTTGAAAAAAGTTGCGGTCGACTATACTTTGAGCAGTTCGCCTGGAAGCATTATAGATAACAAATCAGCACAGATCGTAGCCAACACTCCGGAAAAAGGACAAGTTCTCTATGTAAGAGACAGTCAAGGCAGAGTAGTTTTGCGCGAGAACTATCAGCATCTTGAAAGTGATGGTGTCATTTTCTATTCAAGACAAGGTCAGCGCTCGCCTTTCATTTTCGTTCGCAAAGATGGACAAATTACTCAGGTTAGAAGTGCTCCTTTGGATGCTCGTGATTCTCTTGCTTCTATTATTTGGCCTCGCTCAAGCGAAGTCGAAAACGTAGTAAGCATTTCCAAAGTGCAAAAAGTGGAAGTCTTAAATGATGGAAGCTTTGTCGTTTTTGCTAATGGTGAACCTCTAGAGATTCATAGTCTTACAGGTGATCATGCTCGGGTTGAAAATGGCGGACTCAGATATAGTCGCATAAACGTGGTTGATGAAATCAATCGAGTTCTAGATTTGTATCGCGAAAAAAGTGGTGGAGAGGTCACATTAGCTACTAGCTTAGAACATCCTTTGAGGAAATTCTTAGGCTCGCTTAGCAAGGATGGCGAAGTTGTTTCAGGAACAATGGTTGTTCAGTTTTTAGAAAATTATCTCAAGTTATTCACCGATCCCAGCAAACTGCAAGGTGGTTTCGGTTCGATTTCTAACTACGATTTTCTTTTGAAGACCAAAGAAGCACTTGGGGCCACATTGCGTCACGTACGTGCTCTTTATGAAGGTGTCTATACGCCAGGTGTCGAGCAAATTCACACCGCTGTGCGCAGCGATGCTGTCAGATCTTTCTTGGATACATCAAGCCAGATCACTCGACTTTTGCACACTGTAAGACAGCTCGAGCCAGGCTTGGTATCAGAGCAGGCGCATTTCACTCCTCATTTCGACTGGCAAAAGCTCGTTCTTGTAGACGACTCTAAATTTGTCGAGTTTGCAACAAGTGATTCCTCTGTCAAAGTCAGACGAGATGCTGGAGGTAACTGGATTTTACTCAAAGACGGTGTGACTAGATTTATCCAGGGGCGAAATAATTCTGGTCATCTACTTCTCTCAGCTGACCCTTTGAATCCGAGCATTTTGAAACATTCTTTCAATCAAAGTTCAGGCATATGGTCGAGTGTGACTCGTGCTTTGAGAAGTCGCAGTGCCGAGGCACTCGAAGGATTTCCTCCTTCTGGCACGGCGTTTCAAATCGGTGAATTCAATCGGGTAGTTTTTAACGAGCTTGGTGATTCTAATAAAACAAGAATAATCTGGTCGGCTGATGGTGTCCGAGAAGTGAGTGGCAGTGACGCAATCGTCACTTATCACGGTTTGGATTATGACATAGCGGCGAACAACTTTTCAGATTTAAGACACAATGTGCCTGCCCTGAAAGAAAAGAGCTACGATGGAATTTTGAGCCGGTTCTCATTCCAGGTACCAAAAGAAGAGAGAGCTGCTTATTTACACCAGGCTAATTTGATAGTGCTTGGTTTGCGTTCTGCAAAAGATGCCTCACCTCAAAGCTGGGCACAAAGATTCGACAAGGCTATGGCTTTTCTCGAAGAAGCAGCAGCCGTCTCTAATCTTATTGCCCACGCTCGTCAAACTAATGCTATAGCAGCCAAAGAAAAAGCCCAACTGCAAATGAGAGTGGACGGAGTTTTTGGTGAGCAATTACCTGACGGTAGAATAATTTATCGCACACAAGATTCTGCTTTGGTCGTAGTAAAAGAGCCTGATGGAAAACTTGTTTTAACCAGAAATGGAAAAGAAATTGCATCAGACGCTTCTCGTGTCTCGCTCGAAAAATCCGCTGTTCCAATACAGCCATCAAATGTGGTGCGCCTGGTTAAGACTTCTCCACTAGGTAAAGATCGTCCTGGAAATTTGTTTGGCGCTGGCGAAGCTCGTTCGCGAGTTTGGCGCCCCGAGATATTGCCTTTATCCAAAGAAGAGATGGCAGATATTCAAAGATTCCACTGGTTCTTTACAGGCAATTCAGTCGAACGTATTCGCAGAGATATCGATAGAACAAGAAGCACTTGGGCTTCGCTTCATCCATTGATGCAACAAGTCGAAACACTTAGATATGATGCATCGAAAATTGCAGCACAACTAAGATTTGAAGAATCCAGACTCAGAGACTTGTATGGTTATACCGAAGCACAGATTGACAGAGAATTCAGAACTCCAGGTTCAACTTTGTATCGCTTGAATCGAGAGTCTGATGAGGTGTTGGCCACGCGGTCGCGACTGGATAGGGTACTTGAAGGCGAGCTGGAATCGCGTGCTCTTCAAATACAAAACCTACTCGAACGCCATGCTGTTATTAGAGACGCAAATGGAAGAATAATAAGTCATGACCTCACTTCACCATTGGTGAGAGTGAGTCGGTCTGAAGATAAGGGAAGCTACTATTTACCCCTAACCAGGCGGATATATATAGATAGGCAGATGCTAGCAGGAGAAGGTGGCAGTCCTTTCCTTGCAAATACAACAATCCATGAATGGGATCATTTGATTCAGACTGAATGGTCCGCCAGATATTACATAGATCAGTTTTTACGTGAGAATCCGCCTCGTTATGTTGGAGAAGCGCCATTAATAAATCCAAGAGCAATTTCTAATTATGCACTTGAAAAATTAGCTCGTGATTTGAATTATTCGCGTGAAATTATTGAAGAAATCAGACCTGAGTTTGAAAAAATTGTCGATTCGATATTCTCGATTCACAAAGACAGACTTTCACTATTGCCGGAAGAACGAATTCACGCAAGAAAGATAATTGACGCGTCAATTGTTTATCGAACCACCACTCAAGAAACCGCAGCGGTAGAGCAATTAGCTCACAGTATCGACAGCTTGCTGAGAAGGTGCCAAGACCAGACTGCTTTTGGGAAATCCACTGTTCATTCAAATTTGAAAATGTGGCAACAAGCTCTTGAAAGCGGACAACTTGACACAATAGCTTTGTACTTTGACAAAGGCGCTGATACTTTGATTCCTTTGCGCAAAGGTCAAAGTTCCCAGTTTTATACATTGCAAGAATTACTATCCCAGTGGAATGCCAAGACTTTTGGTCTGGATGGTTACAAGGCTGATTTCGATTATGCTTCAGCCAGCGCTGCTATTGCCAGCTATTTAGAATTTCGCTTGCTTAGATTGAATGAAAAGATTCAACAAGATTGGAATGCATATTTAAATAGTTATTTGGAGAGACTGTCTACAGGACTAGATAATTTACTGGGTAGACCTAAAGGTTTCGACCATGTTACTGGATTGTGGATTGACGAAAGTTTTAAAGTTCCTTTTAGCGATAAGAATGCAGTTCGAAGTGCTCAGCAAGCCAAGTATGCTCCGCACTTAACTGAAATGGTAGCCATGCCACTAAATGCAGTGGCAGAGATTGGTGGTGTCAGACTTTCGAGTACCCCTCAGGTTGATGCGGTGACTTTGCATTGGGCGGGTGAAACCTTAAGAGAAATGGGGCAGGATATTTCAGCTAAATATCCTGGAATGGAAGTTGTGGTAGCAAGCCACATCTACTCGGTCGCTCCTCCACCGCAAGGAGTCTGGTCTCAAGGTTATCATGACAGTCTACCTATCTTTATCGATGGGCTCAATAAAAGAATTTATATCATGGAAAGATATCGCGACCGCGATGGAGTATGGGTCTATGCTGATAGAAAATCAATTTATGAAAACATGAAAACTCTGGATTATCCAAGACTCGCTCATTCGCTGGTGTTGGATGATTCGGCTTTTGTAAACTACGGAAATTGGAGCGCACAACCCGCGCGTCTCATTGAGGCTCAGAATCTGCGCACTGACTTAAGAGTACTGCAAAGCGAAAGAGTAAGCCCAGAATTTGTTCAACTTGTCGATCGGGCATTAAATGAACACTCCAGAGCAGGTGCGGTGGAGCAAGGCAATCTGAAGAAGGCTTTGGTGCCTATTGTTGTAGTGCATAACATAGAAGAAATTTTGCCCGGAATGAGTGCCCAGACTCCTATGGGCTGGAATGTCAAAATGGGTAATTTTGGAGACCTTCAAGCCTTCTCAATTATTGACAGACAGAATCCAGCAAACACCAAAATCGTCATTATTGAAAAGCCTGGAAATCTTCCCCAACGAGTAGTTAATGAGAATCTGGAAGCTAATCTGACTCATGAAATTGGACATTTGCTCAAAGAAATGCAATCTGAGCCTGGTTTTGATTCCAACATAAGAAGTGCAATCCAAGCCGATATAGATGGATGGCCTATTCCACTCAGGCAGTTATTCGAGGAGAAATTCGCACCTCTGCTTATGGTTGAGCATGGCGGGAATCACTTCAATGTAGAGGATGCTGCGCACGAATGGTTTGCCACTTTTTATGGTGCCGCTAGAGACAAACCGTTATTTGGTTATTCTAAAAATGAATTGCAATCAGCATTTCCAAGTGCGTACTCGTTGTTTGAAAAGTATCTGCCCGATTTAAATCTTTCGGCTAACCCAGAACTTTTGATGTCCAGTCGACCTGATGGCGAATTGGCTTTGAGAGCTGCACATCCTACAAACAACCAAGCAAGCACAGTCATAGACTTTCAAGCTATGAAACAAGCCCGCAATCAAGCACTCTCTGAGTCCGCGGTTCAATCTGGTTCTAACAGAGCCGCGCTTACTCCTATTCGCCCTGAATTCGATAAGGGAAGAGGTGCTCGTCTGGGCGGCGGGCATATAGTTGAATTCAATCAGTTCAAAGTAAATGATCACTATTCATTAGACCTGGTAACTGCTCATTTGAATAAATTTGCAGAAACACTCAGAGAAATGCCAGATGGCGTGCGGGTTGCGGACACTGTCATGCATGAGGCACAAAAATATCTGCGCGCAGTAAGCGGTCAAGAATTGATTCCTGGTCATCCTTTAATAAATGTGCCTGTAGCAGAACAGGTCAAAGACCTGGCCAAATTCATGTTTATGTTGCAACGCAAACTTGAAACTATTTCTGGTGGCGAAAGTATCAAAACTGCCGAGCTGAATAGTTTGGTTGAAATGGGTCTCAAACACCCGGTCGACACTTATAGAGCAGTTGCCAGCGCAAGACTTCAAGCAAATGAAATTTTGCACCACCAGCAAAACAGTATCAATTTACTCGATGACAAAATCGCTCTAGTTAGACTGGAGCGCAGCGAATTGTATCGCGGTTCTCTTGATGGAATCAAACAAGAACATTTAGTCAAGCAAGTAGCATCTCAGGGTGGGCTTGTATCTGTAGTTTTCGATCGACTATCCGGCAACGCTATGGTCCGCGATGGAAATTGGGCTTATGTCCTTGGACCAAAAGGTGACCTTTCACTGATATATGAATTTCACCCGAATGGAAACGTCAAAGCTGTTTTCAATAAAAATGGTGAATCACTTTTCGGCCAAAAAGATTGGCCAGGCTTTGGTGATAGTAATGTCGCGTTTATGCCAGCGAGCAAAAATGAAATTTATTCGACCAGTATAAAAGAAGATGGTTCATTACATTTCATGATTGCAAAAGACGCAAAAAGTCCTGCCAGAACTGTAAAAATCTTGCGTCCAGAAGGTGGAATCGAAACACTTACTCACAGCCATGATGGAATACCTGAGACTGTTAGTTATTCCAATCTCAATTATGCAAGCGAGTTGATTGCACTAAATGAAATGTATCGCGAAGGAAGTCGCTGGGACCCCGATTTAACTGCGTCGATCCGCAGTTATATTGAGACTGTTGCAAGAAAATTTGACGCAGATCTTAGCCAGGAATCACGCTTTTTAGTTATTCCAGAATTCGTGCGTCTTTTCAGTAAAGTCGGCTTTAGCATGACACCAGAAATTCAAGCTGAAGTGGCTGCCGTTGCGCATCATGTTAGATCGATTTTACAAGGTCATCATAGAGCCGACGCTGCAGGCCCAGCTCGTGTTAAGCAAGCGGTCAGTTTTATCGAGACTTCAAGAAAATTGTTTGCTGCAAGAGAATATGCCGCTCAAAATAACTTGGCTGAATTTCCATCCAATTTGACAGCTCGCGTAAGCTTATCCGATAAGCCAGAAATCTCTGCTCGCGATGGATCGATAATTCATCCGACCAGTAATCCTCGCGTTTCAATAGTCGAAGACATTTATGGAAACGTTTTGTACAAGTTAGACGATAAGTTTGTGATGGCTGGATATTCTGGCGGTGGATTTTTCGCAAAACAGGCAAATGGCAATTTGACTGTGCAGACAGCATCTGGAATAGGTTTTACAGCTGTCATAGATCCAAATGGAAAGAGCACTACTGGAGCTCCAGTTCACGTTATTACAGCAGTGCAGGGTCCACCTGTGGATGGTGTTGCAACAGGTGACAAATTCATTCACATGGATGACGGAAGTTTGCTCTTTGCCCGTCATCCAGGGTCTGGAGCACGTCAAGTTCTGACCGCAGGCGGTGAATTTTATCGAATCAATTCAGATTCTAGTATTACTTATGGCAAACAAAATTTTGAAAAGGAAGTGCAAGCCCTATCGCAATTGCTCGAAAGAATTCCTGAAATTAAGCGGACAAGTAGTTATGCGATTCTAAAACCGATTGTTGATGGAACCATTGCGGAGAATCTGAAAACTGCTCAAATGGCAGCAGTATTGCATCACATGCAATTGTTTATGCGCAG
Organism: uncultured Candidatus Obscuribacterales bacterium; assembly: GCA_964519785.1. Lineage (GTDB taxonomy): Bacteria > Cyanobacteriota > Vampirovibrionia > Obscuribacterales > Obscuribacteraceae > Aved-18. The sequence goes on along the minus strand of CAZFKB010000047.1, from coordinate 6,858 downwards.
TGCTCATGAAGTGATGCTAGACAATATCTCTGCATTTACAGAGCGTTTTGAAATGCCTCTAACAGATTGGCTAACTGCTGCCAAAGTCTACGAACGTCTTGGTGAACTTAGAAAAGTCGTACCCGATTTGATTGGCGAAGATCTCGAATTACGTCTTGTGCGGGGCGGAACCCTGGATGAAAAATTTGTAGGCGATATCAATGTCGTTGCCACCACTGATTCTTCGATTGAGTTGCATTTTGACCTGAGTGATCAAATGCAAGTTCACAAAGATGGACGTTTTCTTTTAGCTAAATCGACAGATGGTGTTAGAGATTTTGTTATTCGAGCAGAATATGGTCAAGGACATCTATTAAACGGATTTAGAATTCAAAACATCACAGATGGTGCCACCGATTTGGCAATTCTATTAGACGAGCAGTCGAATTCTTATATCCTTAGAAATCGCCTGTCGTCCAGTCTTCAGGACGAAAATTTAGGACCAGGCAAATTGACTCTGGTCAATAATCGATATTTTCAATTCGAACCAGAATCGGGAGGCGTAGTCAGAATTTTTGGATTGGATGGTTCTCGTGAAACATTTACAGTCAAAAATGATGGCGTTCGCCAGGTTAGAGTTGAACGACTGGCTCATACGCTTGAACAAGAACGATTGGAGCAGGTGTTGAGACAATTATGGTCAGCAGACGAAGTAGTGGACCCTTATGCTACGGTTCGCCAAAATCTGCTTAAAGTTGCAATTCCGCGATTTATAAAGGAATTGCAAAACGCTGGGGTTCCCGATTACAAAATATCCGAGTTCTTGTATCAGGCTAGAAGAATCGCTTTTGGAGACAAGACTTATTTTGATCCATTGATGGTTAAGAAAGCTGCTGCAAGCAATCAGCCTCTAACTGCTCATCCGAGCGAACAAGTACAAATGTTCTTGCAAAATATTCAAGATACTGTTCGTCGTCGCTTCCAGGCTAATCCGGATGACCCGATAATGAATGCTCCTGTTTTCAAAATTGCTGAAGGTAGCAGATTGGAAATAATAGGTAGCGAGGTTAAAGACGCTCAAGTATTGAGTTTCAGGCAAGTTGCAGAGAAAGTTGAAAACCAACGACAAAAAGCGGTTTTGCCAGAAATTCTCGAAACATATGAGCCTGTGACTAATCCTGTTAAGCGCTGGGAGCAGTATACGCCTGTTGGTCTGGAGCCGCCGCGGGGTGCTCAGCTCGACGCTTTGCAAAGTCAGTTCAGAGAATTCTATCCCGATGCCCCAGCAATCATCGCAAGATTAGAAGACGTCGCAAATCGCATAGCCAGAGAGTTACAAGACGAGTCATGGGCGAAACTCGAGCGCAAGGATTTGTTTGGAAGTTCGAAAGAGAAGTGGCTTGCATTTGTCTCTGTTATGCAAAATGCCCATGATTACTTGAGCACGTCTACCAGAGAATTTTGGCGTTCAGAGATAGGTCTCAAGTTCTTAGAAGAGCCAGGTGTTGGCGAAGCACCGTATTTGAAAAGAGGGGATCGTAGTCCCGAGTCGATTCAAAGGGCAATCGATACTTATATTGAACGAACAATCATTAGCGCAATCGAGGGAACGAAGGCGAGTGTCACAGGAGTTGTTGATGACTTTGCAGACATAATCAATCAGCAATTCAATTTGGCTGGTTTAGACAGAGGCATGACTCAGGCACGTCTTGAATATATGCGAAGCGCACGAGCTCAGCACCTTGAAATGAGCAGAGTTGCCCGCGAAAAAGTTGCAGCTGAGTTTAATCAAATACTGCAAGATGCTGGTTATCCGCCTGCTGATTTTTCTGTTTTGTACTCAGCTCATAACTGGGGAACTTTTTTACCTGGAGAAGGCAAGTTCAACTTGAACGCATTGATGTTCATGAGGCCAGAAACCATGCCGATGGCACTTGCTATCGTGTCTCACGAAAATGTCCACATGCTGCAAGATTTGTTGCATGTTCGCTTGGCGATAGAGAGCCATTTTACAAACTTGCCTGATACTGTTTCCGGTATCAACAGATTGCTCGATGATACAAGTGCAGCACGTCAAATCTTGAGATCAGCAACAGACGAACAAGAATTACAAAAAATAATTGCCGAAATTTCTGCTCAACCGGCAGTTAGTGGAATTATTGCTAAGTATATTGAACTGCAAGGCCAACAAGGCTCGGTGCCCCCAACTAAGTTGTCTGTTAAATGGCTGCTTAGAGTGCTTGATTCGCTTGAGAAAATCAAAAACGATTCAAAAGATTCATCGGACAAATTACTTCTAAGCGCAAAACAAAAAGAACACGCAAGAGAAATAGCATTGCTGCGAAGACAATCGCAAGAAATTTCAGAGCAGGAGCGCGAATTATTTAACTCTTCCAGAGTAGCATCGTCGTTTGGTGCGGCACTGGAGCGCGAGTTATTGGCGGCACAGCAGGGTGGAGAAGTCAATTGGTTAACCTTGAAGAATTTGCTTGGACGTCTGGTTGAGCCAAATGCAAGGTCAGGTTCACCTTTGAGTCTGACAACTTCAAGTGGCACAACTCCTTTGACAAAACTGACTAAAAGATTATTTGGTGAGCAAGCAATCGATCTTTTACTTGGCGATTCTTCGATGCGGTCGGTATTACAAAGAGCAATCGCCCAACCAGATGGTAACTGGTCATTTAGAGCTGGAGAGGATCCGGCATCTATTTCCAGTCGTTTGATTCAGGCTGTTGAAAACAATAGACTGTCGTTGCACCGCGAACTGGACGGTTTGCATCAGGCACAAATAAGAGATGGAAACAAGTCTGGATACTGGACTCGTCGCTCTGAGATTTTGGCTTATTATGGTCAATCGCGTTTAGCGGATGGTCATAAACAATTCATCGAAATTTGGCGCAACCCAAGAAAAATGGAAGGTCTAATTGCTGAATACAGAGCACGAGTTGGTGATGAGCAATTCCAGAGAGAAACACACTTTGATAATTTAAATCGCAATCGCGGTGAAGCGGCTGCCGCTAAATCTGGTGGCAATAATGACGATGGCAAAATAGTCTCGTTCACCGGAAAAAGAGTAAGAGATGTTCCAATCGTTCAAGACACCGGAATAGTAAAACCCGGCAGACCGCAAGAAGTGCAGCTGCAAAAGCCAGAAGATTTAGATGACAATCTTTTGACCGCACAAAGGCGTCTTGCCAAGTTTTACGAAAAGGTCGAAACTCAGAAATCGATCGCTCGCTCTACTGATACAGTGCAGCCGCTTGAGCAGAGCTTGCGCGATGTCAACGATGCACTAGAATATTTCTTTGAAGTTACTGGATTGAACAAACTAGAAAGTGGGTCAATCAATAATTTTGAAAGACTGAATGATTTAAATGCCATTCTTGCCCACTTCAATTTCTTGATGGGTGAGCGTGGAGTCAAATCTGACATGCTTACCTTGTCTCATGCATACAAGTATTTGAAGCTTGAAACAGACGCCTGGCAGATGTTGCAGCGTGCCAATGAACAAACTAACGGAGTCTACAATGGCACTCGTCTCAATAAATTGAACGACTATAACGTTCCACCAGAAGAGCGTCATCTTGCCTCTGAGTTTGAATCTGATCGAAGCAAAGTAAGCGTTATTATCGATGCGCGTGATAATTCAAGATTGATAGACAATTATCGAGTGATTCAATCTATATCGGCTGACAATCAGACTCATATTGGTTTTGTTTTTGACAAAGATCTGGACGTGATTCAAAAACTAGTCGTTAACGAACATGAGTTCGTGCCGGTTGAACCAAACTCAACAATGTTTACACGAGCCGGGGCTGGAAAAAATGATGATTTGTCATACGTGACTGTTGATTCAGATCATCAATTCATGACTTTCCTGCCGGATTCAGACCAAAGAGCTAGAAATGTTCAAAAGCTTGTAGTAAGGCTCGATAGTGTAGTTGAAGAACATCGCGGTTTGGACGAAATTACTTATTATCACCTAGACGGTTTTGATCAAAATGGCAGACCCAGGTATTCAGACCTCAATTTGTCTGAAGCAAAAGAGGCTGTTGAGCGTTCTATTGCTTCATTGCCAGACCAGGGATTAGTGGTGCAATATGTTCCAGATGAAGCACCCGTTCAAAAGTCTGTTCAAAAAGTCGTGCATCTGGAGCGCGAGTTTGAAAGCGGCAGGCTGCGAGATGACCACATAACTCAATACAATCATTATGTACAAAATGAAAATGCTTTGCTTCAAAGAGACGCCAAGCAAATCATGCAGCGCATCATGGATGGACCTTATTCTGATGAATTGAAGACTCAGTATTTCTTCCATTTTCAATCAATGATGAACAGTTTGCGCAGCGAGTTCAGGCAAGATGGACTATTCATGGGAATCTCTCACGCTCAAAGCGTTTGGGATCCGTTTTTTGCGGCAGTAAGTCTTTTGCATGGTGCCACGGATTCGTTAGAAAAGCGCGGTATCAAAGAGATTCCAACTATCCACATTTCAGAACGTGATTTTGCGGGTGAATCCACATATATTGGTGGTACCAGGCGCTTTGTCACAACCAATCCAGATGTAGTGATGGAGGTCACGCGCGATGGTTCGGCAAGACTGATAGTTCAAGACGAGATAGTGGCCAGCCAGTCTGCAACAGCAACAAAATTACTCGAAATAGAGCGCAGTGATGGACAGATCTCTTCAGTAAATCTATGGCATGAGGGTAAAGCACAGAAAATCGAGGGATACTTCGAACCTATTTATGAAGCAGACGGAACGTTGATTTCTTTGCGCCAGTATGGAAGCGATGGTAATTCCCAATCGATTATTCGACTTGATGGCAGTATTGAAGAAGTGAGTCATTTAAGTGATGGAAACTCTTTAGTCAAAGAAGTTAAGACTACTCTTGATGATGAAAGATTGGCTTTGGACCATCTCGTTCGTAAGCTGTATGTTCAAGCCGATCAATTTATAGGGCGAGATTTAGATCCTATTCGCGATACTATACTTGATGGCTTGGGTGATATCCAATTTTTAGCAAGCCCATTCTTTCAGCCAGGACGTATTGACCCGCGTGTCACTCCGGAGGTGCATGCTTATCACCTTCATCAAATGCGAATGATTTTGTCTGGTTCGCGAAGAAATGTTGAAGTTGCAACACTCATTCAGGATGCAATGTCGTACTATCGCAGTACTTTGGGCAACAGGAACAGAGCGACAGATCCAAGATTACAAAAGGCTCTTATTTTGAGCGACGATACTGTAACAGTAAGCCGAGCACCGGCCGAAGTAAGTCCGACTGCTCATAAGAGTGGAATTGATAAAGATGCGGCTTCAATAACTAAGCCGGAATTGCAGCTGATTGAGTTTAGAAATAAGAGCGACACAATTCCTATTTCTCACACTCAATCTGTTTCTACTGATTTTGTCCAGCGGGTGGATCATACTCTTAGCCGCTATTTAAGCCAGTTTACAGACGATCGCGTGATGCTTGCGGAACTCGGCGTTCCAGTTGTCATAGTCAAAAATATTGATGAGATCTTTCCTGGCTTGGGCAATGAGGTTCCTATGGGATGGGGTACAAGAGGAACGTTTGCCGATATGCAGACGTTTGTCATCATGGATCATCAGAATCCACGAAATAACAAAATTGTGGTTGTGGAGAAACCGGCTAATGTAGAGCAAAGTATCGTCAATCAAAATTTACCTGGCAATTTATCTCATGAAATAGGCCATATTCTCAAAGTCATGCACGATGAGCAGGAGCTTGATGCCGCTTTGTCTGGCAGCTTGAATAAAGACATTGCAGCAAGAGCAGGCGGCTCGATGACACAAGAGCAGTTTGCCGAGCGTTATGGTGTTTTTCTGGCTCGAGAACAAGGTGGACTCCATACAAAAGAATCCGATGCTCAGCATGAATTGTATGCGGCTGTACGTGCTGCTATACGTGGTTATTCATCAGGAAATTATTCACCTGATGAATTGAAACTAGCTTTTCCTTCTGTAATAGAAACCGTTACCAGAAGCCTTGATACCGTTGTAAAACGAGTTGAATCAGTGCGTAATCTGGAAAGGGAGTTTGCTCATTTTGACCAGGCTGGCAGAGTTGAACTGGTAAATACGATAGAAGCAGTAACCAAATCTTGGAAAGATCTGGGAGCTGAGCCGCAGCGCTTTTACTATGACTTTGAGCTGGAAAGGCAGAAACTCCTGTTATCTGGTCTTGGTCAATCTCAACTTAAAGAGCGGCTTGGATTGTTGCAATCACAACTCGAAGAGAGACTTAAGGCACATGATTATTTCAGGATAATTGAAGCCAGGAGAAATGAGCTGGTAGGTGTCATAAATCAATTCCGCCGCAAACGTGGACTCAATGAGATTTCTATTGCGTTTGAGTATGGTCTTTATACATCTGCGTCTTGGTCGGAATTTGATCATGTGATGTATTTGCATCCCAAAATGCTTGGCACTCCAGCTAATATCAAAAGATTGCCAGGAGTGGCAGCACACGAACAATTGCACAATTTACAAATAGGCGGACATTTGGCTCTCTATTTGCTGCTTCAGTTGAAAATAGCCGGGCGCTCATTGAAAGGTAATGAAAATACACTTTTCAAATATGCTGTCTCAAAATTGCATGCCATGGGGCTTATCAATGGTGCGAACGCAATTCATAACCTCATAGGCTACAGCGATGTATTCAATCGTTCTTCAATGAACAAGCTGTCCAGGATGGTAAGAAAAAATCCAGAGCTTCTGCATTTGAGCGAAAAAGAAATTGCAAGAGCACAGGACTATTTTGACACTATGTTTGACTTTGCGGCGGAAGGAAATTTGGTCTCGGCTGGCAGTCAAATTTTTTGGTACAAACATTTTTCTAATCGAAATCTTGT
>CAZFKB010000046.1:0-24566 GCA_964519785.1 uncultured Candidatus Obscuribacterales bacterium | reverse complement strand
AAATGACAGGGCATTTCAACTTACTTTAGTATCACTCTCGTGAATTATGCGGGTTGGATGTTTTTACTATAATTTGTAGTATTAAGCGTTTAAAAACAAATCCTGTTTGGCCACTTAAGAATGGAGGGAGCAGCTGTTTTTAGGCTGCTCCCCCGGTCTTAATGATTCAGTTCAGATGGTCTGGTTCAGGCCCAGTCGGGAATGGGACGGGCCTTGAAGCCGTCGGCCATCCAAATGGCCCAGGCAGCGAACAGAATCGCAGCACACAGACCCAGGATGCTGAGGAAAGCCGAGCCGAGACCAACGTAGTTGATCGCGGTGATGCTCCAGACGAGGCCGGTGAGGGCGCCCAGAAAGCAGCTGTTGTTGACGAAGTTGTCGGTGAAGCCGTACTTCTGGATCCAGAGCATGATCTGGCAAGCGCAGGCTGCGAAGCAGATAGCGACTGCGACCAGGCTGGCGATGACGAAGACAGTGTAGACGAGCATCGATCCAGCGAATGCGAATGCGCTCAGAATGGACGTGAGCATGAGAACCTCCGTTAGGGTTCGAGTTGGTTGCGAGATTTAGAGCGAGATTGATTTACGAGATAGAAGCGAGTGGAAAGAGAATCAAAAGATAAATCCATTTTCCAGGCTCAGGACAGGGGCTTTCAACGCAAAGGGCGATAAATATAACTAATAAAAGTCGAAAGCTCTCTATTTATGGCAGATTCAAGGGTTAGCACACTTAGCGCTAACTTTTAGCCCGACTCATCTCCGTCGGGCAAATCTTCCGATTCTGAGTCTTCCGGCTTTTCTGCAGGCTTAGGCATCCGTTTGAGATTGGCTTGCATTGCAGCTTGAACTTGAGCTGTGCGAAGAGCCACCATATAGTGCGGCACTAATTTTAAAAAATCCATTGGCTCGATATATTCTTTGGAGTCGGCTTTTATTACCGTGTAGTGCAGGTGAACGCCCGTAGAACGACCCGTAGAGCCGGCATATCCTATCACTCGACCACGCTCCACCCATTGTCCAGGAAGCACTGAATAAGCATTTAAGTGACCATTGATAGTTTTTACGTTTGGGTACGGATGATAAACTTCCACCGCCACGCCTAGATTTCCGCGATATCCCACACGTGTGACGACACCTGGTAGTAAGTTGTAGACCCTGTCATTGAGCTTTGCTTTGAGATCTACTCCAGAATGAAAGCTGTGTTTTCCAGTCACCGGGTGTACCCGAAAACCCGCTTTAGACGTCACTAATCCTGTTCCAACAGGAGTGTAGACCAGGTTATCTTGCAAAGGCGAAACAAGTGGTGTCGGTGCGTAATACCCTTCGAAATGATAGGACTGCCCTGGCGATGCGTTGAAAACGAAAGCAAAAGCAAGCATAGAGAAGACCGAAAGTGTCTTCACTGGGCTCAATTGCTTCATTATGCTCTTCATCTGCACATTAACTACCATACCCGCAATGCGTATCTTCTAGCCTGAGGGTGGCAAGTGTTTATCCAATAATTCGTTAGCGATTTTGGGATCAGTTTTGCCTTTCATTGCTTTCATTATTTCACCAAAGAAATATTGACGCACTTTTACTTTACCCTGTTTGTACTCTTCTACTTGAGCTTGCGAACGCGAGAGTACTTCTAGCACTACAGCTTCAATTGCTCCAGCATCGCTCACTTGAGCAAGTCCCATTTTGTCGATAAGTGTGGCTACTTCACCACCTTTTTCAAGCAGTGTCACAAGCAATTTTTTTGCATTGGTAGAACCAAGCTTTCCAGTTTCGACTGCTAAAACTAGCTCGTAGAGGGCCGCTGGAGTCATTTTAATTTGAGTGAAATCGAGTTTGTTATCGTTTAAGTAAGCAGTTGCAGGACCAATTAAATAATTGCTTGCTGTTTTTGCCATTGAGGGTGGTGCAGTCAATTTGTTTATGATATCGAGGAACTGGTCGTAAAAATCACTCATGTCTTTGTTTTCGACAATAACTGCCGCATCGTCAGTTGTTAGTTGGTGCTGCGTGTGGTATCGCGAACGTCGTTGCTCTGGCAGTTCGGGCATCTTCTCTTTAGCGGCTTTTACATGCTCAGTTGATATTACAACTGGTGTCAAATCCGGCTCGGGAAAATATCTGTAATCGTGAGCGTCTTCTTTTGAGCGCATGGAGTATGTCTTACCGGAAGCTTCATCCCAAAGACGCGATTCCTGCTTGATTGCATTGCCAGCCCGAAGTTCTTGTTCTTGTCTTTCAATTTCGTATTGAATGGCTCTATAAACTGCTTTGAAGCTATTGACGTTTTTAACCTCGGCTTTAGTACCGAGTTCTTTCGTTCCAGCAGGACGAATAGAAACGTTTGCATCGCAGCGGAAGCTGCCTTGTTCAAGGTTGCCGTCACATACATCCAGATATCTGAGAATGGATCGCAATTCGGTTAAATAGTCACGTGCAAGTTCGGCACTATCAATGTCTGGTTCGCTAACTATTTCAAGCAAGGGAACTCCTGAGCGGTTGTAATCGACCAGAGTGTAATTTGACCCGTGCAATCCTGCAGCACCAGCATGAACGAGCTTGCCTGCATCTTCTTCCATGTGTGCTCGATTTATTCTTACAGTTTTTCCGCTTATGACTAAATGTCCGTTTTTGCAAATCGGTTCATCATATTGAGAGATTTGATAACCTTTCGGCAAGTCAGCGTAAAAATAGTTCTTTCGGTCAAATTTTGTTCGTTCTGCAATAGTGCAGTTGAGAGCAAGACCAGCTTTAATAGCCAATTCTACAGCCTCAGCATTTAAGACTGGAAGCATTCCCGGCATACCCAGGCAAATTGGACAAACCTGAGCATTTGGGTCCTGTCCAAATTCAGTTGAGCATGAGCAAAAAGCTTTTGATTTTGTTTTGAGCTGGGCGTGAACTTCAAGCCCTATTACAGCTTCGTATGTGGTCATGTCCTTCTATTCTTCTTTGGTTGTTTCTTTAATTCTGATTCTAGTGTTTTCGAGCTTGCCATCACCATCGGTATCGCTTTTCTTTTCGGTGACAGTTTCTTTTTCTACTTTTACTTTGCCAGGTCTACCAAAAATCATGTGAATGAGCGGGGCTCGCTTACCCATTATTTGATTCATTTGCTTCGCGGCAACATCAATATTGGTTGCTGCTGAATTGACTTTGAGCATAGTGGTTTTTAAATCGGTTTTGAAATTAGGATCGCCAAGCACTACATCTAGTTTGCTCATGGCGTCTTTGAGGTTGCCGACTGCTTCTTTGACATCGCTGCGTAATGTTTTATCGCCTGTGATTTTTTCTACGGAGTTTACCGATGCTGCAATGTCTTTGGTTGAAGTATTGATTTTATCGAGAATAGTGATGATATTTTGTCTTAAAGGTTCGTCTTTGAGTGTCGTGTTCAAATCTGCCATGGCTGATTTGATTGTATTTGCTGTTTCTTGCGCCATGCGAACGGTTTCACGCAATTCGCCCATCGAATTTGGATTGGACATCATTTTGTTCAAGTTGCCCGAAGTCTTGCGCAAGTCGCGAGCAAGAGCCGCCACTTCTGATGCTGCCTCATCACCTCTAGAAAAGAAGCGATCTACGTTTGCGGCTGTATGACCGTAGTGATCAGCTGTGACGCCAAAGCGGTGCGATGTTTCTTTGATACTTGTAACGGCATCAGCAACGCCATCCAGGCTTTTGTTCATCTTGCTGGCAGCTTCGCGGATATTTGTCATTGCTTCGCCAGATTCGCTTAGAGCTGTTTTCAGGCCGTCTCTTGATGCTGTAGCGTCTTTGCCTTCGCCGATTACGTCGTTGATGTTGGTGGCAATTTTATTCATGATAAGCTCGACTCGCACTGGATCCTGTCCAATACAAAGCTCGTCTGCTTCAATTGGGGGCGGTGGATTTTCGCCTTCCACCATGTCGGGAAGCGAGATTTCAACGTATTTAGCGCCGACAAGCCCTAAGGTTTGAATAGTAAATTTTGATCCTTTAGGAACGGTAATTTCTTCTGTCTTGATTTTTAGTCGTAGTAAAACCTGACCTTTGCCTTTGAGTCCGATGTCATCAACTGTTCCTACGCGCACACCATTCACGTTTACCGTAGCGTTTTTAGTAAGTCCGGCAATGTCATGGAATTGCACCTGTATCATTTGCGGTGGGTGCAGAATCGAAAAACTTTTGAGCCAGGTCCAACCGTACAGAAGAAAAATTGTGGCTATTGTGGCAAAAAGCCCGACCCGAAACTCATAGTTAGGTCTTTTGATCTGGTCGGTGGAGCGGCGATTGGGTCTATCGCTGCCGGGTTTTGTGGTTTCTACTTGAATTTCTTTTGCCATGTCCTGATGCTCTGATTACTCGAATTTGCTAAATCATGCCTTCGAGCATCGGTCCCTCCCTGTACCCGTGTGCAAATTGTCTCATATATGGATTGTCAGATTTAAGTGCTTCCTCCGGGGTTCCTTCCCATACGGCGTTGCCATCGTGCATCAGTAAAATGCGCTCGGCTGTGCGTGTCCAGGTTGAATACTGGTGAGTTACGACGATAGCGGCTGCGTTTGATTCTTCCCCAAGTTTAATCATGTAATCTTCGATAATTGTTGACATCACTGGGTCCAATCCAGTGGTTGGCTCGTCGTACAAAATTATTTTGGGATCATTTACGATTGCGCGGGCAAAACTTGTTCGTTTCTGTTGTCCACCTGAAAGCTGTGTAGGATAGGCGTTTATAAAGTCTGAAAGTCCTACGAACGATAGCTTTTCTTGAATGATATTTTCTTCGTCTTTTTTACTGAGTTTGCGTCTTCTTAGAGCCAGAGCCAAATTTTCGCGAACAGTCAATGAGTTCAAAAGCGCCGAGCCTTGAAATACCAGTCCAACATCTTCGGAGTGAACTGTTACAGTGCCTGAATCGGGCATTAGCAAATTGGTAATCATTTTGAGCAAGGTAGATTTGCCACAACCTGAAGGTCCAATTAAACCGAGCCTTTCACCAGCTTTAACTTTGAATGAAATACCTTTGAGCACGCGATGATTACCGAATGCTTTTTGCACTCGATCAATCTCGATCATGGTCTGATTGTTTTGCTCTGATACTGCCAATGGTGCGCTCTCTTAGCGAGGGGCGTAAGTCAGCGATGTGACTACGTAGTTGAAAATAAATATGGTGGTCATAATCCAGACTATAGCGCGAGTGGTCGCGAGTCCGACGTCTTCGGCGCCGCCTCGTGTATTCAAACCAACTGCGCAAGAAAACATGATTACCAGTGTTGCGTTGATAATTGCTTTAGTAAAGTGAACTCCAAAGTCTCGGTCTAAGATGGTCTGTTTGACCGAATCGAGAAAGGTAGCTGGAGGAAGATTGGCAGCCAGTTGGGCAATCCAAATTGATGCTACTAAGCCAACAGTCATGGCGTAGACAGACAATACGGGCATCATGAACAAACCAGCTATATAACGAGGAACTACCAAGAATTCAATCGGATCAACTCGCATTACTTTTAGAGCGTCGATTTGTTCTGTAATCATCATTGTGGTCAATTCGGCAGCAATAGCTGAGCCCACCCGTCCTGCAAGCATAACGCCGGCAGTGATTGGACCCATTTCGCGGACTAGTGCAAGCGATACCACGCCACCGATAGCCGTGTCACCACCAAAGGCTACCAGCTCGCGCGAAATTTGAAGAGACATAGCAAAGCCGACAAATAGAGCTGTCAGGCTGACAATGATAAAGCTCTGGTTTCCAATCAGATAACACTGTCTGAATGCTTCGCGCCAGTCAATTTTGCCTTGAATCATGCAGCTTACTGCTTTGAACCAGATTATGATTACCTGGCCTATTAATTGAACCCCGCGCCCAAACTGATCCTCAATAACATTGAGGGGTAAAAGAGCGTGGTTTAGTAAATTGGGGCTTTTGGAGCTGCCAGTCGAATCCATGCCCCTAATTTTAGGGCAAAATGGGCCGCGAGTGGTGGATTCACCATTCCCAACTAGGCAAAAAAGTCCTAATCTTGAGCAGATGGCGAATTGACAAGGGGTTGGGCTTTAGTGCTTTCTTTTGATGCGAACTCAAATACGAATCATGAAAGAGTCGAAAATAAGGCTCTGGATGGACTGAACTTTAATTCCTTAAGTCAACAAAATGAAGTCGAACAGCAAACCCCGACGCATTCTCGAAATAATTTTACCGACATGCATTCGCTTGCAAGTAACTGGCAAGACGACGGAATGGGCAATATGGTCGGTCTTGACGGCGATAGGCTAGTAACGAGAAATGAAAAGGGTCAAGTTGTAGACTATGACGAATATATAGAAAGCAAGCGCTCAAGCACTCATCAAGATATGGCACTGACCTCGATGATGATGATCAATCCATTCATGATTTTTGGCTTGGGAGCTGGAATGTCGTTTATGAACGACAGTTATATGAACCAGCGCCAAAAACGGTTGGACCAGCTGAAAAGTCGATTGAAAGGCAATTCACGTAATATTTCTTCCCAGGATAGCGACGAACATGACCTCCAACAGCGCATAAATGGCGCTCAGGGAAACAGGTTCATGAGCACAATCGAGGCATATCACTTCGTTAATAGTTTTAACCAACCTCGCAAAGATGTTCTGCGTAAACAGAGGCAGGGTCCTAATTTCGAAGAAATGGGTGAACGTTTGAAAATGAATGCGGCCGCATCTGCACGTAAATCATTGTCAATTCAAAAGCTTGTTAAAGAGAAGTTGAAAATTCAGGACACCATTGAAAAAATGCGCGGTAAAGCTACTCTTGAAGAGATGTCCAAACTTTATTCGCAAATTGAAGTTTTGGATCGAGCTATAAAAAACACCCAAGAATTTCTTTAGCGTAAGCAGTTGATATCCTCTTGACATCGAGGCTTAGCTAATTAGCGCTAGCTTCTATCATGAACTTTTATACACATTAGTAAGACTTGAACCATTGAATTTGAATTTATTAGCTCTTGTTTGTTAGGTCTTAGAAACCTATTTTGTCTTACATCTCTACTTTTATACTCTGAACCCACAATAACTGCAGACGAAAGGAATCACCCTATGTACTATGTCATAGGCGCTGTAGTCCTGGTTCTCGTTCTCTTCGCTTTCATGCAACAGGGCGATAGCCGTGGTCGCAAAACTCGTCGAGTCAGTGTCGATGTCATCAACGATACGCTCAACAAGGCAGAAGGGGCTCGCATCTCCGGCAAACTGGAAGACGCTGAGTACCAGTTTTCAATGGCTCTCAACTATGCGCGCGACTCGAACGTTCCCGTGCTTTGCGCCGAGTCCTACTACGGTCTCGCCAAGGTGCAGGAAGATCGCAAGCTTTATCGCGAGGCTCATCATATGGTCGACCTCGCTATCCGCGCTATCGAGCCGGTTCGCGCTGACTTCGGGAACTACTACTCGTTGCTCACGCGTTACAAGCAAGAACTCTCGGCCAAGATCAAGTAAGCCGAGGTTCAGAAAGGAGTTTCGATGAAACTTTCTCTTAAGGTCAAGAATCTCTTCGTTGACCTGGTTTTCACCCACCGTGATTTCCTGGGTCATTCCAGCAAGATGACTCGCAACTCTGGTTGGCATCCAGTTCTCTGGAAGATTCATCAGGGTGTTCAAGCTTCGAGCGAAGCCGAGCATGAGTTCGAGTTGTTCCTCGAACAATTGCCAGCCGACATGGTCGAAGTCGAGTTTAAGTTCCTCAAGAACACGACGTCGACCGCATCCTGGAGGCTGGAAAATGATGGACGCCTGGTCAAAGGCTCTATCATCACCTGGGCTGTTTGCGCTGGTCACGGTGGTTTCGCCATATTCCCGAGTGAGGGCGACACTCGCCGTCATTTGTCGAGTCTCGTGTGTAAGCGCAACACAAGCGGTAGCGGCGACCCATGGACTTTCAGCGTGAGCTGAATTTCAACTCTGTTTCATCTCTGAAAAATCAAACACACGAGAAAGGAAATCACATGAAAAAGTCTGCTCGTTCGCTTTTCGACAAGCGACTCGACAACCTGGCGAAAGTCGCCGTTTATGTGGGCTTGCGTCCGGTGCTCGGACAGCAGGTCATTCTCAGCGCCCCGATCGAGGCACTGGATATGGTGCGCCTGGTGACGCGGCATGCTTATGAAGCCGGTGCCTCGCTTGTCACGCCGCTCTACGACGACGGCACTGCCACCATCAGCCGCGTCAAGTTTGCTGCCGACGGCAGCTTCGACACCGCTCCCGACTGGCTCTTCAAGGGCATGGCTGCTGGTTTCGAGAACAACGCTGCGCGCATGGCCATCACAAGCGAGATTCCCGGGCAGTTCGCCGGGCTTGACACCAAGCGCATCGGTCGTTCGGCCAAGGCTCGCGCCGGCGCCTACAAGATCGCTGCCGAGTACATCACGTCGGCGGCTATCAACTGGAACATCTCTCCGGCCGCCAACCCCGCCTGGGCCAAGCAGGTCTTCCCTGACCTTCCGCCCAAGCAGGCTCTGGCTGCGCTCTGGAACGAGATCTTCAAGGCCACTCGCGCCGATGAAGAAGACCCGGTTGCCGCATGGGCCGCACACAATGCTGAGCTCGCTCGTCGCAAGGCTCAGCTCAATGCTCGCAACTATCAGGCCATCCGCTTCTACGGCGCCGGCACCGACCTCACGGTCGGTCTGGCCGAAGGACATGCCTGGGCGGGCGGAGAGACTCTCGGCAAGAATGGCGTCACTTACAACGCCAACATTCCCACCGAGGAAGTCTTCTGCGCTCCGCATCGTCTCAAGGTCGACGGCTACGTACTGAGCACGCGCCCGTTGTCGCTCCAGGGTCAGGTGGTCGAGAACATCTACACCAAGTTCGAGAACGGCGTCATTGTCGATGCCAAGGCGGACAAGAGCAACGATGCTTTCCAGAACCTGCTCAATACCGACGAAGGCTCGCGCCGGCTCGGCGAAGTGGCACTCGTGCCCAATTCGTCGCGCATCTCCAAGAGCGGCGTGCTGTTCTACAACACGCTCTTCGACGAGAATGCGGCCTGCCATATCGCGGTCGGGCAGTCCTACAACAAGTGCTTCGTCGACGGCAAGACCGCCACGAAGGAAGATCTGGTTGCGCGTGGCGCCAACCAGAGCAACGCGCATGTCGACTGGATGATCGGCTCCGGCCGCATCAATGTCGATGGCATCTGCCAGAACGGTGATGTCGAGCCCATCATGCGTGGATGTGAGTGGGTCAACGCCTGATCATTTGATGATTGGCTGATCTACAGACGAAACTAGAAATCCACCGAGTCCCAAGTCTGGGGACTCGGTGCTGGGACACTAAGGAGTCCACCACATGACACAAGCAACGAAACTGGTCGCCACTGCAACGGTCAAGGGCGAAATCGAGCTCATTCCTGCAAACGGTTACACCGCTCAGGATGTGGCAGATCTGCTCACGGCTGGTCGGGCCTATGTGAGCGGCAAAGATGTTCTCAAGCCGCTTCCGGCGCCAGCTGAAGGTATG
The DNA here is from genome assembly GCA_964519785.1 of uncultured Candidatus Obscuribacterales bacterium. Taxonomy (GTDB): domain Bacteria; phylum Cyanobacteriota; class Vampirovibrionia; order Obscuribacterales; family Obscuribacteraceae; genus Aved-18. The sequence continues at coordinate 15,099 of CAZFKB010000046.1, read as the reverse complement.
GTCAATGTCGCTACTGTCGTTCGGCAGAAGATCGATACCCAGCCTCTCACCTGGACTGTCGACCAGTAAATCTGGCTTGACTGAATAGAGGCTTCTTGGATTTGAACTGTTCACAGTTCGATCCAAGAAGTTCTCTTTTTTGCTTAATGTTACTACGGCATATAATAGTACGATAGAGTAACCAGATATTTGGCTCTGATAGAATTAAGTTTCATCTAGATCCATCGACTTAGTAAGGGAACAGCAGGCACAAATGGCACGGATACTGGTAGTCGAAGACGACCGCCACCTCAGGGCTATCATAAAAGCTTATCTTGAAATAGAAGAGCACGATGTCGAAATGGCAGAGAATGGTGAAACTGCGCGTGCGTTTTTGAAAACCGGCGCATTTGACCTTCTTATTTTGGATTGGATGCTTCCAGACCGGACTGGAGTAGAAATCTGTCAGGAATATCGCGCGCGAGGCGGTAGCGCCCTTGTGATGATGCTTACAGCGAGGCATGATTCAAAAGACAAGGCTACTGCATTGGACGCTGGTGCTGATGATTATCTGGTGAAGCCTTTGGACCAGATTGAATTTCAGGCACGAGTTCGAGCACTGCTGCGCAGACAGGGTTCGTGGGGTTCTTCGACGAATAAAATTACAATTCGCGATCTCGAAATAGACACTCTTAAAAAAACGGTGACAAAAGCCGGGAGTGAAATAGAATTACGACCTCGTGAATACAGTTTGTTGGAATTTTTGGCGAAGCACAAAGGACAGAGCTTCACCGCGGAAGCTTTGTTTGCGCGTCTTTGGAATACCGACTCTAATGCAGCCCAAGAGACTGTGCGTATGCATGTGATGACTCTGCGCAAAAAAATTGGAGACGACACTGCAGAGAACCCTGTGATTGTGTCTTCTCGTGGACGTGGATATAAAATTTCCGACTCCTAAAAAAAACTATTATTGGTTCAAAAAATTTTTTCCAGTTTATGTTCGCTTTACGTTCAAATTATTTTTGCTTTGCGTTAGGCAAGGCAAACTGGATTTGTGAGGCGTCGAGAGGTTTTTTTAATGCAAGAAGGTGTTAGCGGAGCCGAAAAGCAAAATTTTTGGTTGGATGTTCAAAAGAAAATGTCTGACTTTTTGCACAAATTCACTTCTGCATCTGAAGCTGCGATGAATGAGCAGCCATGTGTGGATCGAATGTCGGCCATGCAAGTGCGATATAGCAAGCAACATGATAAAGACATGTCTGTCCTTGAGCGGAGACAGCGCAAAACAATTGAGCAGTCGGCGGCTCGAGTGAAAGCTCTCAGATTGGCTAAGAGTCACTCTCATATTGAAGAATCGGGCAGCAATTGGCAAGCCTACGACGAATATATCAAAGCGAACACCAAGAAATAACCTTTAACTAAGTTATATAGTGGTATGGCGATAAAAAGGAACCTGGCGAAACTCGCATTAAAAGCGAGTCGCCAGGTAGGGTTGAGAGAGGGGAATGTTCAGGTTCCCCTCATCTCTGGTTGATGATCAGCGTTTGCTGATGATGAGCCAGGGCGACTTGCTGGCAAGTGCGACGTCGTTATCGCGCACGAAGTTATGCGTGAGCCAGCCGCACCAGCCAAGAGTCGCGATGACCAAAGCCATTTCGATTTGCACGCCATTGCTTGCAATATAATCTTGACCCACGCCGAGGAAGGTGAGCACCGGGGTGCGCACGATGGCGTAGACCAAGAAATAGAGCAGTCCAAAGGCGATGGTCGAGATGCCGCGTTCGTTGAAGCGGTACGGCGCAATCTTCTGCGTGAATGATTGTCTGGCGAACTGAATGCCGATCACGGCAATTCCAAGAAGAATGGCTACAACCGACAACCATTGGGAAACGCCCATGGTATGTTCCTTTCTTGTTAATTGAACTCAGTTTGGTGCAAGGGTCTGGTCCTGACGCGACATATGGGCGTGAAGGTAATTCCAGACTCCCAAAAGCAAATCCGCCCGTTTCTTCGAGCGAACGATATTGAGGAGGTTGGCTTGTTTATCGGCTGAAGCCGAGTAATTCCAGCTGCCGTCCTCGACCCATACGCCGTCGATGATGGTGAATTTGTTGTGCATGATGCCTGAACGTGGTGAGGTACCGATTATCACTTCGATACCAGCCTCGCGCAGGCGCAAAATGAGCGCTTTGCCTGAACGTCCTTTAGCTTGAGAACGGTCTGCCAGGACGCGGACGGTTTTGCCGTCCTTATGCAACGCTATCAGCTTGTCGCCAATCGATTGTTCTGTGAAGCCGTAGATGGCGACATAAACAGAGGTCTGTGCTCTGTCCAGAAATTTGAGGTAAGCTTCCAGTCCCGATTGTTTGGGAGTGGCAACCGTCTCCATCAAATCCTGCGGGTCGATATCTTCGCATCCAGCTGGAAGCCTCACCTGTGTCTGCGCACTGTCGATGGTGGCAGGATTGCTGGTGTAGACTGCGGTTGCGAATCCACCGCCGAATGCCGCGCTGAGAGCCAGCATGCAGGCGATGATTTTGTTTCGGAGGGTCATGAAACCTCGTTATTGTTTCATTCGCTTTTGAAGCGGGAATGACCATTCGCCGTAGGTATTGTTGGCGTTGTTGATGGACGCCAAAGAACGACCGCCGGCGAGTTCGGTGAAGATGAAAGCAGTGAGAATGAGGGACTGTTCGGTGAAGTCGTCGACCGACGTGAAGACGCCGTCAGACACGAGCTTGTCGACATAACCCTGCGGATCGGACAGGAAGCGCTTGAGCACCTGGTCCGAGGCGTCGGGTGTCTTGCCGATGAGCCCTGCGTTCTCCATGCGTTGCATGTATGCGAGGCGCACCTCGCGAATCGACTTGGCTTGAATGTCGATGGAAGCAACACCCTTGCCTGTAGCCGTGACTGCCTGAGCGTAAGCTAGAAGCTGAAGCGCCTCCAGCTCGAGTTGCTTCTGATTGGCGAATTTCCGTGTGGCAAGGAGGCGAGCGCAGATTTTGCCAGCCTTCTCGTCGAGCACGAATTCTGGAAATTTCACAGTCATTCTTGTCTCCTCAGAAGAGCATCCGGTCGTTGACCGAGTCTCCATTGGTTTGAGTTACAGTTGAATCCGCATTGAAGAAGGAAATCTGCACTTCCACCGGTGAGGCGTCCTCGAACAGCCTCAGAAGAAGCTCCTTGGACTTGTTCAGGATGTCTTTGCCGGCGCCGTCGATTACTTCGAAAGCACCGTCTGTGGTGCGAATGCGATATTGAGGAAGAATGGCTGGGCAGTCTCCATCGTATCTGGAAAGAACCAGTTCGATAGGAGCTCTGCCCTCCGCCATATATTTTAGTCTGACACTCCGGCAATCTTCAGAGTTTTGCAAGGTAACGAGTGCCAGACCGATAGAATGCAGGAAGAATGGCGAAAGATGCATGCATCACTCGATGTAATAAGAAGGCCACTTCCACGACGTGGAATCGGCCTCGATCTCCATCGGCTCACGATCTTTGCCGCGGAGGATGGCTTTGACCTTGATCACGCTGCCCGACTGCGTTGCCTGCTCGAACTTCTGTTCGAGGAATGCAAGCGTCGGTGCCACGATCTTCAAGCGTTCCGCGTCCTTCACGCTGTGGCTGTAGTCCTGCGTGCCGGCGTTGTGGTCGCGGTCGTTGGTGTGGATCCAGTAAGTAGGACCATCGAGCACGTCGAGGTCGAGCCAGACGGGGTCAGGCATTCCTGCGGTGGTGAAGCAGAGCTGGGCAGAGTCATAATCGCCCTTTGCCACGCCGAAAATAGCCAGACCCAGTGAATTGCGGAAGAAGTTGCGTAGTTCCATAAGCATATCTCCTCAGGTTAGGAGTGAAGCCCTGATCATTCAACTCATCGGAATTTCCGGATGAGAAAAGATCAAAGCTCCAAGGGGTAGATCGTTCTTTGGTTTAGAGTTGAATTTTTTTTGAATGAGATGCAAATAGATTCTTCAAATTTAAAAAAGAGTGCTTATTGCGCGCAATAGAAATAAGATTTTTTCCTGCTTAGTAACCATAAAAGCTCATGAACTTAAATAAATGACGAAGGGTAAAGCTGGCCGAGCTCGCGCTAAGTTTTTTGAATTGGTAGTGTATTTGGTGTCAAAAGTGATACCAAATATGATGGTAAATGCAGTATCGTTTTGTTAAGCTAGCGCGAATTGCGCCAGCCTGTTTCGGTCTTAAAGGTAATTCATCTTGACAAGCTTAAAGAGGCTTCATAACTGGATTTATAGCTGAAAACACTTAAGTACCTTGTTTTTACAAAAGACTTCAACACTACAACATCATTTGGTGAAGACGATTCTCATATGCCAGCGCGCCCGAAATATTTACTTTGAAGTCCTAATAGATCTATGGTTCGGTACATCTCTTCGTTTCCTGCAACAGGTCAAAAAGCAAAGCTAACCAGCCGTTTAACCCAAAATCACAGACATCTCCGGCTATTTAAAGTCGGCGGCTGAGTATGTGATGCATAAACGAGAGATCGAACTGTCTGCATCGGGTTCGCATTGTCTGTGGTGCTCGACTTTTGATGCACGACCAACCGAAAGGAACTACCACACTATGAGCAAGCTCTTCGGTAATTCCACTGACGGTCCGAAAGGATGGCAGTGGCTCGTTGCCCCACTCGCGCTCGTCTGGTTCGTCCTCAACGAATCGCGCAAGGTGCTGCACCGTTGGTCCTATGACGGTGTTTCGGGCATTTTCTCCATGATCTTCAGCATTTTCCTCTCATTCGGCGCAGTCGTCTGGTCCTCGCACAGCCTCGGTTGGCAGCAGGGCTATCCGGCGTGGTATTGGATTCCAGGCGGACTCTTCGCCGGCTGGTGTACTTATGCTTACATCTGGCCGCTGATTCACCTCGTGGTCATCCGCGGCGTGATCAAGCTCTCCGACCTGATCTGGGAGGCTCTGAAATTCGTCGGTCGCGATGTCTATGCGCCCGTCACGAAGTTCATCGCCGACGCCGCGCGCGCCCTGCCGGGCTCTCAGACTCTCTGGGACTCGTTCAAGGAGCGCGACCGCTTCGGTAACCTCCTGGCTATCGCCACCGCCGTCGGCACTCTCGCCTTCGCGGTCTGGACCGGTCTGGATGTCTGGGGCAAGGCTTCTGCAGTGATTCCCAGCCTCGTTCCCTCGCTGCTCGTCGCCTGGACTCCCACCTGGGTGGTCTCTGTGCTCGGCGCCGCGTGCGGTACTGTCGTCGCTGTGACGATCTGCAGTTTCGTCTTCCAGCTTCTCGAGAAGGGACGCCTTGACGGTCTGGCGGTCGGCTTCGGCGCTGCCATCGGCTACGTCTATCTCGACACTATCACTTCCTGGCTCGCTCTGGTCGGTCTTACCGGCTATGGCGCCTGGGTCGGCATCGCCGTTGGCTATGTCGTCTACCTTGCCTATCTCTTCCCGGCGGCGAACAAGTTCCTCGCGCTGGGTTTCTTCAAGAAGATTGCCGAGTGGCTCTCCAAGGTCAATCAGAAGACCTATGGCGATGACCAGGGCGACTACTCCAAGGTCTATGGGCACTTCGCCAACTTCGGCGTCGCGGCTGCTTTGACCTGGGTTGCCTGGACGACGAGCGTCGCTCTGAGCCTGGCTCTCTATTTCACCATTCCGATCATGGCGATCGTCGCCGTGACCTCCTACCTGTTCGGCAAGGACCTGCTGCGCAGCAATGCTTCGGTTATTCTGGTCGGTCTGGGCGTTTCTGCCTATGGCGGTTACGAAGCCTACAATTACTACCTCACCGCTGGCTATCCCTTCGGTGTGTTCGGCGCGGCTCCGGCTGCGGCTTTCTCTTTCCTCGCCATGATGATGATCGCCTACCCGATCGTCTATCTCGGCGTTCGTCGTGTCCTCGTTGCGCTGGGCGTGGAGCGTCTCCGCTACCCGCTCGACCAGCTCTATAAGAAGGTCGAAGACTCGGTTCGGGTCGTCGCCGACCGCCTGGAGAAGGTCTACTGGAGCGCTTACAAGGACAACAGCGACTATCGCGACTGGTTCGTCCAGGTCGTGAACATCGCTCTTGCAGCGACCATCTATCTGTCGCTCACCGTCTATCTCGGCTTCGGCGCGTCCGTTGTCTGGATTGCTGTTGCGGCATTCATTACCTTCTGCGCCTACGCCTTCTTCGGGCAGTTCCTGTCGCGTCCGGCTGACATCGGGCTGCACTTTGCCGGCGGCTTCGCTGGTATCATCGCTGCGGCATGGGTCGGCTCGGCTGTCTGGTCTGTCACCAGCACCTACTGGATCGTGGCTGTGGCTGCGGTCTTCACTTGGCCGGTTGTGTACGCTTTCGCGTTCCCGGTCGTCTACATCGTGTTGCGCTTCCTCACGAACCTGATCCTCGCAAGCTGGACTCGTCCCATTCTCGTGGGTCTGCACAGCTTCGCATGGACTATCTTCGACAAGGCCATCTGGACTCCGGTCCGGGCGGTCGCTCGCGCCATCAAGGTCATGCTTGGCCCGATCTGGAGCGTGTTCGTTGCCATCGGTTCGGCGGTCAAGTCTGTCTATGACAGCATGATGCGCTTCCTGCGCCGCAACTAATCGGCGCCACCTCTCTGCTCTAACAAACCCGAAAGGCGGCAGCAGGCATCACGCTTGATGCCGCCTTTCACCACACATATTTTTCGAAAGGAAAAAAACATGAGTGAAAGCTTCTACGCAGGCTTGCTCAGCTGGTTTCTGGCTGCAGCAGCCACCATTCTTAGCCTCAAGGTTTCGCTCCCGGATCCTCAAATGGTTCGGGCAAGTGCTTCGCTGGTCTTGTACGGGCTTCCCGTCGTCATGCTTTTCGGCGTCGTTTTCGGAGCCCTCTCCAAGACGAAGTACAGCGAATTCGGTGCTCAGCTCTTCTTCGGCAGCGGCATCTACGTCTTCGGCTCTTTCCTGTTGAGCTGCTTCATCGTCTAAACCGCAACCTCTCTAGGGCTAAGAAATGAGTTTTATCGCAACACTAGGAGGTCTCGCGGGACTTGTCGTCGGGCTAATCGCCTTCGTTTTCATAATGATGGTGGTCGTCATGTTTGGTGGGTTTCTTCTCACCATGATTGGTGCCATCATTACGATGGTATTCATGCTCGTCGGTTTTGTTCTCGAGCTAGTATTCACTCTGTCGGGGCTGTTCATCGTAGCAGCGCTCGTCATCGCTATGCTGGTTGTGTTCAAGATACTTCCAGTAGTGGTACTGACTGTGGTGGCGATAGTTATTATCGCTGCAATTGTCACGAAGGGTCAGTCGCGTAAGCGCTGACTGTCTCTCGATCATCGACTAACCTCTAGCAAATGGAGAATCTGCATGAAGAACGGTCGCACACTCTTTCTCACCGCCGCTTCCTATTCCGCAATCGTCGCGCTCAGCGAGGGACTGATCAAGTCCATCGAGGAGGGCGGCTACGGCAAGGTCACTGCGGTTGGCGACACCAGCACCTGCACCAAATACCCGGGCGTCTGCATGGAGATCAGCTTCGAGGCTGACTCCAGGCACGCTTCGAAGTCTGGTCATGTGCTGCCCTTCCTTCAGGCGCCGTCTGATGTTTTCCGGTTCACCTCGCGTGACCGCGACTGGAAGGCGCTCAGGGATTGGACGCTCGAGCAAGACGTCGAGCCCGGCTTTGTCGTGGCGCACTGGCAGAAAGGCAAGACTCTCGTGAAGGAGTGTTACTCCAATCTGGGACGCGCTGCCGCCTGATGCCGAACTAGCTAGTGGAAATACAGTGGAGACTGTTTGAGGCTTAAACCCTCATCAGTTCTCTACTGTTTTTCCCTCTATCTCTTCCCCGACTACGCTATATAGTAAAAATATCAGCTTAAGGTGATATTTTTGAGCGATTTTTATAACCTTAAAGTGATAATTTTACTATATTAAGTAGTGAAAGATGGGTTTATAGAAAGAATTTCGAAGAAACGAGACCAGTGGTGTCATTTTTGGTGACACCACTGGAAGTTCATGTTCCGGTCAAATCTGAGTCGAAGACCGAGTCAGACTAGCCGCTAGCCGCAGTCAGAGTGACGGCGGCGTGCGCGAACTCCTGCCTGAAGATGGCGACGAGCTTGCGGCGTGCAGGCGAATTCGATGGTCAAAGTCTTCGAGCCCTCCATCTTCTCGAGCTTGCTGCGAGCGACACAGGAGATGATGTGCGCAGTTGCGCTGAGGGTGATATTGCCCTGGGTAAGACGATTGGGCAGGACAGGAATCGTAATCTTGGAACAACCGGCTGAAAGAGCTTGGTCGACCAAGGTCTCGGCAAGTTTGCGAAGGATGTGGCTGCCGAATCGCTGAGCTCGCCCCAAGCCGAAGAAGAGAATCTTCTTCTGGGGTGAGTTCGCCGGAGCGTCGACGAGCTTGAACTCGCACTCTTCTCCGGTGAATTCGGTCTCGTCATCCGCGATGCTCGACAAGAGCATGTGATGAGCACCTTCGGACAACTTCATGCCGGCGAATTTGCCGATAAGGAGCATGTCGGTCTGGATATTTTCAGACGCATGCCATTCAGAGCCTGGCGTTAGCACAGGTGACGTTGTGAACTTCACGTTCATGTGGATCTCCAGTCCGGACGCTTTCTACGTTCCGGGGTTGAGGGTGTCTAGTCTAGCCATGGGAACCAAGTCTCACCCGTCCAGCAGAAGAAACTGCCAGAACTGAGTTTTGCGACCTGAGTGAGTGAATATTGCTTAGGTTATTTGAGAAATGGTTCCGCGGATGGAATTAAAAAAGACTGCTCAAGATAGGAAGTTTGATCTTGAGATCTCAATCTGGCCTATTTAAAAGGGCTCTCAGCATTTCTATGAGAATGCTTGAAAACCTTATGGAAGCAAGCTTTTAGCACCTTCGTGATTGGTTAGCGCAGTTCTGCGAACAATGCGTCTGTTAGCGTAAGAAATCGCAACAAACTCTAAGGCAGCTTTTGGACATTTATTGGGCTTGTAGATTCATTTCCGTCGAAGGTTTGTCCAAATTGAACTTAGCTTGTTCGTAAGAGGCTGGTCCAAAATGTCCTTTTGCATTATTCGAAAATCCGTATTCGACTTTGGGAATGCCCATGAAATTCTTGTAAAACTTCCCGCTTTCGTCTTCGTCGTGAAAGAATTTGAGTGCGTAATCGCCGTAGGCAAGCTCTTCGAAAGTATATTGAGCTTCTTGCGATTTTATTTTTATACTGGCTTTGGCGCAAGATTTTTCTGATTCGCCAGCGCCTTTTTCGGCGTCATAAGCTTCTTTTGAATTGTAGATAGCGACACGAACATTGCCGTTGCTATTTTTCAAATTTGTAATTCTTACAGTTAGATTTCCATGCCCTTCTTTAGCATAAAGATTGGTTTGAGCTGCAGCAAGAATGAGGCCAATAGCCAAGCCTAGATTCCATATTTTTCTCATAGTAATCCCTCCCTGAATTGTCCATGGAAATGAAACGGTATCAAATGTGGTAGCTGAATTCGGCATAATTCTTTTAGGTCGCGTGAATCCAAAACCAGACAGAATGAAGTATTTTCGGCGGCATTAGTGACTATAGAAACCAAAACACCCGAGTCAGAGTCATTGGAGTTTACGAAAATTGCTTCACTTGGGTAGCAATCGGGCTCATACCATGCAGCTTCGGTTTGTGCTGTTTTAGTCGAGACTTTTACGATTTGATTTAAGAAACTTCCTTTTCTGTTTTCTGCAATCCCGAAGAAGTGGTCATATGCTTTTGTGCTGAGGTTCTTGTAATCAATTGTGGGGAGTTCTAAACCTTTTTCACTGAGTATCGTTTGATTGATTTTATTACTAGATAAATCAATTGAAAGCCGTTTGATTACAGGAACTGCGGGCGCTTCATTGCTCTTGCAGAGATTGCTTAGATAGAGGTCTTTTACGATACCGGCATCGGTATAACTCAAGAGGTCCACTTCGATGAGATCGGCTGATTCGTAGGCGTTTATATGGTGAAAAACAAAAAACGGTGGTAGCTCAAATGGTGTCACTTTTGCGCTTCGCTTATCGATCACATACACTTTTGTGCCAAGCTCAGGTTTCCAGTTGAAGTTTTGAATAAAAGGTTTTCCACTAAATAAGAGCTCGAGCGGGTTTACAACGAGTGGACCTAAAACCAGTATCACAAAATTTTGGGTTATTGCAAAACTGTGCAAATAACCGGGCTTATTTGTTTTGATCGACGCTATTTGTCTGGGTGTGCTTTCGCCTTGTTTCCATGCAATCAGTTTGTAAGTGCTTACTGGTCCATATTCGATTAGGAAATTGAAGAGCTGGCCCGACTCAAAATCAAAATGGGGATGAGCAGTACTTATTTGACTTTTTATACTGTCGTTTAAATTTATTTGCCCAAGAGTATTCAGATCCGTTGGGTCGAATTCAGTCAAAAAGGGCGTTTCAGTGCATGCAAAAAAACGTTGATTGAGAAAAAACACATTTACGTTCGGGTTATCTGTAGCCTTGAAGTCCAAAGCCTCAAGCACAGTTTGCAATTTAGTTCGTTTGGGACCCGAACCAAATTCGTATGACTGTAGAACGGCTGTCTGTCTGCCTTTTAAATATGCTTTGCTCTGAGCAAATCGAGAAGTGAAAAACACTTTCTGGGCGGAGCCGGAAAAACTCACTTTATAGAACTTGGCCATTCCATCAAACAAATGATTGAGCTTAGTATCGCCGAATTCATAAAGGCTAGGTCCGGTGCGCAATAAGCTTCCTTCAAGCCACTGGGGCAATTGACCCTGAATAGGCAAAGCTGACTTTTCAATTTCGTCTGTTTGCGAACTAAAAAGATTCTTGAAGTTGGAAATCTCAATCATGATTTATCAAGTGTACGCCACTTGGTTCTTTGTTTTCAGTTCTTAAAGTCTCGAGAATTTCATCCTTCTTCTCCAGATTGAACACTTCAAGTGCCATTGAACAAACAGATTCGGTCAGATACGGCGGAGTAGAGGTTGCTCGTATATCTATCGAGTCGCTTAAATGTATACGCAGACACTTTTCGGCAGCTAGTAGGGCGTGCACATTTTGAAAAGTGAGTAGGAGTCGCTGGTTCTTCAACATTTAGAAGCAGGTAAAAAAATTTAGAACTCTTGGCAAAGCTTGTCATATGGTTGGTTTCAAGCCTTCACGGCGGATTATACAGTGTTATACTGGCAGTAAGACAGGAGGTCCACTGTGCACTACTTACTATGTCCGCGTTGTCAGTTTAAAATGCAAGTCAAAAAGCACATGTGCCCTACATGTGGCTTCGAACTTCCAGTCGAAGAAAAATCGTCTGAGACGGACCAAATCATCTCACAGAGCAAGTCTTCGGTCTGGGCTAAAGTATTAGGTTATAGCCAGAAACGAGATGGCACCCAAGAAAAGCCCGCTCTTAGTTAACCTGTTTTTTTAGATATAAGTTCTCGTAAGTCCAGTAGTTAGCAAAGACTTTGCGCACATAGTCACGTGTTTCCTGGAATGGAATGTTTTCGACTAGATATTCTTGATCTCCGCCGCCCGCCGCTTGGAATTCGCGCATCCACTTAGCTGCAGCATTCGGACCGCCGTTATAGCTTGCTACGGCTAACATAGCGTTTCCGCTGTGGCGCTTAAGAACGTAGTTCAGATAAGCTGTTCCAAGCGCTATATTGGTTGGAGGCTCGAAAACCTGGTTATTGCTGCTCAAAGTAATGCCATTGTGTTTAGCGACACCCTGGGCGGTACCAAGCAGTAATTGCATCAGACCCATGGCTTTAGAGCGACTCAGCGCTGTTGTTTCGTATCGTGATTCTTGTCTGATAAGAGCATGAACCAACAGTGGATCCATTGAATTTTTTTGACTCTCCTTTTCTATGTGTTCGCTATATGCTAGCGGGTAAGCCATTTTCCACGCTGGACTTTGCGGATCTAAGGGCTTTCCTTCAAGCGGGAGCGATACTGCATTTAGTGCTTTGATCACTTTGCCTGACTTCAAATAAAGCCAAGCTTTAAATGGTTTGGGAGCGCTTTCCGGTATTTGGTTCAAGCACTCGTCATATTCACCAATGGCTGCAAGCAAAATTGGAGTGTTACCTAATTGGCTTTGAACGGCGGTCCAATCAAAAAGGTCGCTCGATTCTGGCCAAGTCCAATTAACATCAGGTTCCTTGCGCCCAGGATGAATTTGCCAATGTCTATCAGCCTTTCCAGCAAGTGCGTTTAATCGTTGCTGCGCTCGATATCCATAATAAGTTCCGCCAAACTTTGCGTGTGTAGCTTTATAGGCTGCGATAGCAAGATTCTTTTGTTCGGGCGTTTTAAGTAATTCGTGAATTTTTCCTGACCAATAATAGTATTTAGACGCGTAGTCTGTTCCGCCATAAAGCTTGATGGCTTTATGACAAGAAGCAAGTGCCGTTTCGAGCTTGGTTTTGTCCGCTCCTGCTGTCTTTATTTGATTCCAGATAACCCACCACTGCGACTCTGGAGCGTACTGACAGGTGGGAAAAGTTGCCAAAATTTTCTGATAGTAGGGAATCGCTTCCTGACCCGTGCTGCGCAAAGCCACATTCCACAATGCATCAGCTTTTGCGTCGGTACTCGCTTTCGAGCTGAGTACCCTTTTCCATAAGTCTAGCGCCTCTGCTTTGGTCAGCGGTTTAGCCAGTTGAGTAGCTACTGTTGTGACGGAGCTGAAATTAGATCCGTTGTTCAAATAATTAGAGAAAGAACTTATAGCCTCATCTTTCTGCTTAAGCTTGACAAGGCAAACTGCTTCCTGAATGTTGGGAACACCAGTTTTTCTGTAGTAGTCCAGTGCGCGTTGCCAATTATTGTTGACAAAATATACTCTAGCCAGAGCACTGTAAGCTTCGGCGGGTGGCTCGCCACGATCCAGGATTTTTTGAGCGGCATTAATAGCATTTTTACCGTCCGGTGCGGCTTTGATATAGGCTATGTACGCTTCGACAACTTCTTTAGGATCATTACCTTTCAAACTTGCCATTTCGGCAGTGTAGAACAATCCGCCTTTTGCATAGGCAGTATCAGGAAAAACGTCGCGTACTAAATCGAATGCTTCCATTGCTTTGTCGAGCTGTTGAGAACGGAAATAGGACTCTGCAAGCCTGTAAACACCCTCCGCTAAGAGTTTTTTCTGAGCAAGTTGGCTGGGTTTTGCGTTGGCAGATTGTTGCTGAGATTGGTGTTTTTTGACACGGGTAAACATGGGCGCAAGAATCTCTTGAATCTTTGTTTCGTCACTGGCAGTAAGAGCCAGTTCGGCACCTTGTAGTCGCGCAAGATTACCAATTTCTGGATGTTGTGCTGCCTGCGTATAAAGCGAAAATGGTTCGCCAAGCTTGTCTTGAGTAGTTGAAATGTTTTGCTTTTGCCATTTGCGAGCAGCTATATAGGCAGAAATTTGTTGGTCTGCCGGCGACAAGAACATTTTGGAACGAAACTCTTCGAGTCCCGCACCATTTTTTATGATGATTCGGCGAAGATCTTCGCTTATACCAAGCACTGATGCCTGAGGTAAATCACCATTAAAAGAATCGTTTGTGGTGGCACAATGAAGATGAGTAAGGCTAGAAAGAGAAAGTGTTAAAGCACATAAGATCGGTATTAATCCAAGACTTTTGGCTAGTTTCATTCGCTCACTCAAAATAAGATTTCAAGCTTATATGCTAACACAATGAAGACAATTTATTTTGACCACGCTGCAACCAGTTATCCTAAACCCAAGCCAGTCATAGACGCCGTTTTGAGCTTTTTACAAGAATGTGGAAATCCCGGACGGGGCGGACATATGCTTGCACTTGAAGGCGCCATAAAAATATTCGATGCGCGTGAACATCTTGCTCAAAATTTGGGAATTAATTCGAGCGAACATTTAATCTTTACTCCTGGTTGTACCTATTCAATTAACTATGTCCTAAAAGGTTTAAGCGATAAAGGTTACTTCGAGCCTGGAGACTGCGTTCTGACTGGTGCACTTGAGCACAACGCTGTCACTAGGCCGCTAAATCAGATTGAAAAAAAGTATAGTCTTGAAATTGCAGTATTAAATACAGAAAGCGATACTATTAAACTTGATAAGAAGCCAAAGCTGGTGATACTTACTGAGGCTAGCAATGTCACTGGAGCAGTTTTAAATGTCGATAAAATTTGTGCTTATTGCAAACAAAATGACATTCCCTTTTTACTGGATGCGGCTCAGACTGCAGGAAAAATAGCGATAGATCTAAATGGCAAGCATGATGGAGTAACGTTCTACTGTGCTTCCAGCCATAAAGGCATGCTTGGCGCTCCAGGTGCGGGGCTGCTTTATATAAAAGATGGCTGGCAGCATATGCTCGAACCTGCCATTACGGGTGGTACCGGCTCAAAATCGGAGGATCTTTCTCCGCCGCTAACTATGCCGGATCGTTTTGAAGCTGGAACTCAGGATGGGCCGGCTATCGTATCTATGTCTGCCGGGCTGTCATACCTTCAAAAATTGGGACAAGACAAAATTCTCAGTCATGAATTATCTTTGCGAAAAGCTTTTCTAGACTGGGCTTTGGATAAATCGTATGTGAGCATTGTAGATGGTGGTTACGGAAGATTCACGTCGGAAATGATTGCCAGTCTTTCTACAGTGTCGTTTGTGTTTGACCAAATGAGTTCTGCAAACCTGTCTAGTTTATTGAGTGACGAGTACAAAATAGCTGTTCGAGGCGGATTGCATTGTGCAAGACAAGCGCATTTGAAAATTGGTAGTCTGGCGCAAGGCTTGGTGCGAGCGAGTTTTGGTCATACAAACACTTTGAGTGATGTTGAGCATTTTTGCTCCGTGCTTGAAACAATTGCAAATACTAAAACCAATAGTAGATTGTAGGCAAAAATCAAATTTGGACTAACGGGAAGCTCTATTGAAGAGCTTCCCGCCAATTTAACAGCCTCGTTCAGGCTTATTCCCAGGTATGCGGCTTCACGCACATGCAATCCCAGAGCTGACGCTGGCATCCACCGCATCGCTGCAGGTAGATGGGCTGGCACGTGGTGCAGATGCCCTCGTACTTGAGCCCGCTCTTGAGAGGTGTGCTGCAATGAGTGCAACCGCCGGGGCAGGGCTTCTGCTCTTGAGGTTGCAGGTGAGGTTGGGCGCAGGCGACATT
>CAZFKB010000045.1:0-25418 GCA_964519785.1 uncultured Candidatus Obscuribacterales bacterium | reverse complement strand
ATGCTACTTAAAAATCTCAAGCTACAAAATTTTCGCAATTACACAAAGCAAGATATAGAATTCAAGCCAGGCCTGAACATTATTCTTGGCGAAAACGCTCAAGGTAAATCGAATCTGCTTGAAGCAATCGAGTACATAAGCACGGGCAAATCGTACCGCGCAACCCACGATACTGAGCTGATTGCACGCGCAAAGAACGATGCCTCCATCGCCGTTCAATATCTAATTGATTGGGACAATCGTTCTAATTTGCAAAATATTTCAATCGATTTCAAATCCACTCCAGTCGAGGGGAAGCCCCAAAATTTCAAACTCGAAAAGAAGGTCAAAATAAACGGCGCCACTTACTCGACCACTCGCAATCTGAAAGGAAATTTGTGCGCTGTTTCTTTCAAAAGCGAAGATTTGAATCTTGCAAGAGGAGGTCCTAAGTATCGCCGCGACTGGATAGACAATTTGCTCAGCTCGATCGATCTTGCTTATCGCGAGACTTCGAACCGTTACACAAAATGTATAACTCAACGAAACCGCTTGCTGAAAAATATCGCTGAAAAAGGTGGACGATACAACTTATCCGACTCAGATAAAGAGCAGTTGCGCGTCTGGAGCCGACAAGCTGCCTCGCTTGGAGCCAAAGTTACCAAAGAAAGGCTAACGTTGCTTGATCGAATGCGCCCGTTAATCGAAGCTTACCAAGAAAAGATATCCGGAAAAAACGAACCGATAACGGTACGTTATTTTCAAACTAGTAGCGACGAAGATCCAGATTCGACCGAAAATTCAGACCAAAATCATGATCAGCTTGGTCCAAACTGGAATGACACAAACGAGTCCGAACTCGAATCCAGACTTATGAGTTTATACAAGTCTCGATTCAACGAAGAGTTGGCACGCAAACAAACCCTTAGTGGTCCTCACAGAGACGACATTGTTTTTTGCCTCAATGATTTGCCGGCGAAAAATTATGGCAGCCAGGGGCAGACCAGAACGCTCGTTTTATCATTAAAAATTGCCGAGCTAGACCTTGTTAGCGACCACTTACATGAGCCGCCAATTCTCTTGCTGGACGATGTATTAGCAGAATTAGACCTGAACAGACAAAACTTTCTGATGCAAGAAGTAGCCAATCGACAAGATATGCAGACCATTATTACCACCACCCATATAGATGCCTTCCAAAAGAACTGGCTGACCGGCGCGTCATTTTACGAAGTGACTGGCGGATTTATAAAAGAAAAGATTTCATGCTGATGTCAGGTTATTTCTTGCTCCAGCCGGGTAAATTAACATTGTTTAATAGTTTCTAAGCCTTTAGTAAACCGTTTTTGATTCCCCGCTTCCAAAAACCAACAAATGACCCGATCTACCGATCACGCTAATGTCCATGGCGACCTGGACAAAAAGGTCTGTCTTGAATGCCACCGCCAGTTTACTGGTCTGGTTGCCTCATGCCCACACGACAATACCGTCCTCGTTCCGGTAGCTCAGGACCCACTGGTCGGGACAAAACTAGACGGCAAGTATGAAATCCTATCCGTTCTTGGAACAGGCGGGATGGGGGTTGTTTATAAAGGCAAGCAAGAGTTGATGGACCGCATTGTAGCGATCAAGATGCTACTTGCTCATCACCTGAACGATACACATAGCGTCAAACGTTTCTTGCACGAAGGCAAAGCCACTTGCAAATTGAAACATCCGCATATCATCACAGTTTATGACTATGGAGTTTCTCCACAAGGTCAACCTTATATAGTCATGGATTTCCTGGAAGGGACTCCATTATCAGATCAGATTCGCAAAGAGGGTCAAATTGGCGTAGACAGATCTATGTCGATTTTCAAACAATCGGCACTTGCACTGGAGCACGCTCACTCCCAAGGCGTTATTCACCGAGATTTAAAACCAAGCAATATCGTATTAATTGATTTTGACGGAAATAAAGATTACGTCAAAGTCGTAGATTTTGGTGTAGCCAAATTAGTCGAAGATGCCGGAACCGAGATGCAGCGACTGACTCAAATGGGAGAAGTCTGCGGAAGTCCGGTCTATATGTCGCCTGAACAATGTCAGGGACTGCCTTTAGACCCACGCTCAGACATTTATTCAATGGGCATCGTGATGTATGAAACGCTGACCAATAAATTACCTATCCTTGGTAAAACACTGGTCGAAACCATGCACAAACACATCATGGAACCGCCCACACCATTTTCAGAAGCGCGTCCAGATCTCTACATACCAGAAAGAGTAGAGCAAGTAATTTTCAAAGCGCTTTCAAAAAATCCAGACGATCGTCAGCAAAGCATGAAACAGCTTGCAACTGAAATTGACATGGCGATTCCAAAACGAGGCAAGAGCTTTACCATAAGCTCGTTTTCAGAGTCAGAACGCCCGCAAAAACCTCCTGCTGACAAGAAAAAAATTGCCACGGTAGCTGCTGCACTTGTTGTTGGAGTTCTTGCAATTGGTGGAGCCATAGGATTCTTTGCCTTGCAGAACCAAAACAAAAACAACAACAACAACAACAACAACAAACCCATCTGCCCAGACGGTCACAAAAACACCCGAAAAAACAGACGTTCAAACGCAACCACAAACCAAATCGCCTTCCGATAACGGAACGCTAGTGAAAACGACCGACGATTCCAAGTCAGATTTTGCCAAGAAAACCGACCCCAGTCCGGTCGCCGAAACACCACCGGTCAAAGAACCAGTGAAAGAAATTAAAGTGGCCCCTACTCCTGCACCAAAACCGAAAGTGGCTAAGAAGCCACCACGAGTCAACTCGGTTCCAGCTAGATCCAGCTCGCCTGCTCCCGTTCGCAAAGCCGCTGGCGGAGACGCATGGAGCAGCTTGCTCAAACAGCGCTCCTACAAAACTGGTCATGATCTGGAATAAAATTCAAGCGAAAGAAAAAACAATACTAAATACCAAAACACCACCCAGACTTAACTGCGGTGGTGTTTTGACTACTGTTTAACAAGCTCCTTGCGATGAGCTCAGTATTTCAAAGTGTCACTGTTAAATGTGGCACAAGGCGGGCTCTCTTGCTACCGTATCTGGTTAGCGCTGTCCTGACGTTTCCGCAAGGCCCCTCGGCTCAAAATGCTCAACTATTGTGGCATTCACCGTTCATGTATTTAGTCTAGCAGCACAAAAAACTATTGGAAGTCCCCCAGAATTGATTTAATCTAGCGCCCATTGTCTACTTCCAAGTATTCAATCAGTGCGGCTTTCCGGCTTTGCGCCTCGATTCCAAGCGCTTGAACAAGCAGAAACTCGAAATTACACACAAAGAATAATCACCACATTTAATACCACTACAAACGGAAACACCATCCAGAATTAACTGCGATGGTGTTTCGGCTACTGTTTAACAAGCCCCTTGCGAAGAGCTCAGTATTTCAGCGAGTCTCTGTTAAAAAAGAACTCGTTGCGGGCTCACTTGCTACCGTATCCGGTTAGCGCCAACCTGACGTTTCCGCAAGGCCCCTCGGCTCGAAATGCTCAACTCGTGTGTGCATTCACCGTTTATGCATATTAGTCTAGCAAGAAGAAAAATATATGGAAGTACCCCTTTAGTGATTTAATTTCCATACCAATGGCAACATCGCAAAGCGCATTCATAGCCATGCCGGATATACAATACACATTACCAAGCGCTCGAACAACAATGGCTATAATCGTTATAAGAAATCGCGCAAACCCAATATAGACAACGGATTCCGGTCACATATCCCGCAGATATAATATAAGCCGTTTTCAGGTTTGAACCTATCAATTCCCGTACATATATAAGTAGGAAAATAGTCACAAAAGAGAGGCATGCTCGAAAAGATGACATCAGTTCAAAGCCCAGGAAAATACAGACTGGTAACCCGTAGCGACTTTGACGGTCTTGTTTGCGCAGTAATGCTCAAACATATGAATATGATCGACGACATTCTTTTCGTACACCCCAAAGACATGCAGGACGGACGTATTGAATGCTCGAGTCGTGACATCACAACCAACTTGCCTTACGTGGAAGGTGTTCATTTAGCATTCGACCACCACTTGTCAGAAACTCTTCGCAATAAAGACAAACGCGAAAATCACATAATAGACGCAAATGCAATGTCGGCTGCACGAGTGGTCTGGGATTATTATGGCGGACTGAAAACATTTCCTGCGCGCTGGCAAGAAATGATGACTGCTGTAGATAAAGCTGATGCTGCCCAGTTTTCAGTAGATGAAATTTTAAATCCGACAGATTGGGTCCTGCTCAATTTCTTGATGGATCCAAGAACAGGACTTGGACGTTTCCATAATTTCAGAATATCTAACTACAACTTGATGATGGATCTGATTGATTATTGCAAAGACCATAACATCAAAGAAATCATGGCGATGCCAGATGTGCAGGAGCGCGTCCAGCTGTATAACATGCAGACAGATCTGTTTCGCGAACAAGTAGATCGCTGTTTCAAAATTCACAAAAACTTGATCGTGCTTGATCTGCGCAAAGAAGACACAATCTATTCTGGCAACAGATTCATGATTTACGCCATGCATCCGGAAACCAATATCTCCATTCACGTTTTGTGGGGATTGAAAAAGCAGAACACTGTTTTTGCTATTGGAAAATCAATCGTCAACCGCGATTCCAAAACAAACGTAGGTGAACTGTGTCTGGCTTACGGTGGTGGCGGGCACGAGAAAGCAGGAACCTGCCAAATTGAAAACGACCAGGCAGATGCGACATTGCAAGAGTTGATCAAAAAAATCACTGCAGACGGCTAATCCCAAAACAAAGAATTCGATTTTAAAAGCATGAAAATCAAGTCAGCAATTCTAGTCACAGCAGGAGTTGCCGGTACTGTTTTGCTTGCTTCGCTCTTCTCCAGCCAAGCAGGAGCTAAGTACGAAGAGCCAAATTGGAAAAGCATCAGAAAAGAAAAAGAATTCGAAATCAGACAATATCCCGAACTGATTTCCGCATCGGTCACTGTGAGCGGCTCTAATAATAACGAACAAGCCAACAAAGCTTTCAGAATTCTAGCTGGTTATATTTTTGGAAATAATGTGCCCAAACAAAAAATTGCCATGACTGTTCCAGTGACGGAAAAAATCGATTCAGAAGAAATAGCGATGACTGCTCCTGTTGTGCAAAGCGTATCGAAAAACACAATGACGATGAAATTTTTCATGCCGTCTCAATACAAACTAGATTCACTCCCTGAGGCAAAAGACAAAAGAATCGAATTCGAAGTTATTCCTGCTTGTACGTTTGCCACCATTAGATTTTCAGGGATTGCAGACACCCAAAGAGTTAATCGAGAAACGAAGAAACTGCAAGATTATCTTAAGACGAACAAGCTTATGCCAATAGATAAGCCAATTTTGGCAGTCTACAACCCACCATGGACTTTACCGTTTTTGAGAAGAAACGAAATCTGGATTGCGATAGACTCACCAACCACTTCAGTCGATTAGTAAAAATCTAAAGTGTTCAGATACATCAAACATACCAGAAGCGATTTTCAATCTTTGTGCACGCTCACAAGCTTTTTGCAGCGCTCAGTGTCGACCTTGGCAGACCAGTGACCACCTGTTTTGGAAGAAGAGCCAATTATCATACCGTCAGAATAACGAGTGTATTTTTTGAGGTTTTCGGGAGTAATTCCAGAGCCGACTAATACCGGAATTTTGACTGATTGCTTGACTGACTTCACTTCTTCCAATAAAGGCTGATCGCCAGTGCGAATGCCGGTTACCACTAAGCCATCGGCTTTGAAAAACTCGGCTTCTTTAGCAGTGTCCCCGATACTGGTATCAGATGTAATGGCGTGAGATGCGTGCTTCTTTTTGACGTCGGCAAATATTTTTATGTCATTCGCCTTCAATTCATCACGCCTGCGAATGAGCTTAGCGGCACAAGATTCGTGTATGCCACCATTTCCTATATGAGCATAAACAAAACCTTCTACTCTGATGAAATCCAGGCTAGCTGCAATCGCAACGCCGAGAGCCTCGAGATTTGCACCTGCGAGTATCTGAATTCCGGTAGGCATTTTTATTTCCTTTTTCAGTGCGCTTGAAATAACAGTCATTGCAGCAACTGTCTCGGGAAGCGCATGTCCTTTTATATAAGGAACATCATGCATATTTTCGACCATGATGGCATCGAAACCAGATTTTTTATAAATTGCAGCATCTAGCAAAGCATTCTCGACAATTTCTTCCAGATTTCCGGTCCAGCCTGCCGCACCGGGCAGGGGACCAACATGCACCATTCCAATCAAACTGCACGATTTTTTAAACATGCTGTATTTCCTTCGCTGCTTCAACCATTAATTCGACGGCAAAATCTACCAGTTCATGAGCCGGCAATAAATAACTAACTGCCTCGCCAATTTTATTAGAAGGGATATTATTTTTTTCTATAAAAGAATCGACAATAGTTCCGAAAAACCGTTCATCAGACCAAGGCAGGATACCTACAGAGGAATCGAATTCCTCGATGTCTACCCAAGTCCGCACACCATTAACAAGTAGAGGAACTTTTAGATGCAGGATAGTCTTATTTTCGATTGGAGCAATTGCTTCGGCATAATGCATCAGTGTGACCTGGTCGTGATCTGAACCGATGAGCAATACCATCCCGTTTTCTTGATACAACTTTTCAAGCGGAGAACCTTTACCCAACCCGTAATTTAGCGAATGATCGCAAGTAAGCCACTGGGCTCTCTTACCCAAAGCTGCCATGCGTCCGCCAACATTGTCGCTAATTTGCACATCTTTTGAATGTGTACGAAAGAACTCAGCAAAAGTACCAAAATCTCTTTGAGCGTGCGCCAGGTATTTGTCAAAAACAGGTGAGTGCTCAAGAATATAAGCTGTGTCTTCAGCTGAATATCTTGACCGACCAACCTCATCAAAGGGTGATGGACAGCCCAGATACGACATAAAAGTTCCATCGCGCACCACTTCTTCAAGCGCGTCTATAAGCTCGTCTGGCCCGCCTAAAATTTCACCGACTGCACGCATTGAAGCATGAATCATGATGATATCGTCCGAAACGAAATCAAAAGCACGAAGCTGCTTTTTGAGATCTTCTTTACACAGTCTAGGGCAGGTCCACATCTTATTTTTTCTTGAGCAGTATCGCGCGCACTGGCGATGCTTCTAACTCGGTAAACTTGAGGGGCAAAGCAATTAGGGTATAGAATCCAGCCTTAGCTTGAGTCAAATCGAGATTTTCAAGCCAGCTCATTTGATGTTTATGCAAAGCGTGGTGAGTCTCAAGCCCTTTAGATTCAGAATGATCGACCGATGGGGTGTCGATTCCGATTAGCTTAACCTGATGTTTTTGCAATTCTTCAACCAGGTCTGGAGTAAAAGAGGCATAATTATTTTCAAACACGTTATACCGTATTTGGTGGCGCGTTCTGAATAATAATCGCGGAGCGAGCTTAGTTCTATCAAGTGACGAAACGAGCGAAGCTATATGCTGGCTTGTTATTGGCTCGAAACAGTCAGCCAGGTCTATTACCTGAGCATGACCAATAAATGCTGAAAGAGGCAATTGCGACGCCATCCCTTCGCCGTTATCCATTTCGCCATAAATATGAATTGGCGAATCAGCGTGAGTTCCCACGTGTGGACTCATCGTGAAGGAAGAAAGGTTTATTACTTTTGAATCGTTATAAGTACAGGTGATATTGCGACTGAATTGAATATCGCCTGGAAAGCAAGCTGTTTTAGAATCGACTGGAAGCGAGATGTCGATAATGTCATAGTTTTCAAAGTCGAGCCACGCAAGATCCGGCAAGGTTAAACTCCCGCTTGTGATAGGGTGCAGCGCATATTGCGACTGGAATTATAAGCCCTTTTCTGGTATAAATTCAGCTTCTTGACTTAATTTCTTCAGGAGAACGCGCGTGTCCTTGAAAGAAGGCATTACTATCACTGGAAAAGCCCCAAGCCCGCTTGGAGCGTACAGCCATGCTGTGAAAGCAGGTAATTTTCTTTTCGTCTCGGGACAGGGAGCGCGCAACCCCGATACAGGCAAGGAAGAGGGTGTACAGCTTGATGCCAGTGGCAATGTCGTTTCTTATGACATCGAAGTGCAGACCGAATGGGTAATCAAAAATCTCAAAGTGGTGCTTGAAGAAGCCGGATTGTCGCTTGAAGACGTTGTCGACATGAGTGTCTTTCTCGCCGACATGGATGACTTTGCAAAATACAACGGCGTTTACGCCAAACATTTTTCTTTTGCCAACCCACCAGCTCGAACCACAATTCAAGCGGCTCGCTTACCCGGAAAGAATTTCATTGAAATAAAAGCAATCGCACTTTGCAAGTAAACAACTAAAACACACGCTCAACTCTAAAGAGGACATAAAGATGACCACCGCGACCAAAGCAAAGACTATCGAAATCGATAACTTCATTGGCGGAAAAGCAGTCAAGTCCAAAGACGGCAAAACATTCCAGACTATGAATCCTGGAACGGGAGAAGTTCTAGGCACTGTTTCATGCGGAACCGCAGAAGATATCAATCTGGCGGTAGAGGCAGCTAAAGAGGCATACGAAAACGGTCCCTGGCCAAAAATGTCGATGGCAGACCGTGCAAACATCTTGCTTAAGATAGCCGCGCTGGTTGAAAAAAATGCAGATGAGCTAGCCCGTGCCGAAACACTCGATACAGGCAAGCCAATTACCGAGAGCAGAACTGGCGACATTGCTCGGGTTGCAACCAACTTTAACTTCTATCCCAATTTCGCCCAGTCTCTGGCTGACGAATCCTGGACTCCAAATCCGCACGAACGCCATACTTCAATTCGTGAGCCACTTGGCGTCTGCGGGCTAATCACTCCATGGAATTTGCCTTTATACCTTGCAACCTGGAAAATCGCTCCTTGTCTCATTATGGGCAATTCATGCGTATTAAAACCGGCTGAATGGACACCCTATACAGCTTTTCTTTTTGCCAAACTGGCTAAGGAAGCTGGTCTTCCAGACGGTGTTTTGAATATAGTCAACGGTTTTGGTGCAGGTGGAGCAGGTGAGGCCTTGACCAAGCACCCAGACGTCAAATCCATTTCATTCACAGGCGAAACCGGCACCGGAAAAGCCATTATGGCAAGTGCTGCAAGTACTCTCAAAAAGCTCTCATTCGAACTTGGTGGCAAAGGTGCCAATATCATTTTCGATGATGCCAATCTCGACGAAGCGCTTCCAACCTCGGTCCGTGCTGCCTATCGCAACCAGGGCCAGGTTTGTCTTGCTGGCTCGCGCTTATTTGTTCAAGAATCGATTTATCCCAAAGTGGTCAAAGCGATGGTTGAACGCGTTAAAAATCTCAAAGTCGGCGACCCACTCGATCCTAAGACCGAAATGGGTGCATTGATTTCAAAAGAACACATGGAAAAAGTACAGGGCTATATCGAGCTTGGTCGCAAGGATGGAAAGTGCCTCACAGGCGGCGATCCAATCAAAGATCTCGGTGGCGGCTATTTCCTTTCCCCATCTGTGTTTGAAGGACTGGCCTATGACTCTAAATTCTGCCAGGAAGAAATTTTTGGACCGGTACTACCCATAATACCGTTCAAAGATGAAGAAGAAGTGATTAAGATGGCAAACTCAACTCCATATGGATTGTCCGCATCACTATGGAGTCAGGATGTAAACCGCTGCAATCGTGTCGCCCGCAAATTGAAATCTGGCATGGTCTGGGTCAATTGCTGGTTCGCCCGCGACTTGCGTACACCTTTTGGCGGACAGAAGAGTTCTGGACTCGGTCGTGAAGGCGGCCGCTATAGTCTTGAATTTTTCTCTGATTGGAAAGCAGTCTCATACAAGTATTCAGACTAATTAATCTAATTGGAAGACTATCCCGAAAATAACGAATGGCTCATCTATGACCTATCGGACTCCTTAAAACCGATGGGTTTTAGATTGACCAATTCCAAACTTGGTTTTTATGAATACAAAGATGAAAAAGGAAACGAAGCAACACTCTCACTTGGAGTAATCGGGGCGTCTACCATTTATCTGAGTGGACCGCTTGTTACCCTCAAAAATCAACGTGTCTACGACCTGCTCGATGACCTTTATAAAAAGGGTTGCCGAGCAGACAAAGGTACTTACTTTTCGCACAAGCTGCCTCAATTCGACACAGCGGGAAATGTGAAATGGGGTTTCACTTTTGGCGATGATGCTAAAAACGAAGCCACCACTATAGATTTGAGCGGTTATTTAAAATCAAGAATAATACCGCTCATAGAGCGCTGGGGTCAGATGAAGCTTACACCAGAAGATATCGACTCACTGCGAAAAGAAAATGACGCTGAATATAGCGTGGTCGGTAACGTTTTTCTTGGTGGCAAGTTCAAAGAAGCCGGTGAATTGGCTAATGAATTTCTAGCGTTAAGCAAAGACAAAGAAATCTACCAAAAATTCATCGATGAAATTTTCGGTTATAAAAAACGTTCTCTGCCGATGATTTCTAGCTAGTTTAAGAATGAACTGGAGCGCGATCGGTCAAAGTAATATTGATACCACGACTGGTGAGCTCAGCCAAAAATAGCTTGGTGGGAACTACGTCTTCCTGGCGAACGACACCACGCTCTTTGATGTCGCCGCGAGCAATCATCTGAGCAATAATCGATGCTGGAAATGTAGTCATTCTGCCCATCGCAGTCAGACCGTCAGCTTCTGAACCATAGTCAATTCCGTCCCAAACCATTTGCAGTGGCTCGCCGTCTTTGACACCAGTAACGGTGACACGTACTACCACTACATCGGGCAGATTCTTAGCTAATTTCTCAGACAAAAGATGGGAAAGGACAGCACGGGGAGCGATTTTGTTCTTCCCTATTTTCATTTCGGCTTTATCCATCAAACCGAGCTGCTTGAGCAAATTGATTTTTTCGCAGTGTCCTGGATAGCGAATAGTTTTGTAATCGAGATGTTGCACACGTCCTTTGTAGGTATGAGGCAAAGTAGAGCAACCACCTGAGGTGGTGAAAGCTTCCAGGGTCCCTAGCGGTTTTGGAAATTCAATTTCTTCAATCTCGGTCAAAGATGGAATAGACATGATTTCACCATCTCTTATGACAGTACAATCTTCGACGTATTCGTTTATCAAGCCTTCAATTGAGAAAAATTGTCCGTATTCGAGCAGCTGGTCTTCAGGCTCTACAGGCAGACCGCCAACACGTATGCGCATTTCATAGATTTCATCCATGGCTTCAGCAGCACTCACGGCAAGAATTGAAACAAGTCCGGGCGCAAGACCGAGGTCTGGAATTATCGTCACACCCTGGTCCTTTGCTATTTGGTCGAGCTGGAATGTTTTTTCAACAACGTCGTTATTTCCACCAAGGTCTACAAAATGAGATTTTGACTGCAAAGCTAATTTGGCTAATTCGTAATTGAATTGGTAAGGCATACAACTGATAGTGACGTCCGAGTTCGCCATCAGTTGAGCCACATCTTTTTCTTCTTTAATGTCAAGTTGAACGGGAACAATCTTAGGGTCCGCTAATTTGTCCTGGATACGTTTGACCGCATTTTCATCCGAATCAGCAATGACTACTTTGTCCACTTTGGGGCTTCGAATCAAATCAAAAGCCATGGCATAGCCCATTTTTCCTGCACCAAGCACTAAATACTTCACAACAAAGCCCTCAAGATATACAGCAGGCTATTTTGCCATATAACAGGTGATTTTAATAGGTCGAGCGTCGTTTACCGCCATCGACGCAAATGGTCGATCCGGTGACGTATGAAGCCCTTGTAGAACACAAAAATGCGGCTACTGCGGCAAATTCTTCCGGTGTGCCCATGCGTCCTGCAGGAATTGCCGAGACATATTGTTTTTGATATTCCTCTTTGCTTTGTCCCGATGCTTTAGTGCGTTGCTCCATCAAATCTTGCATACGATCTGTCTCTATAGAACCTGGAGCGACGCAATTGACAGTGATATTGAATGGAGCAACTTCGTCGGAAAGCGTCTTTAACATGGCAGTCACGGCGGAGCGCACCGCATTTGATACCGAGAGGCTAGCAATTGGTTCCATGATACTCAATGAAGTTACGCAAATAATGCGTCCCCACTTACGTTCCTTCATCTCCGGCAGAAACGCATTGTTTATATCGGCCACCGATAAAAAGAGTTGCTTGAAGCCAGTATCCCAGTCATCAAGCTTTGTATCCTCTGCACGCGAAGTTTTGGGACCGCCAGTGTTATGAACCAAAATATCAATCGAGCCCATTTGCTTCTTCACACTGTCTATAAGCTTTCTACGATCGTCGGCAGAGCTCAAATCACATTCTTGAAAGTATACTTCTGCCGAGGGACATTCTTTCTTAATGGCATTAGCAGTCTCACTCAAAGCTTGCTTGGAGCGAGCACATAAAAAGACTTTGACACCTTCGCCACAGAGTTCTTTAGCAATAGCCCTGCCTATGCCTTTAGATGCTCCGCAAATAAGTGCACGCTTTTCATTGATACCAAAATCCATTGAACTGTTTTCCTTATCGAGTACTCTTATTCACCAAATTCAATTTCACGAGGCAAGGTCGGATTTTTGAATTTTGCATTTTCCAAATCGGCCATTGCAAGCGCATTACGCTTCATCTTGTAATAACAATATGCGCGAGCCAGATAAAAATCCCAGCGATTGGGATCGTCGATGAGAGCATTTTTCAACTGTTGTTCTGCCGCGCTCCACTTTTGTCTTTGAATGTTTATTTTTGCTTTATTAAACAAGAATTCTACATTGTTGAAGTGAGCATCTCCAGCTTCGCAAGCAGATTCGTAAGCTTTGTCTGGATTTTCCACATTCGAAAAATATTTCCAGCTCAATACTAGTTTTTGAGGAGCAGCAAGATTTGTTTTCTGAGCTGAATTACTAATGCTCGTAGTGAAAGCAGCGTTAGCATTTTGCCCACCTACACCTTGCCTGCCACCGCGCATGATAGCAATACTGTCTGGTGACAATAGTTCGGAAACTGTTTGTGGAACAGCTTGAGGGGCAGATGGTCGAACCGCTAAAATCATACCGTTGCCTTGCCATTTGCTATTGAGTGCTGGAGTCTGGCGAACGCCAGGTCGATCTTCCTGCACTTCGTCTGAGATTTTTGAGCACATTACATCAAAGGCTTCGGACATCACAGTATCTTGTCCTTTGGAACGCAAGCCCTCGAGAAGATTCTTGGTAAAAATACCGTTTTGATATCGTTTCGATTCCCAGGAAGCTTCATCAGGACTGCTCGAACATAAAACCATTTTGCCTTTGCCCAGAGCCATGGCACTCGTATCTATGTTGGCTGCTCGATATAGCCCTTTGCCGTCCTTTTTATTTGGATCGATACTTCCGCTATGGCAGGCATCCAACACAAGGAGCGCCCGCTCAGCGCAAATACGATCGTTGATATCATCTAACACATGCTGCATTTCTATTCCTGAAGCCCAGAGTTCATCAGGCTCCGAATCGTAAGCAACCAGAAAATTCTTACCTTTGATATCTGATTGTGCAGGGCTTCCGTGAGTCGAAAAATAAAGCACTACAAGGTCGTCTTGTTTAGCCAGTGGCGCTAGAAACTTATTTCCAAGCTCGGACATTATGCGCTGGCGAGTAGCTTGCTCATCGAGCAAAACTCTTACATGATCGGGTTTGAAATTAGCTTCTTTGATCAGATAGTTGTAAAAGTCGAGCGCATCTTTACTTGCGTATTTCAGACTTGGAATATTGCTGTTCTTGAATTTGCTGATGCCAACTATTAGCGCCCATTTGTCGCGCACCGGCTTGTTGAAATCTTGCTCCTGGGCAAAAACTCGAGAATCACCGCCCGCAACCAGGGTCAGACAAAGCGAAAGTATTAAACTGATGCCAAGCTGTTTCCAATTCTTGCCCATCGAAAAATCCCTCTTGAAAGCTGGTTCTACCTGAACACAAAGCGCATACGTGTAATTAGGAGGATATGACGTATCGTCCTCAAGAATATATCAAATTGTAATGGTGCATGCTGAGATATAATTTGGCAATATTGCCACTAAGAGGTGTCTATGGCGCTGCAAACTAAGCTTGATGCAAACGAACTTAAAAAATATGCCGAATCGCAAAAGTCTCGCTACGAGTCTTTGCTTAAAGAACTGGTAGATATTCCCAGTGTCAGCATGGACCCTGAACAAAAAGGCAATATCAAAAAACTAGCTGAGCGTGCGGCGAAACTTTTAATTGACGCAGGTGCCAAAGCCGAAGTGATTCAAACTAAAGGCAACCCAGTCGTGATAGGCGAATTTGTATCATCACCAGAACATCCAACAGTTTCGATTTACAACCACCTTGATGTTCAACCAGCAGATGCAAGCGAATGGCAAAACCCGCCATTCGACATGAAAATAGAAAACGATCGCTATCTTGGTCGGGGAACCACTGACGACAAAGGTCCTGCCCTTGCTGTATTCATGGCAGCGTGTTACGCACACCAGAATAAATTGCCAATCAATATCAAGTTTATCTGGGAACTGGAAGAAGAAATCGGCTCCCCCAATTTCGAAGATTTTCTGGTCCAGAACAAGTCTAAGCTAAAAACGGATTCGGTATGTGTTTCTGACACTGTCTGGATTGCCCGAGACAAACCTGCTATTTGTGCTGGTCTTCGCGGCTTGCAAGGTTTTCTAGTCAAACTGAAAACTGGTGAAAAGGACGTGCATTCTGGAACCACCGGTGGACTGGCGCGCAACCCTATAGCAGAACTTGCTCAATTCATAAGTGAGTGTTTCGATGCCAAAACTGGCGAGGTCAAGATTCCTGGCTTCTATGACGACTATCTAGTCCCTTCGGATAAAGAAAAACAGGACTTCGTTGATTCTGGATTCAACCTTGACGCATTTCAAAAGGCTCATGAACTCAAATCTTTACGTACAAACGATACCAAAGACGCAACTACAAGAATTTGGGCAAAACCGACTTTCGAAGTACATGGTATTACAGGTGGTTACTCTGGACCTGGAGTAAAAACTATCGTTCCTCACAATGCAGAAGCAAAAATCAGTATGCGACTGGTACCAAATCAAACACCAGAACGTATTATTGAAATTTTCACTAAATTTGTCAAAGAAAAATGTCCCGATGCCACTGTCGAGCTTGAAGGAAGTCTAAAACCCTATGCCGGTCCTTCCTCCGATAAATTCCAGCAAGCAGCCAAACAAGCTATGCATCAAGCATTTGGCAAAGAACCTGCATTCGTTCGCGAGGGCGGGAGTATCGGTGCGGTCGTTAGTATGCAAGAAGTATTGAGCGTTCCCATTACATTTTTGGGATTGTCTCTACCAGAGCATGGTTATCATGCCGTGAACGAAAACTTCGACTGGACTCAAGCTGCGTTTGGAATCAGATTGTTCATCCAGTATTTCGAACTTTTATCGCAGATCAAATAAAGCGCTAAGCAATTAGATTTAGTGACCGCGCAGAAGCGATTTCGTCTTTTGAGCCAGGTCATTATTGCGATTGTTTATTCGGTCCAACAGACGCAAGTAAGACAAATAGATTTTGCCATCCCACGAACGCAAAAAATGCGCAGTTTGATAGCAACCAAGCGCTTTTCGCCAGTCGTTGGTTCTAGATTCATAATCAAGTCCCAACTGGTAATAGGCCTGAACATATTTGGGGTCTAGTTCGATTGCGCGCTCATACTGAGTCATAGCCATTTTGTAATAACCGACTTTGTCATAAATCTGCCCTAGCTGCAAATGGAAAGCCGCCATCGCACTGCGTTCATCAATTTCTTTTTCGATTGCAGCAATTTGAGTTTGAACATAATCACGGGGCAATTTTTCAAGCAATCGCACCATTTTGTCCTGCAAACGAGCATTGCCTACATCTGGCAACGCAGTAAAAGCAATCATGAAAACTCCCGGACGAAGAGCCTCTTTATAGTTTCTGACTGATATGTATGAATCAAATAAGCCTTCGGCAATTCCCGGAACATTAGGCGCATTATCAAATACAGGCTTCAAATCTAAAAGCGCTTTTCTATAATCGCCAAGCATCATATAGGCTACACCGCGCACTCGCAGTGCTCGGTCAAACTTCGGATCTTTTGCAAGATCCATTGTGGCAAGCTTGACAGCGCGCGTCTGGTGCCCATTCAAGTAAATCTGGGCGAGTGAAGTAGGCAGACCGAAAATGTCTGGCTTGATCTTGAAAGCTGTCTCAAGAACCGTTCTTGCTTCATCCATCTGTTTATTTTGAATCAAATAATCGCCCACAATCAAAAGCATTTCGGGATTATTGGGAAATTTATTGAGACCGCTTCGAAGCATCTGAATGGCAGAAGGGATATGCCCTTGTTTGATTTCCTTCTTGACCAGAGCAACTAGAGAGTCGGGACTTTGGGGACCAAATTTGACCGCCAGGGCGTACTGAGCGTAAGCCTCGTCTTTGAGCCCCATACGCTCGAGCATCAACCCCAGATAGAGGTGAGCATCTGCATCACGCTCATTTTTCTGTACTGCCTCTTGCAACTGCATGAGTGTTTTTTCGGTGAGCTTGCTGTCCTGAATCTCAGATTGAGCCTTTTTGATCAGGTCGTCTGAAATTTGAGCTAAACATGAATTTTGACAATTGACTGATAAATAGAGTGCGCAAGTAGCGGATATCCAAATTTGTTTTTTCATTTTTTCCTGAACATTAGGAGCGAACTGCTAAGATAGTAATTGTTAAGCTTTATTTAGGTTGATAGTCCATAGCTCAGTCTAGGGAACAAGACTTAGAGTTACGCAAATTATCTCACTATCCACGATAACAATCGATAAGCGGGCAAAATTTTCAGTCAGAGGCTCACCATGGCAAGCAGTTTTTTTAAATACCGTCGCAGAAGAAAGGGCAACCAGATAACCGAGCTGGGACCGGCACTTTTTATTTTGCTTGTTGTAGTGCTTTTTCCGCTTGCAGCACTCATTTACATGGGAATGGGAGTTGGTTGCGGCTGGTTCTTGAATCATATGTGCACTCGAGCGGTTGCAGTGGTGCGCTCAGACGAAATGCCACTAGCTTTGACGAAACAAGAAGACGCCTGGAAGGCTTCTGGACTGGCGAAGTTCACAGGAGCGCGAATCGTCTCAAACACAGCTGTTCGTGCCGATATTAACGGAAAACCTGGTGATGACGTTGTTCGGGTCACAACTGTTGTCGAAATCCAGCCCTTTGTACAGATACCATTTGTGCCTCTGGGACCGTACCCTTTTACATTCAAAGGCGAGCGCCCAATTGAAGAACGTGGAATTATCTAGAGGGCGTATTTAAATGAGGCTCAAACGAAAAAAAGGACAAGCTCTCATCGAGACTATCGTGGGATTGTTCATTTTCGTACCTGTAGTTTTGTTTCTAATCGACGTGATTGCTATGGTTATGGCTCAGACAGCTAATGACGCTTTGGCAAAAGACTGCGCGCGTGCAGCTGCTGAAGAAGTAGACCAAGCAGCCGCTCAGACATCGGTAAACCAAGTCAAAGTCAACTTCTCATCACCAGTTCTGAAAATAAATAGTGTCAATGTCACAGCTTATAGTGACGAGACCGTGACAGTCGTGACCAATGCCACATTCACCTTTCCAGTACAGATTCCAATGTTTGGGGTCTCCACTCAAGAATTCGCTGCCACAGCGACCGAACCTGTAGTAGGAAAATTGTCTAACTGAAGAACTTAAGAAATCTAGTTTTTAACCAGACTATTGAATTTAGGAATCAGAATAAAAGGCATTTTGTCGAGTTTTTCTTCCTGGTCATCAAGGAAAACCACTTTTTCTTTCTCGCCTTTTAGACCAGCCTGAAAGATTTTGTCCTTTTCAGTTCTGGTTGAATCATAAATGACAGCCACGCCATAGGGCTTTTGAATAGATACAGCCACTTTGGCTATGCCTTTGGTTGCTTCCAGCCGCTTTCTAATACGCCCAAGACAAATAGCACACGATGCGCCTTCCACTCTAAAATCAAGCCGTTTTAACGCGTTCGCATTGAGCTTGGCTAAAGCGTCGGGCTTATCTTGCGAGGTATAGATAAGCGGACCGTTTGGATTTAATTTGTCGCTTTTCTTACTATCTTCCAAAGAATAAACAGGCGAAAAACTCGAAATCATCGCCAGTAAAAGTAATGGTTTAAGAGATACTTTTCGTTTTGTCATACTTGTATTTTAGTAGTCGCGCGCACAAATTGCATTGACCAGAACATGTTTTTTATCGCGGCGAGCAATTTCTATTGCTTCCTTTATAGCTCCAGGCAAATCTTTTGGTTTTTCTACTCGAATGCCTACACCATTGCAAGATTCAGCAAGTTTTTCAAAGCTCACCTGCATTTTAAAATTCCAGAGCTCGCTATATTCGTTTATATTTGCCCAGTTACCCGAAGAAGCGCCATCATAAGACTTCTTGATCGTAGACCAACCACTATCGTTGAAAACTACAATGACAATGGGCAATTTGTAAGCGCCGGCAACATAATGAGCTGACATTGGTGTGTTGAACATATAAGAGCCATCACCCAGAGTCACCATCATCACCTGATCCCGACATGCAAGCTGTGCACCAAGAGCGGCTCCAAGCGACCATCCCAGTCCGCTTGCAATCGAATTTTCAAACCAGCTCATCGTTTGTCTTCGAGGCACAAGAAAAGGCTCTAAGTTGTATTCATTGAAAATTACGACATCGTCGTCTATAGCTTGACCAATACAGTAAGAAATATAGTTTTTGGTTATATGCTCCAAATCAGCATCAGCTGCGGCATTTGCATATGCGTTTTCATAAAC
Source organism: uncultured Candidatus Obscuribacterales bacterium (assembly GCA_964519785.1). Lineage (GTDB taxonomy): Bacteria > Cyanobacteriota > Vampirovibrionia > Obscuribacterales > Obscuribacteraceae > Aved-18. Next base: position 6,618 of record CAZFKB010000045.1, on the reverse strand, counting down.
TTGTTTATGAGTCTCTGTATATGTTTTGCGACGTGTTTCGACTTTCTTGTCTTCATGCGCGTTTAAACCTAGCAAAGCACCATGCAAATTATTCAAAACTCGTCCGACATTTCCAGACAAATTTATATCTATTGGAAAAGAACGCATCGGCAGATTTTGACAAAGTGGATCAATACCCAATTGAATTACTTTGCACGAATCGCTTATCGCTCCAAAATCAGGAATCCATGGAACATGGCTTTCAGCAACAATAATTACGTCTGCATCTTTGATATGAGGGAGGGGATTGAACCCTAAATGCATTGGATGATCAGTTGGAAAATTGAAAAAATTATGTTTGCCATGCTCAATCACTCCGATTGCAAATCGATTACTGAAGTCAACCAAAGCTTCTACAGCTGATTTATACCGACCGAGTTCGGCTGTGATTAAAAGAGGCTTTTTTGCATTTGAGATGAGATAAGCAGCCTCTAAAATTTCTTTGTTACTATGCCCAGGATTTGAAACCGAAGGTTTTTGCCTGGACTTTTCATTGATTGTAATCTTTTGATCAATGGGCATACAGAGCGCTTCTTTAGGCAACGTCATATATACAGGACCTTGCGGATCAGAGGTTGCTACAGCCATCGCTCTATCCACGACAGTCTCTAAATGATGCGGTCCTTTAAGCTCGTAATCCCACTTTGTATATTCGCGGAAATAACCGGCTTGATCAAAAGTATCTTGACCCCATTGCACGAAATTGGTTCGACATCCCTCAATACCATAGTCGTACCATGGGGTTTTGCCTGCAAGGACTACGACCGGAATGCGCGAGCGGCTTGCATTAATGATTCCAAGCCCCATATTGGCGGTACCAACGCTTACGTGAGCCATTGTCACCTGCGGATGCCCCGAAATCAAATAGTGACCATGAGCCATTGCAATAGCAGTATTTTCATGAGGTGCTATTACTGTTCTCAGCTTAAAATCGGGGTCTTTGCTGTATCGAGCCAGAGCATCTGCAATAGGAGTAAAATCTGTTCCTGAATTGGAAAAGAAATAATCCACTCCACGTTGATTCAATATCGACATCAAACCGTCAGCTACTGTGTTTGCGCTCAAGTCAATTTTCTTATTCTCGGTAATGATACGCGTTTTATACTGGGCTTTGCGCAAATGAATTTTCAAATGTTTGTTGAATTCGATTGGACAGTCCAGATGCGAGAAATGCGCAGCATCCGGCAATTCGACCAGGCGACTCAAAGCATGTCTTTGATGAATATCTTGAAGCAAAAACATTGGAGTAACCGGATCGTGAGCCCCTCCAATTAAAAGCAGAGGACAACTGATATCTTTAATTAAGTCGCGAAAATCGACCTGAAACATCGAGCGCCAGGAAGCAAGAAAAACTTCTTTATTCTTTGCCCCTTCAGAACGCACACCGGCTTGCACATATTCTTTATGTGTGTCTTTAGCAAAGAGACCCGGAACTAGTTCTGAAGCGCTTTCTTGCATAGTTTTATTAGCAAGCTGGTTTTCGATGAAACTAATTCGCTCAGATGCATTTTCTACATAACACCATGAATTAGCCATAGCTATAGACTGTACTTGATGTGGTCTCAAACGAAATATTTCCAGCGCCACCACACCGCCCATCGAAGAGCCTATCAGATGCGCCTTTTCAAATCCAAGCTCAGTTATCAATCGACTTGCATCAAGGGCAAAATTTGTTATTGAAATTTTTTCTTGCACCATTTTCGAATCGATTTTAGATTCGCCATGGCCGCGCATATCAAAAGTAAGAATGGTATAAAGACCTGATTTGGATAATTCTTCTACCTGGCAGGAAAAGCTTTCATGGTTACCACCCACGGCATGCAGAAAAACAATCAACTCGTCACCATCGCCATATAAGTGGCAGGACAAGTCGATTCCCGGTTCGACAGTAATGGTTTTATTTCTGTGACTTGTTTTATTTTGCAAAACCATTGCCATGCAAAAACCTCGCTTAGTTTTTAGACCTTTGTAATTTGTGCAACTATTGAAAGTGTTCCTCCACCCTGAGGACCGTGATGCTCTGAGCGGGTGCTTACATACACAGCGGTATCGCCTGTGATGGCAGCCAAAACCGAAGAAAGAACACATCTTGAATAACGTGTATCGCTTATGTCATCATCTTGAAGCATGGTATGACGCTTTCCACGCACAACACCTCTTGGGTCCGCCTCTGACTTGGCATATACGCCTATTAATCGAGATAAATCTTCCTCTTTAAGATGACCATTTACCAAGTTGAAACCAAGACCTTTTAAAGTTTGTTGAATCGACTCGATATCCAACATATCGCGCAAAATAGAGCTATTTATTTTTAAATCTCCGCTCCAATAAGAACTGTTTCCTAGCACCATAATTTCGGTCCGACCAAGACCTGGCTTGGCAGAACATGATGCAGTGGATGAATACTTTTCAAAGTCTGAACAGATCGAATCATCCATCAAGTTATTTTTGTCTACTTCACCAAGCGCCACGGCTGCTGCAAGAGCAGAAGCGCCACGCGAATAGACCATGTCTGAGCGCATCGGTTTGCCCGTTTTGCGAGCAGCTTCGCCTTCTTCGAAAGTAAAACTGGGAATGGCACCTTTCATTTGTATAAGGTGTACATCTTCTGGAGAGTCAATTTGCAATTGAGCGATAATTTCTTTGATCACACGCTCGGTCTCTTCTACCTGCGCCATGCGACCAATTTCTTCTGGCTTAAACTCGCGTGTAAAGCCAATACCCAAAGCCAACCTTTTTTCTGGCGATGGAATATTACTTTGAGAACCGCTTTTTGTGTAGACAACAATATGAGGACTGACTACACCTTCACAGCCTCCCGACAGCGAAAATATTATTCTGTCAGTCACTTCTTTTCTGCTGATTCTGAGCTTAGAGCCAAAATAGTCTTCAAAAGCCAACATCGCAAGGTCGCGAGTAAAATCGTTTCTTCCGCCGTTGCCTTCTGTTTTGCCAATGATGCATACAACTTCTTCTGGATTTATTTTTCCAGCATCAACAAGTGCTGAAAGTCCGCTCAGGTCAGACGGACTTTTAGTCAGAATTTTGAAGGCTTTTATTTCCATCGCCTAAATCTAAACAGGTGAAAGCAATACCGTGCCGGTGTGTTTTTGTATGTCTATCTTGTAGACATCACCATGATCCATTTCTTTTGGCTCACCCATGCTTGCAAGCGCCTCAACTACTTCAGGAGAATTAGCTGTAAGAACAGTAACTGGATTACCTACACTCAATGGAAAATCGTGCCAGGTTCCTTTGTGAATCATGATGCCGTGCCCTGCTGGAAAAACAAAACATCTGGCAGTGTCCAGGTCTGGAAGTTTTTGGTTTTCGTTGTGATTTGGTTTGCACAAAATCATGGCAAAAGGCTGACTGCCAAGACCAACAAAAAGCTGAGTCATATTCAAATGACGCTCAAGCCAGGTGACTTCGGGTGCGCGCTTGCTAATGCGTGCGGTACGAATAACTGCCGAACCAGTACACTCGAAGGGAAGGTTCATTCCCTCTTCAACCGAGCCTTTGTAAAAGGGGATAGTAAGCCCAGCATTTGGAACTTCTTCTGAAATAAACAAACCGTACTCGGCTGTGTTTTCTCGAGTGGCTTCAACTCTAGGAACTTGAATGGTTGTGACCATATTTTTGACTCCAAAAAACGACGAATATATCCAGGATATACACCAGGCAAAATTATTGTCTCACTAACTAAAGAATTTTGATCACGCCAAAGGCTTGTCAAGCAAAGCTTTGCCTAACCCAAGCCTGCCTATCGAGTCTTCAAATGGGGGTCTTAGTATTCCAGCCTCGGTGATGAACGCATGAACCAAAGAAGCAGGAGTTACATCGAAAGCCGGATTATGTGCTTTCGCGTTTTCGATTGTCACGCCCACTTCGTGATCTAGATCCGCAATATGTGTGACTTCGACCTGATTGCGCATTTCAATGGGAATCAAATCGCCTGATGAAAGTTCGGGATCAAAAGTAGAAAGAGGGGCGGCAACATAGAACGGAATATTGTGATGCTTTGCAAGAACAGCCAGGTTATACGTACCAATTTTGTTTGCGGTGTCACCATTGCGAGCGATTCTATCTGCCCCGACCACTATCATATCTATCGATTTCTCTTTCATGAAATGACCGGTCATTGTGTCGCAAATCAAAGTTGCCGGAATATTATCCTGAGCCAGTTCCCACATGGTGAGGCGTGCGCCCTGCTGACGAGGTCTTGTTTCACCAACGAATGCTTGAATATCTTTGCCAGCCAGTTGAGCTGAACGCATGACACCAAGTGCAGTGCCCCAACCGCAAGCAGCAATTGAACCAGCATTGCAATGAGTAAGGATCGAAGCTTTTTGAGGCACAAGCTCCACGCCATAGTCGGAAAGCTTTTTATTAACTTCGATACTTTCTTGCATATAGCCTTTTGCCTCACGCATAAGCTGTTTTGCAATTTCATTTGTGTCTTCTAAATCTAATGTGTGCGCTTTGTCTTTAATGACATTGGTGGCATTCATCAAATTGACTGCTGTCGGTCTTGTAGCTTGAAGAACAAGACAGGCTTGATCCAAAGCAAGTAAAAATTCTGCTTTTCGACTGTGTTTTCGAGCCAAACGCACACTTTCCATTGCAAGACCAAAGGCTGCGACACACCCTATGGATGGAGCTCCGCGAACAATCATATCTTTGATTGCAATGCAGACATCTTCAAAGCTAGTCGCATCAAAATATTCTGTTTTGTAGGGCAGTTTGCGCTGGTCTAACAAAAGCAAATTGCCCTCATCCGTTAAGGACAAGGGCAATGTACCGTAATTACTTACAAGATTCACAGAATTATTTTCTTGTTTTCAAAAACTCTGGAATATCGAGGATGTCGCTTGCGACTTTCTGCATATCTTCGCTGGTGTTGGATACACCGCCGCCACCTGCCAGAACTGGTTTTGGCATTTCTTGCGAAACCTGAGTTGTTCTTCTTTGATAGGGGTTGCGAATATCAGTCCCGGTAGCGTTGACTACAGGTCTTTGAGTTTGAGCGACCTGTTGACCAGAAATTACAGCCATATCGAATCCGGTTGCAATTACTGTAATCAACACTTCACCCTGCAGTCTGTCGTCGAGTACAGCACCAAATATGATATTGGCGTCTTCTGAAACAGCTTCGTAAATAACGTTTGCTGCTTCCTGTACTTCGTGCAATGTGAGGTCGGAGCCGCCGGTGACACTGAAAATGACACCAGATGCGCCTTCGATTGTGCTCTCGAGCAATGGGCTATTGATTGCATTGCGTGCAGCTTCAACAGCTCTGCCTTCGCCAGACGAACGACCGACGCCCATCAAGGCGGAGCCGGCTGTTTGCATTACAGCTTTGACGTCGGCAAAGTCTACGTTGATCAATCCAGGTACAGTGATGATATCGGAGATACCTTGTACACCTTGCATCAGCACTTTGTCAGCTTCGACAAAAGCTTCTTGCATCGAAGCTCTGTGGTCTACAACTTCTAGCAGTCTCTGGTTAGGGATAACAATCAGAGTGTCTACTTTTGATTTTACTTCGCCGATACCGTTTTCAGCTTGATTGGCTCTGCGACGACCTTCAAATAAGAAAGGACGTGATACCACACCTACTGTAAGGGCACCTTGCTCTTTGGCAATTTCAGCTACGATTGGCGCAGCACCGGTGCCGGTACCACCACCCATACCAGCAGCGATAAATACCATGTCGGCACCTTTGAGTGCTTCGGCTATTTCTTCGCGGCTTTCTTCGGCAGCTTTAGTTCCAACTTGTGGATTTCCGCCAGCACCAAGACCTCTGGTCAGTTTGGCGCCGATTTGCAAACGATTCTTTGCTGCTGAATGCTCAAGAGCTTGAGCATCAGTATTACATGTCCAAAATTCGACGTTATTCAATCCTGCAGCAATCATTCTATTGACTGCATTGGATCCGGCTCCGCCGACACCTACAACTTTTATATTTGCTTTCAGTTCCAAATTCTTCACCGATTCTTTTTTTGCAGCTTGCTCAAGCACGGCATCTACCCTCGTAGTATCTACTCTATGTATCACCGGACAACTATTAGGGATGCAGTGTAACGCAATAAAATTGGGTTCTCACCCATGCGCGTGCCCGCTTTTGTATATGTCCTAGTTCGTTAAATGGTAGAACTTAGTGCGACGGTTTGCAAGTAAGCTAGATGCTTATGTTTTTAAGCTTTTTAAAAGCTTAATGATAGTTGAAAAGAGCGAAAGCCAAAAATATTCAGGATTTCTTGACTACCCCATAAATCTAAAAGGGCTGCGCTTTTAGCCCAATTATATTGTTCTAACTTCTTAACGCTGTTCAGTCGCTTTTTTCTTGATCAAAGCTTGGGTCTTGAGGAAAGCCTTATTTGCTGGATCGATTGCAACAGCTTTGTCGGCATATCCAAGTGCTTCTTGAAAGTGTCCGCCACCTGCCTGAATACCGGCTAACAGCCTGTATGCATCGCCATTTTTATCATCGAGTTCAACACATTTTTTTAGCGAAATCTCAGCGTCATTCATTTTTCCTAGCGCTAAATATGCCGATCCTTGGTAGAAGTATGCGTT
>CAZFKB010000044.1:0-25490 GCA_964519785.1 uncultured Candidatus Obscuribacterales bacterium | reverse complement strand
GTTTAAAGTTGAAAGTGGTGCAGGATATTTTGCGGTGCACTGCATCAGATAAACAGGGCTTTTTGTTATAGCCTTAAAGCGTTGAATAGCACGCTCTATATCACAGATTTCGCTTGCGCCAGTAGACAAAATCAACGGTTTATTTGTGCGTGCTGCAGCATCGATTAATCGTGAGTGGGTAATTTCGTAAGATGCAATTTTGTGAATAGGAGTAAATCTGTCGACTTCGCTCAAATCTCGTTCAGAGAAAGGGGACGACATAAAAATAATGCCTACTTTTTCTGCGTATTCAGCCAGCTGTTGCACCATTTCATATGGCATTGAAAGGTCTTTAAAAATTTCGCTGATATCATCTTTGATACCATTGGTGGCCAGATAATCACTTTGTCCTGCTTCTTTTACATAAGTGGTTTCGGGTCTGTATGTTTGAAATTTGACTGCGTTGCATCCAGCTTCTTTAGCCACATCAATAAGGGTAAAGCCCATTTTTAAATCGCGTTTGGTTGTGCCCATTCTCCAGTTGGATCCGGCCTCAGCAATAATGAAACAAGGATGTCCATCTCCGATGGAAAAATTGTTTTGATTGAGGCTGCTCTCGTACAAGGGAAGTTCGAACCTTTTTACATGCACTGTTTGACCGTTACTGCCAACCTTATGTTCGTGCTGGTCAAGATAATTGAATCCAGCCGATTCGAACGCAGCAATTGATACTGTATTGGCACTAAAAATTTCGGCAATTATTTTAGAGTAACCGATCGAGCGAAGTAAGCCCGACAGCTGGTTTACTACTGCTTTGAGAGTGCTTTTACCAAGACCTTTTGCTCTAAAATCTGGAGCTAGATTGATTGAAATATCTACCCATTTTTCGCTGCCAGTGGAAATTATTTTTCTAAATCGAATAAGACCTATGCGCTTACCTTCATTCAGCGCAAAGAAGCATGGTTGACTTGGATCGCCTACATACTCACTATTGAATTCGTCATAAAATGCTGGCCATTTTTTTTCATTTTGATTAAACGAATTTGCCAGTGTTTCTGGATTGTTTCTCCAATGCATAATTAGTTTTGCCGATTCTTCGCACGGCGATACTAACTCGAAACTGATCTCTGACATTATGGAAACCTGGTTGAAAGGAAATAAAAATAGCATATAACCTTGATGTGTGGCTAAAATGTGGGTGATACGATCTAGATTCTTGTAGTTTTAATCAAATCTAATGAAGGCTGTGTATGGAAAAATTTTTGGCAGTTATTCCGGCTAGAGGCGGGAGTAAGCGTATCCCTCGCAAGAATGTCCGCAACTTTGCTGGAAAACCTATCATTACTTACTCTATTCAGGCTGCAGTTGAATCTGGATGTTTCGCCGAGGTTATGGTTTCAACCGACGACAAAGAAATAGCCCAAATTTCAGAGCAATACGGGGCTAAAATCCCATTTTTTAGAAGTGAGCAAAATTCTGATGATTACTCGACTATCGCAGATGTGATTGTTGAGGTTCTTGAATCTTATGAGAAAATTGGCACGAAATTTGAATATTTTTGCTGTTTGCTGCCTACTGCACCTTTTGTAACTGCAAAGCGCTTGAAAGAAGGACTTGCCCTTATACAGTCGAGTGGGGCTGATTCAGTTGTTCCAGTTACTAGATTTGGTTATCCAATCCAGCGCGCTTTGAAAATTGAAAAGGATGGCGCTTTGAAAATGTTCTGGCCAGAAAATTATCCAAAACGCTCGCAGGATCTTGAACCCTCATTTCACGATGTGGGGCAATTTTACTGGGGTAAAGCAGATGTGCTCAAACAAACATTGCGTTTGTTCACTGAGAATTCTCGCCCTCTAATCATTCCAGAATCAGAAGTACAGGACATCGACAGCGAAGAAGACTGGAAAATAGCCGAGCTGAAATTTCAAATGCTTTCAAGTCGCGTGGAAGCGGGAAGTTAGTGTTTTGGTTTTCCGACTGTAAAGAATTCGTGTTTTACTTCACCCGAAACTAGCTGTCCTTTGCTTACATTTTCATAAGGATAATAAAAATCAGATCCTTTTAAAATTCCGTCGCAGACAACGTCTAAACCTATATCCGACCCGGGTAAGAGACCTTTTATGCCAACCTTACCGATAGTATAGGGAACATTGGATGTATTCTGCGGCTCCAGAGTTTCAATTGGAACCATGCGTCGGAAGTAGTGATGATAAGCGTATTTTTGAGCTAATTCAAACTTGTCTGCAGGAATTTTTCCGTTTGGATAAGGCAGGCTGTCCAAAATAGCATAATATTCTTCAGGTGTATTCGCGTCTAGAGTGAAGCCTTTATTGCGCACCCATGCTTCGCCTGCAACAACAACGGGATAACCTACGCCGGCAAGCTCAATACCAGCTGTAGTGGCATAGATCAAAACGGCATTGCATCGATCAAGCGCTGCATATGTATTTATTGGGCTTTCGGGTGGAATAACGAAAACATTTGGCGGCAATGTTGGAAACATTCGTTTTATTTCGTCTACAGCTAATTGGCGCGACTTGACGTAGCCTTGCAATTCGCCGGGGTGCACGCGAATTAACAACTGCAAATCTTGTCTCTTCTGAAAATATTCGATGGTCAGTCGCATCCATTCAATCATTGTTTTGAATGCATTGGTAGGATAGAAAACTTGAGCATCCCAAATAACATTGGTCAATAGGGCGATTGTAGGTTTATTGAAGTCGATCCCTAGTTCCTTACTAATAAGACTTGCAGTATCTGGTCCTTCGTCGCTTAAAACGTGAATCCAGTCAAGAGTGCCTTTGCGTCTACTGTTTAGATAGTCCTGAATTTCTTTTTCCATGTCTTTATTCCATGGAAGTGACTGCCACTTTTCGTTTCCTTCCTCGAATTTTTTTGTCCAGTCGTCAAGAATAATGCTCTTCTTCCTGTAGCCCATGTCAAAAACAACGGCCGAAGAATTGAATTTCTGAGCGACTCCAACCACGACGCCTTGTGGCACGTAAATTCCCTGGTTAATCATGGTGTGTTTGTAAGAGGCTGATTCGTACAATCTGTGCAACGCTCTGTTGGTTTTGACACCTGCTTCGACAAAACGCCTGAGCACAGCCAAACCGTTTGGTTCAGCATTTAGATCGCCTCTACCAAAATAACGAAGAGTTCCGGTGTAAGCGTGATGTCCCAGAAGAACATCTAAATCTTTTAAAGAGCCAACATTGTCAATGGTTACTGACTCAGCTATTTCGCGAGCAATAGCCGAATCTTCTGGTTTGAGCCAGTCGCTGATTTTGTGAACTTTCAAGCCCAGGTCAGCGTAAGTTTTTGAGCCAGCAGTGAAACACCAGTCACACTTATCGGGGCCGTTTTCGATAAAGTCCTTTTGGTCTTCGATTCCCAGAGTGATCATGTTTGGACACGCAGGAAGCACTTTATCGCATAATAAAAATTCAACGTTTGCTCCGCGCAGAGTCAGGCCCACTGCAATCAGTGATTCAAGTGGGGTCATGCTCGAGTTGCCGCCAGTGCATGTAGCCATTAGTACTTTAGGACCGTTTTTGGCGCTTTCTTTATATCGAGCCCACTCATCTAGCTCGCCGTGCAAAATCTCAGGCCAATTTGGAATCCAGCTCCAGCCATCGTCAAAATTTGTATTTTCGACATCGTTAGTCTGGGGTAAATCGAGTTGATTTGCTGTGTTCGAGCCTAGAATTCGTTTTATTAGTGCTTTGATTCGATCTATTGGCATGTAAAAATCGCTAAAAATTGAGATGGGGCGCCGCAAATATATCACATTGTCGATGTGAAGAAGGCTGAAAAATTGCTGAGTTCAAATACTGGAGGTGTTTTCAGTTTTGATCGACAAATCTGTGCTGTCTAGTTTTATCAAATTAGTAAAGCCCCATAGTGCCGCATTGCGCTTGAGTGTTTCTGAACTTTCGTCTTGTGTGCTCGAGCGTCTTACACCGAAGTTGTATGGTGCATAGTTGTAGTAAATAGTGCCCGTAAATCCTGCTGGCGGTAAACCATCAAGCATAGGCATGCCTGTTATGGCTGGTACTATAAATGGTGCGGTCAGCGGAGCTGCCATATTCCAATAAGGCTTGCATGCTTGGGCAACAAAGACTATAGAATGAGAGCGAGTGCGTCTGGGCAGTTTAGACAATTCGAATAATTTGTTCATGACCAATTGTCTATCAGCTGGAGCTTCTTTGCTGAGTAGAATTTTTCTTGACTCATTAATGGAGCTGGATGAGCGCATAACTCCAATTGCTGTTTGCGCAAGGACAATGGCAGAAAGTAATACTGCAAATTTTTTGTTTGAAAATGCCCCAAGAATGGCTAAAAACGCAACTAACATGGCGGAGCTGACCCAGTATTGAGGCTCAAGAAAATAAATGGTGGCACCACCTGCCAGATTACAAAAAATAGATGGTGCAAAGCAAATGAAGGCAAAAACAACAGCAAATTCGACTTGTTTGAAAATCTCATTTTTATTTTGTTTGTTTGCACTGAGTGCAATAAGTAACCACAAAGGTAAATATAGAAAAATTGCATGGAGTAAGAGCGCTCCTGGTTCCATGTTTTTGTAATATCCAAAAAAATCGAAATTAGTCTGGTAAGGAAACGCCAGGGCTTTATAAGTCAGATAAGATGCTGCTGTTGAAAGTATAAGAGAACCGGTATAAATCCAGTCCAGAAACAGTTTCTTGCGCAAGAACAAATAACCGCAAATGCTAAGAAACAGATAAATAGTCGAAAATTTGCATGCGGTCATAATGGCGCAAATAACTGGAATCAGTACCAGGAAGAGTAGAATTTTCAGCCACAAAATTTGATCTTTTGAATTGGAGCTAAACCAATGGAGCAGAAATGCCATCGTAAAGAAGGCAAGAACAATTCCAAACCCGTACGATTCGCCAATGAAAGGACCGCTCAGATCGCAGATTTTTCCTTCGGGTGGAAGAAATCCGATGGTGAGCGAGGTAATGGCAAGATAGACAAAATTTAAATTTGTTTTTTGTTCTGTTTGGCTTGAATCAAGCAATTGCAAAGTTAGTGTAGACAGTGCGTTGAAAAAAAGTGGTATCGCTAGTAGTGGATAGCCAAAAATAAAGAATGGCATACAGTCTTGAGCCAGTAATTTACACAACTGGGCGAAAATGATATGGCTTCCGGCATGATAAGCTGTAAACGGTATGCCATCGAGTCCTGTTGTAATGCGTCCAAGATTGGCGATCATATTAGCCAGGCTGGCATGAAAAAGAGTGTCGGTTCCCATGTCGAAAGGCTGGCCAAAAGTCAGTTTTTCTAGGAAGTAAGCATCATGATATTTGGATGAAAAAACCATTCCACTGGTGTAAATTCCAACTAAAATTGCTATTGCTAAGGTGTTAAAATTATTTGAAATCTGATCTTTATTTCTAAACTCTTTTGCTAGCGTAACGATATACATCAAAGCGCCAAGACTTGCGACGAGAATACTCACAATTGACTGGTGAGGAATGAGTTTGCCTATCAAAGCAAGAAGCAGTAAAAGCAAGATGGTCAAAAGCGGGCGAGATGCTTTTGTCCAAATGCTCAAAAATTGACTGGCAAATATAATGAATAATCCTGCACCTGTGTAAATAAGTGCAGGTTCGGTTTGATTTTGAGTGAAGCCTTGTCTGAAGAATAAAAAGCAAGAAAGCAACGTGATTGCGATTGTGCCTGAGAAAATACTCGGGTTCAATTAATCGACTCCAGATGTTCGACTATTCTATTTGCTCCGTTTCCATCGCACAGTAAAGCTGCCGATTGGCTCATTGTAACGAGCAATAATTCATCTGTGAAATGACGGTTTAATTCTTTAGCTACTGCATCTGGTGTCAAATTTTGATGTGCACCTAAATCGAAAATGGCTCCGATTCCGGCCATATTTTTATTAATGGTCTCGTGCGCTGAGGTTACAGCTACATGAAAGGACGGAACCCCCATGCAACAGCGCTCCCACGCGCTATTGCCTGGAATGCCAATGACCAAGTCACATTCTTGAAGCAGAGAAGCCATATCTGTGTGCGCCACCAAAAGCCTTCCCTCTTTTTTCAAGGCTTTGCAAGCTTGCTCGACTTCGTCTCTATGCTGATTAACTCGACTAATTACCACTGTGGTCTCTATAGGTGTTTCGATTTGCTTGAGGGCTTCGAGAATTTTGCAAGTCAAATTGTGCTGGTCTGTCAAACCAAAATGGACAACAATATGTTTTGATTCGCGTGCTGCTGCTTTCGATTTGCCTCTGCGCGCCAAGCTTTTGGGGCGCATGGCTAAGAATTCAGGGCGCAGAGCAGCAAACCTGGCTCCAGTCAAAATTGATGCATCATGGGGTAGCAGGTCTTTGTACTCGACTGGGCGCCTTCCAAAAGCTGGATCGATAAGCATTTTAGCCATGTGTTTACGGGTCGGCGCATCATCTAGTACTGCAAGTTTTTTTGCTATGGATGTCAGTGCTTCTTCATATTTTTCTGATAAGTGCTGTCCATCGACAAAAGCCAGGTCATAAGCGCCTTTTGGGGCAGATGCTTTTAATGCCGAGATTTCAGTTAGCTGCTTTTCTTCTAATTCGACTTTCTTAATGCCACTATATGCACTGTCATCATGGTTGAGAGGCAAAAGATTCAAACTGCCTTTCAAACTGGCAAAGGTAACGTCGTGACCACGTCTTGCTAGTTCACCACCAAGAACCATCACTCGCATGGCTCTGCTGGCTCCAAATTGTTCAGAAGCATCGGCTCGCAAAAGAATTTTCATAGGGGCACCAGAAATACGACAAAAAACAAGCAGTGCTTATTTTACAGCACTGCTTGCACAGGACCTCGGGCTAATTTAATTAGCGAAGGTTTTTCAAGAGACCAGCTCCAAGACCAACGGCAGCGCCAGCTGCAGCGATTTTGGCTGACTTCTTATATTTTCCATGACCACTGGTACCAGCAAGACCAAGCCCTGCTCCCACCAGCGTTCCTTGAGCCACATCCTTAACTATAGGGTGTCTTTTCATTGTTTCGCTCGATTGCAGCAAGCCTACACCGGTACCGGTTCCGGCACCAATCGCGGCTCCTCTTACCACTCCCTTTTTGGTCACAAGACCAGTTACAGCTCCAACGGCGGTGCCGACACCGGCTCCGACCGCTGCACTTTTCACTTTAGGGTGGCGCTGCCAGTAGGTTCCACTTTTAATAGTGGTTTGTTTTTTTGTTGCACTAGCATGATATGTATCAGCTTGAACGGGTGCAAAACCGAATTGCAGACCGCTCAGGAGAGCTACAGCCATCATGGCGTTGGTGGTAATTCTTTTCACTTGTAATCTACCTATCTAGAGAGAATTAAGAAGTCTGTGAAATCAATGATATTCCTAAAGAACTTTTTAAATCCAAAATGTTCCTGATAATGCCCAAAATTAATTAATCTCAATTCTGCGTACTATTTATTGATATATAAACTTGGTATCAGATCTGGAGCTTTGGATATGTCAACTGCAACCTTGAAAGAAACACCTCTGGCAGACGCTCACCGCAAATTGGGAGCACGCATGGTCGACTTTGCTGGCTGGAATATGCCAGTCCAATACAAATCAATCGTGGTCGAACACACTGCTACCAGAACCAAGGCAGGTCTCTTTGATGTAAGCCACATGGGCGAATTCATCGTCACTGGAGATGGTGCTTTTAATTTTATTCAGTATTTAATAGCCAACGACTTAAGCAAGCTTACCGAGCCTAATCGCGCTATCTATTCGCAGCTCGTAATGCCAGACGGCGGCACAGTGGACGACTTGATCGTTTATAGAAGAGCTCCTGGAACAATTGGATGCGAAGGACAGACTGAAGAAAACTATCTGGTAATCGTAAACGCATCGAATATAGATAAAGACTGGAAATGGTTCAACGAGCACAAAGCCAAATTCCCATCGGTCAAACTAGAAAATGTTTCTGATAATTATGGGCTGCTAGCTATTCAAGGTCCCGAAGCAGTCAAGATCTTCGCTAAGCTTGCAGGGTCGCTAGTTGAGTCGATGAAATCATTCACTTATGGTGAAGCTACTATAGATGGTGTCATAGTAGGATTTGGCAGAACCGGATACACCGGCGAAGATGGTTTTGAAATCGTAGTTCCAGCTAATAAATCAGAATGGCTCTGGACTAAACTGCTTGAGACTGGAAAAGACGCAGGACTCGAACCCTGTGGTCTTGGTGCCAGAGACACTTTGAGACTTGAATCTGCACTTCCTCTTTACGGGCACGAGCTCGAGGCTGATATAAGTCCTATTCAAGCTGGTCTTGGTTGGAGCGTCAAAGTAGCTAAAGGAGACTTTCTTGGTTGCGAAGCCCTCAAAAAACAAATTGAAGGTGGCGTCAAAAAGAAAATCGTTTGCCTTAAAGCAGAAGGCAAAGCACTTCCTCGTCAAGGCTACAAGGTTACTAAAGACGGCAAAGAAGTCGGCTTAGTTACAAGCGGTTCGCAAGGCATTCACGTTGGCTATCCAATTGCATTTGCGCTGATTGATTCGGACCAATCTGAAATCGGAACTAAATTGCAAATTGTAATTCGTGATACCGCAGTTGATGCTACGGTCGTAAAACGTCCGTTTTATAAACGCGCCTAGAATTTTTTTAGAATACTCTGTTCTGACACAATTTGCCTAAGCGTTGGGAAGACGCCAAATCATGACAGCTAATGAAGATGGAAGATCTACTGACCAAATTTTTCGTGATAATTTAGCTCGTCGTCGAGAAATATCGAAACTTCCTGTTGAAGAAAAATATCGAATGCTCATTAAGTTGCAGCATATGGTTGTCGCTGTGGATGTGAAGGCATGAAGAAAACCAAGACGTCCCTGGGATGTGAAGCTTAAACCGGGCGATTAGCAAAGAGAGTTGTCGATACTTCGCTGAAATAAATTTCTTACCCTGTTGGTTTCTTTGTGCGTTTTTTAGCCAAAGGTGGTGGCACCTCTCGAACAAGCTGGCCATGCCTGATAACGACAAACTCAGTGCCCGTCATGCGCGCAAGTTCTTTCGCACGTTTGCCTGCTCGAATAAGTGCAGCAGTTGCTTTTTCCATGTCTGAGTCTAAAAGATCCTTTTCCTTCAAGGGTTTTCTCCATATTCGATGAGAACAGGCAAGTCTGCACTATTATCGTACCATTGCCAGACGTTTACTTCCCTTCGATATATCATTTGGAAGTTTTTCAATCCATTATCAAATCTCCGTCGAACGACGTCGTCAGGGACGTAATGACCGCCCTGAGCTACTCTTGCTGCGATTCTAGCGATAGCTTGTTCATGGTTTGCCAAAGATAGATAGAAAAGTTTCACTTCATATCCTTGAGTGCGCCATTCTCGTATCATTCGCAAATAAATACGACCGGATAGTGTTGTTTCAAAAGCAAAGTTGTGACCGAGAGAAGCGTGCTCAGTCATTTCTTCCAGCATGATTCGCCCTGCTTTTATAGCTGCTAGCTCGGGCTGAAAAGGTGATAGACCCGCTGCTATTAAATCGGCATTGATGAAAATAGGGCAATCAGCATCTGTGGGTAAAAATTCGCGAGCAAAAGTTGATTTTCCTGCCCCATTTGGACCAGCTAAAATAATGACCTTTTTCGACGCTTTGACCAAAGTTACCTCAGCGCGTTATCGAAATCTCGAATCTGACTTTCTAGCTCTTTCATCTCGCGATAGTCTTTTTTAAGCGCGTCGTCTAGCTGGTCGCAGGCGCGCTCGGCTTCATTCGAGTTGTCTCGTTTAAGAGAATCGATCTTCTTTTGGATGTCGTCACTATCTCGTCGCAGGTCGTCATATTTTTGCAGCAGTCGATTCCTCTCTGCTTTTAAGGCCTGATATGTTCCGTTGTCGCCTGACGCTTGAGCTGCAAGAGGAGCGACAATAGCAAGTACCATTGCAGTGTAAAAAGGCAAAAGCTGCATGAAGCGCTTGCGAAAATCTGGCGGTGCAATTTTGGAAAGTCGAGCTACCAACACATCCAAATGAGCGTGCCAACCAGCCATGAAATCTTGCATGCGATTGCGTGGCAAGCGGCTATGCTTGATTGTTAGCTTGGTCTGATCTCCATGCGGTGTAAGTTCAAAAGCAACAATTGATTCTACGTCGTTGGCTTTATCGACCCAGGAATAGCTGATTCCGCGCTCTTCCTCGTACCAGCCGATGACGCCCTCGATCGCATGTCCTTTTTGTGCGCGCTCGGGCATCTCATCGAGATCGAAATTGAGATTTATTTTGCCGCCGATTCGAGGTTCAAGCGAAGCCTGGGCCAGCCACTGGGAAATGAAACCTGGCTCAGTAAGATATTTCCATACTTTATCCGGGCTTGCAGGCAATATGCGTTCGAAACGAACTGTATGTTCGTTTAAAATTTCACCGCAATGATCGGGAGCCTCTTTGCCACCGTATGTGGTGACAAGTTTTACTTTATTCGGATCGCTTTCGGGCTTTCCCTCGAGAAGCCCGCCCTCCGCCAGGCTTTTATTTAAATTTGAAACTTCTCGCGAGGAATCGGTCAGTAATTTTTGAGCAAACTCGGTCGTGTCTTTAAGCTCGAGCATTTCTTTGCTCATGGAAGCTACCATCGCTTCCAGATGAGCTATGCGCTCGTTTAATGCTTTTACTTCGGCATTGTCGCCAGTCGCGCGGGTTTCTAGATATTTAGAAATAGGACCTTTCAGGATGGCAATCAGTATGACGAGCCAGAAGCCCCCAATCGCTAACAATCCTGTAAGGTCGTCCATTTAGCAGGCACCTTTGCCGCTTTGGCGGCAGGTGGTTTTAATCCTACTATTATAAACACACTTCAATCAGCCACACTGTGGATACAAGAACACTGGTGAGAGCCAAAAGGTCCATCAGGCGGTTCAGTTTTCGTTGTCTCTTGGTCATGATATGTCCTTTCTGGGCATTGCATATATAGACGTGTAAACCTTGAACATGTGCCCGCGATAAAATAGCTGGATGTCAAGCGTAGATGACTGAAGATTTTTAGCTAAAATCTACGTATCGGTTCCTCAACCCGCCATAAGGCTGGAGGTTTTCAATTCATGGGCGACTCAATGCTGGCTTATCCAAAAGAACTTAAATATGTAAAAAGCCACGAATATGTGAAAGTCGAAGGTGACACTGCCGTTGTGGGCATCACTGCATTTGCTGCGGATCAGCTAGGCGATGTTACTTATGTAGAACTTCCAAGTGTCGGAACCAAACTTAAACTGGACGACAAATTCGGCGTTATCGAGTCTGTAAAGTCTGTATCAGACCTGTTTTGCCCAGTTTCTGGCGAAGTAGTTGCTATAAACGACGAATTGGCTTCTCAGCCTGAACTGGTCAACCTGGATTGCTATGGCAAAGGCTGGATGATCAAGGTCAAAATGGCTGACACCAAAGACCTCGAACACACAATGTCGAGCGACGATTACAAAAACATCATCGGCTAGAAATTCTTGAAGCTGGCTTAGTCTTCAGGCTCATCGAGCATCTGTTTGAGCTTGTCTTCGTCCTTAGGCTCAACTGCTTCGCCTTCTTTGGTAACCGACTGTTCGAGTTGGACATTTGAAGGCACAGTTTTTTCGTTGATTATTTGTTGTGCGTGGCTGAAGAAACGCGAACCTGCGTTGATTTTGTTGAGCTGATTGATAGCAGTCTGATTATTTGGATCTTCTTCCAGTTTTTCAATTGCATCAAGATACAGAGCTTGATTAAGCAATTCGTTTGGATCTGAGCCAAAGCCCGAAAAGAAGTCCGGCACCGGGTTGCGCTTCAAAATATTTATTGCTGCTTTGTAATTGTGCTGGTTGATGTTATCTTTGGCAACATGTGTCACGTAAATTCGTATCAGCCCGCTTGTAAATCCCCCGACAGCAACCAAAAGACCTACTGCTAGTAATAGGTCGAAAATCATAGGTTGCTTGAATTTTGGCGAAGCCGGAATGTTATCGCCTATTGCGTCTTGCAGGATGCGATAGTTGTGATGCTGAGTTTGAGAACCGGATTTGGTGGCTCCAGCTTTCTCTACGTCTTCAGGTCCAGCATCTTTGGGGTCTTGGTCCACGGATATCTCCCCTACTTCCCACTAGATTCCGCTGTTCTCAATGTATCACGCTTTCTACTTAAGTGTTAGTCAGGCTATCTATGAGTTCGGACAGTTTGCGACTCAAATGCGGGTCCATAACCGATTTTTGCTTCTGTCGCAGTGCGGTCTCTACTTCAACTTTGTTCCCATCCCGGGAAAGTTCTGATAATGTTTCAAAAACCTGTCGTGCGAACGAGACTTCTTTTGAGCTTGTTAGTTGAACTAAACGCGGAATTTCGTCTTTTACTTTCAACTTGCCAATTCCTGCAACTACCTTAGTGCGAACTTCAAGCGAAGGGTCGGTGAGCATGATACCCAGTCGTTGCGAAACTGGTGCTATTGGTGAATCCTTTAGCTCGCTTTTGACGGCTATTATCGAGTTTAACGCCGCCAGACGCTTGTCGGGGGCTACGTCAGCACTTTGTTTTACCAGAAAATCAAGCACTTCTTTGCTTGGCAAATTTTCAAGGTTCTGCAAAATGCGCCAGTAACTCTTAATTTCATTTTGATGGTCTTGTAAAAGTGGTTGGGCGGAAATTCCTTTGTTTATGCGATCCTCGAGATCTACCAACTGAGCCGCTAATGCCAAAAGCGGCTTGGCGGCACGAGCGTCACCAATTTTTCCAAGCGCATCAATTGTTTCATCCAAAAATTCAAAGTCTTTTTGCAAAAGTGAAAGTAAGCCGTCAACAGCTTCTTTAATTTTCATTTCGCCAGCAAGAATAATTGCATTGCACTGTTCGTGTTTGTTTGAGCTGTCTGCAATTTTTCGAATTATTTCAGATCGCAACTGGCTATCGGCAAAATCTATTTTGTAATCAGCGTTGAGATAATGGCTCAAATGGCGAATTGCAATAAGTATGGTTGCGTAATAAGGCTTGCTCTTAAAGTCTGGTTTTGATGCAATTTGGATCATAGAATCGAGACATTTGCCAAGCTCTAAATCTTTCAGACAGTCATTGCCAAAAGTTCCGCGCGCAGCATGCAACAGCCCCGAAATCATCGAGGCTCCAGCGGCGGCAGAAGTATCGTTTGAAATATTTTCAAGCAGACTTAACGGTCTTATTGTCCGCGAAGCTACGACAGCGCAATAATCGCTCAAAAGATGTGGCTGGCAAAGTGACTCTAAAAGCGGCTCAAGGCTCGATGCGTTTTCTTGTCCATAGTGGCAGGCGGCAGAAGTGGCATCGACTCTAAACCAGGGATCCGCACTGTTTAGATATTTGAAAAGAGTTTGTTCTACTGGCTCGCTCTGGCTGCCTTGGGCGAGTTTGGCAAGAGCTACGATCTGATGGACGAATGCTGCTTTGGTATTAGATGCGGTATCGTCGATAGATTCAATAAGCGAATCGATTTGTTCGGTAGCTTTTATAAAGGCAAGCATGTTTGAGCTATTGGCACGTACTTGCCAGTTCTCGTGCATTAACAAATCTGGATAAATCAAACTTACAGTGGTTTCAGGCGATTGTTCTTGAAAAATCACCCGCAATTTTTCTTCCCACCAGAGTGGAGGAATTTTGAGTGCCACAGCCAATTGTACGCTGCTTTGATTGTTAAACGCCAGATTGATATCGGCTTTGACATCTTTGAACTTACGTTGATTCAAAGGCGTCGTGCCAGCTAGACCGTGATAAAAAAGAAAATGTTCCAACTCGAAATCGTCAGCTTCGATTTGCGGCTTCTCTTCGAAAGCCTTGGACATGCCCTTTATGAACTTTTGCAGAAATTTGATTGCCATTACAATAGGTTAGCAAACACCGCTTCCTTATTGGTAAAATGAGTGGCTTAAGTATCGAAAGCTTAGTTATTTGTTCTTAGTTGAAAGCATTTAAAAGTTTTGGAGAGATTCGTGAATACCTTTTTAAGTTCGGAGCAATCCCAATATCAGTCTTCCTGTCAGGCATTCGTTCAAGAAAAGCTGTGCCAGTCTGGGATATTAAACGACTTGGAAACGAACAAAGAAAAGCAAAAAGAGGCTTTATCTCTTATTGCCCAGTCAGGACTTATAGGCGCCAGTTTGCCTCACGAGTACGGCGGACAAGGAAAGACCTTTATTCATGCTGCAATCCTGGCTGAAGAGCTTGGTATGCACGATGCCGGGCTTTCGCTCGTGTTGGCAAATCACCTGAGCGCTTGCCATCTAATCTGGCGCTATGGAACAGACGAGCAAAAATCGCGCTATTTGCCGCTTTTGAGTCGCGGCGAATCTTATGCCACAATCGCATTTGGCGAAGAACAAGCCGGCAGCGACTTTTCAATGATTAAATCAACTGCCGAATCAAATAAATTGAATGGCAATAAAGCCTGGGTTGTAAATGGCGACATGGCTCATGTGGCTTTAGTTTTGACCCGCACTAATGAACAGAATCAAATCTGGATTACTGACCTCACAAGCAAAAATGGCGTGAGCGTGGTCAAAGACAGACAAAAATTGGGACTGAAATCTGCAAGTACAACGGATATCGAGTTTTCGAATTATGCTCTGGACGAAAAAGCCGCCCTTTGCCAATCGCAAGATTCAGTTGCTGAAGCAATCGAGTATGCTCTATCGCTGAGCAAAGTCTTGCTTGCCGCAGGGGCGCTTGGTATTTGTCAACAAGCGATTCAATATTCGGTATCGAGAGCCAATCAGAGAGAGCAGTTTGGTCAGGCAATTGGCAAATTCCAGGCAATTCAGTGGAAACTCGCTGATATGTCCACCGAAACAAGTGCAGCAAAACTTCTGACTTATAGAGCCGCCTGGAGCAAAGACGAAGCACCTGATGAATTTTTGAAATTTGCTGCAATGTGTAAGTTGTTTGCAGCACGCGTAGCAAGACTTTATTCAGGTGAAGCCGCGCAAATTTATGGAACACTTGGTATAAGCGAAGAAGAGCCTATGGAAAAGCTCTATCGTGATGCCAAAGTGATTGAAGTTCTGGAAGGAACTTCGGAAATTCAAAAGAACATCGTCGCTTCGCAAGTTGGAGCTTAAGCTTAAATGAGAGCAAAAAGATTTCTTGGCGCCCTTCTGCTCAGTAGCAGTATTTGCTTTGGGCTGGTAGCGCCAATGGTGCCACAAGCACGAGCTGATGCAAACATGCAGGACGGGTTGCAGTTAATGCAACAGAAAAACTATCCTCGTGCGGTTGCGTCATTTGAGCAAGCTTTGCGAGTTAATCCTAATAATCAAAGCGCTTTATATTGTCTGGGTACTTGTTACTACGAAATGAGAAATGCAGTAAATGCAAAGTCTTACTATGAAAGTGCGGTGAAGTTGAATCCCAACTCTGTAACTGGCAAAGCCGCAATGACCGCTCTTAGAGCTCTTGGTCAACCTTCTCGTCAGGCCAATACCGGTGCTGTAAGAACAACCACTTACAATTCACATACTAATACAAGCACCAGTACCGCTACTACCAGTAGTGCAGGTAGAATGGGTTCGGGTCTAGAGAGTAGCGAACCGCAAGAAGACCTAAGTCGCTTACCATCAGATAGTCGAGTTCGCTTTCATCGTAAAGTAGAGTCGGGTGGAGATCATTTATACGTTGATGCTTACATAAACAATCGCCCCATAACGATGATGTTCGATACAGGAGCTGAAGAGTGTTCAATAGGTTTTAACCATTTATCTCAGCTAGGGCTTGCGACTCCAACTGGAAAGCCTTTTGGGGAAATGATGGGGATGGGGACTAAGACGCCTAAAAAAGCTTGGAGAGTTTTAACGACTATTCGTGTTGGCAATATCGAGCGCAAGAACTTTCCAATAATGATCAAGCAAGGAAACGAGTTTGATGCACTGATTGGTCAAAGCTTTCTGAAAGCTTTTCACTACACTGTGGAAGCTGATTCGGACCCCTCGACAGGTTCGATTCGTTTTACCAGAAGCTCAGGGCGAAACTCGGGCTCGATTTACCAGCAACGAGATACTCATTCTGAAGTTCCTTACACTAGAGAAGGTAAGGAAATGCTAGTTACAGTGCAAATTGATGGCAAAGCGGTACCTATGTATTTTGATACTGGAGCTGCTGGAGTAAGTATCCCCAGACATTTGGCAAAATCAATGAATATTTCGATTCCTGGCGATGCTCAAGAGAGTGTGGATATGGGTACAAGCGGAGGTCAGGCGAGGGCTTTGATTTTCCCAATTCGTTCGATTAAGCTAGGACCTATTGAAAAGACTAATTTCGATATCAGAGTAGTCGATGAACCGGGGCTCAAAAGAGGTCTTGTCGGGCAGAGCCTTTTCCACGACTGGCGCTACACCATTGACAGTACCAACAACGTCATTAAGTTCAGGCGATAATTGCCAATCATGCCGATCTCGGTCGTAATCGTTGCTAAGAACGAAGAGAAAAAAATCGGCATGGTACTTGATGCGGTGCAATCAATTGCCGATGAAATAATTGTTGTTGATTCTGGCTCGACCGATCAGACAGTAAAAATAGCAGAAAGTCGCGGGGCGCGCACAGTATTTCAAGAATGGCTTGGATACGCGGCTCAGAAAAATTTTGCCATTGGACTTGCCACCAACGATTGGATCTTGAACCTTGACGCCGATGAAGTTTTGACACCTGAATTGCAAAATGAGATTCTCGAACTTAAAAGAAGTGGCGAGCTAAGCAAATTCGATGGTTACAAGCTTCCACGCATTTTGCTAATTGGCGATACCAAAGTCCGATTTGGTGGATTTTACCCAGACGCTCAACTGAGACTGATCAAAAAAGGCAGCGGCCAGTTCAACAATAGAATGGTTCATGAAGCAATCAAAATTCAAGGACCAGTGCGAACTCTGCACCATCATATGCTGCACTACAGTTATAACTCAGTCGAGGAATTTAGCCAGGCTATGGAAAAATTTGCGCGACTTTCTGCTGAAGAATATAAAATGCAGGCTTCAAGCGGTCTTGGCGAGCACAAAAACAAATATCAAAATCCGTTGGTGTGTTGGTTCAGACCTTCCTGGACCTTTATATACAGATTCATTTTTCGCGGTGGATTCATGGATGGCGCCTTGGGTTTACGTCTTGCAGCTGAATATAGTAATTACGTGCGGAAAAAAATAGAGTTTACACGACAGAAATAATAGTAGTGCAGCTGCTAAGATGAGCGAACCTATTTTTATTTGAGTGCCGTTAGTGCCGCCCGAGCCTGAAACGCTAAAAAAAGAGAACACGCACAGGCTGGATACCCTAACGTCTTTGCGATTTTTTGCCGCTTTTGCCATAGTCTTATTTCACTGTCAATTTCAATTCAATTTTTTGACCGAGCTATTTCTGCATGGAAATTTTTCACAGGCAGTGGCGTTTTTCTTCATTCTCTCAGGCTTTGTCTTAACCTACGCCTATCAATATTTTCACTCTCTCAAGCAAGTCGATCTTTTTCTGTTAAAACGATTTGCACGAATCTGGCCTCTGCATATTGCTACTTTGATTGTCACAGTTGCCGTTTTGTCTGTGGGTGCGGTGATTGTGCCAAGCAATCCTTCTACTCGTATGATGCCAGATTTAATAACAAATATACTGATGGTTCACTCCTGGACTCTGCAAGAGAAATACTTTTTTTCTTTCAATGCACCTTCGTGGTCTATTTCAACCGAATGGTTTTTCTATTTTTGTTTGCCTTTGATGTTCTTGTTGAGTCCGCCCCAAAAGTCTCATACCGGACTGCGTCGAGGTGTTTTGTGCCTGCTCAGTTTTGTGCTTGCGATGTTTTTTGTTTTTCTAGGAAACAAACTTGCTTTGCCGGAATCAAATGCAAATGGATTTAGTCTTGCTGGATTGCTAATGGCTAATCCATTGACGCGTCTTTTTGAATTCAGCCTGGGATCTTGCTTGGCGCTGATATTTGCTAAGTGCAAAAAGAAGCAAAATATCTTTCTGTTTTCTATTTTTGAAATTTTAGTAGTTTCAGTTCTAATTGTAATTGTTTTGAACACGAGTAAATACGTCAATCAAATTGGCGATATGTTCCCGTTGCTTGGCTCTGCAGGTGGTTTTTGGCTGCGCGAAATAGGAATGGTCGCTCTTCCGTTTGCGTTGATGATTTTTGTTTTTGCTTTTGAAACAGGTGTTTTGTCTAAAGTTTTGCAGTCACGCATTTTGGTTTTTTTGGGGAATTTGAGCTTTTCGATTTATTTGCTTCATTTTGTTCTAGTGAAAAGCTATTTTTTCTATTGGCCAAATCACAGGTCTGTGCTGGATTTTGCGATTTTGTCGGTGATATTGTTTTTGGGCAGTTTTCTTTTGTATAAATTCGTCGAACTTCCCGGTCGCGCGTTTGCTCATAAAATAGTAAGTGGGGAGTCGTTTTCTAAAATTGCTTTTGCAAGAATTTCTAAAGCAGATATATTTGTCAGCCTCATTTCGATCGTCGTCATTGGATCGCTTTGGACTTACAACTATAGAGTTCCGAAATTGGTTGGTAGTCAATTTGAATTGAAGGAGCAAATAGCTAGAGTTCCAACCAAATTGAAGCTCTGTTCAATTCTTTCCTCTTTTCAGGGTCAGGACTATAAAGTCGATCTCAAATGGCAGGCTCTAGAATCTCAAACCCTGGGCGAGTACATGCTGGTAAAAATTACCGACCAAAGCGGACAAGTAAACACCATTTCTGCAGTTCTTGGTCAAAAAAATCAGATAGTCCAAAAATTTGATATCTGGAATCAACAGTTGATCTTGCCTGCATACTGGATAAAAAGAGCATCTATGATAACAATTACGCTTGCAGATACAAAAATATTACCCTTCGAATATGGTGAGCACCACGTTTTGAAGTTGGATATCACGCCATATTTAAGTGAGCTAGACTAATCTATCAGGTCCAGGATTGGCTGAATACGCACCATTCTTGATACCAAGGCTGTGGGATCTGTATTTGTTTATTCCGAAGACTCTCCAAGTATTTCCGCCATTATCTGGCGGTAACGCTTCAAGTTTTCTTGATAAGTTGGAGGCTTGCGCAATGCAGGATCAGAACCTGAGACATCTTGAGTTTCTGAGTGCTTAGGAAGTAACTCAGAAAGCTTCGCTTCGCTCACCCATGAGCGAGCAAGAAGTATTTCTTCAAAAGTCATGCCCGTAGCTTCGTGATCAGTGCGCACCAAAGAAGCTTGAGCCAGAGAAATGACCTTACTTTCAACCAGAAGGTCCAGAAGATCTTTGGTAGGGTCCGGGGTCTTTTCGCTCAAGAGACTATAATGTCGACTCGTTTTCCGTAACGACCAGAGGCTGCCTTAATTAGAGAACGCAGAGCAGTAATAGTTCTACCGTCTTTGCCGATTAGTCGTCCAGTGACGACCGGGTCGCATGTCACCGCTAAGCGCGAACGACGCGGTCCGAAGCTTTTACGCTCGAATTGCAATGTATCAGGGTCTCGTGCCAGAACCTGGAGAATATATTCGGCTAAATCTTCCGGCGCGTTAGATTCGGTTAGCTTGCTTGGGAAGCGGCCTGAGCCTCTGCCCTTTTTATTAAAGTAGCCACCGTTTCGCTGGGCTGGGCGCCGTTTTTTATCCATTTTTGTACTGCTTCTTTATCGAGTTTGAGTTCTTTGGAACGTGGATTGTAATAACCAATCTCTTCAATAGGATGTCCGTCGCGACGAGCGCGCATGTCTACGGCGACGATTCGATAATGAGGGGCTTTCTTAGCGCCAGTGCGCTTCAGCCTTAACTTAACCACTGCAATTTCCTCTTGGTTTCTATATCTGGCAAGGGGATTATTTTAACAGATGAATATCCTAAATATACTGAATTAGCTGAGCTTTTAAGGGCTGCTTAACAGTATGAGATTAGTTACGTCTTAACGACGGCGTTTTTTGAATTTTTTGCCCGAACCTGGACCCGCTGGCATTCCGGTACCTTGCATGGGAGGAAAACCTGGAGGCATTTGTCCTGGGCGCATTCCAGGTGGCATTTTAGGCATTTTGGGCAAACCGCCGCCGCTTAAAAGACTTCCCAGGTCGGGCATTTGCATTCCGCCCATTCCGGGCATGCCGCCGCCCATTGCGCCGCCCATGAAGGGACGCATGTAATTGAACATTTGTCTCATCATCTGGAACTGATTGAGCATTTGACCCAATTGATTGTCTTGCAGCCCCGAACCTTTTGAGATTCTGCGTCGGCGTTTGAAGTCGATGATATCGGGATTCTTGCGCTCGGCTTTAGTCATTGAATTGATTGCAGTCTCGTAAAGCTTCATCATCACTTCGCCTTCATCGGCAAGCATTTTTTGTTGGGATGAATTTATGCCAAACATGTTTCCCATCCCCATCATTTTCATGATGTCGCCCATGGGTCCCATTTTTTTCATCATCTTTTGCATCTGCATGAATGTTTCAAGGCTGAATTCCCCGCCCATCATTTCTTTGGCGAGGCGCTCTGCTTCTTTTTCGTCGATGTTTTTCTGGGCTTTTTCCATGAGTGACAAAACATCGCCCATGTCCAGAATACGGCTTGCCATGCGGTCGGGATAGAAGGACTCGAGGTCTTCCATCTTTTCGCCGGTAGATATTAGTTTGATTGGTTTGCCTACAGATTCGCGGACCGATAGTGCAGCACCACCTCTTGCGTCACCGTCTGATTTGGCAAGCAAAACACCAGTAATATCGAGCTGGGTGTTGAAAGTCTCAGCTACATTTACAGCTTCCTGACCGGTCATCGCATCAACTACCAGTATCTTTTCTGCTGGCTCGAGAGCTCGGTCGAGCAAGAGCAGCTCTGCCATTAGCTCGGTATCAACCTGCAAACGACCAGCAGTATCAAGTAGAACGGGGCTAAGTTTTTCTTCTTTTGCTTTCTTGATTGCTTGCTCAGCAATGTCCTGAACATCTTTACTGTCAGGAATGGTGAAGACTGGCACGCCAACCTGTTCGCCAAGAGTCTGGAGCTGTTTGATAGCAGCTGGACGCTGAACGTCGCATGCCACCATAAGCGGTTTCATGCCTTCGCGCTTAAGTTTGTTGGCTAGTTTTGCTGTGGCTGTGGTCTTACCTGCACCTTGCAGCCCCAGAAGCATTATTATTCCTGGGTTTCCTTCGGTTTTAAGCGGAACGTTTTCGCCACCGAAAATAACTACCAGTTCGTCATAGACTATTTTTATGAACTGTTGGGTAGGGGTGACCGATTCTAGCACCTCGGCTCCCAATGCCTTTTGTCTGACATTGCTAATAAAGAGTTTGACTACTTTCAAGCTCACGTCGGCTTCAAGCAGCGACTTGCGCACTTCGCGAATGGCATCTTCAATATTTTCTGCACTTAGTTTGGAATCGCCAGTGAGATTCTTGAAGGTCGAGTGTAATTTGTCTGTTAGCGTGTCGAACATGTGCTAGTGCCTCTTTTGCTCCAATTTATAAAACCGGTATGTGTTCTTTTACAACTTCGATACGGTCGGCAATCTCTTCGGGATAAACCAACCAGTAAGACTCGTAATTGCCGTTGACCAGCGCTTCTACCGCAGGTGAAATCTTGGACAATTCAACTGTGTTGTGACCTTCGACTTTCACTACTATGTTAGTCTGCGGGTGAGCATCGTCTGGTCTGTAATAATCATAAGGGCGGAAGCCGGTTGATTCGATACCAATGTAATACTCGGGATCAAGCGCCATGTCTTTGATCAGCCGCGCGGCTTCGCGCTCAATTGCTTTCATGCGCTCTGCATCTTTGGTGTTTATTCTTATTGCTTTGAACAAGCGGCGATGCAAAAATCGTTTGGACAAATCAGACAAAATTGGATCGCTATCTTCAGTCCAGCGTTTGATGTGATAATTCATTTGATAGTCGTCTAACTTCAAATAATCGGCTTCAGTCAAAGGTTGCCCCTTGAGCCATTTTTCAGTGGGTTCGTCAATGAAGACTATCGGTTTTTCTCTGTATTCCATCACGTGTCTTGCACGCTTGATCAACTTGGACAACAAGCAACGAGCTGCCAGATTTTTGCGATGATAATAAACTTGAGCGTACATAGAGTAACGGGCGAAGAGATAGTCTTCAACAGCGATTTGGCCCTTCTCGCCGACCACGATCATACGGTCGTTTTCTTCGTCTACTTCCATTGAGCGGATAATGCGCTGCAATGCATATAAACCGTATTTGGTGCCAGTGGTATAGCTATCGCGAAGCAAATAATCGAAGCGATCGCAGTCAAGCTGGCTCGATACCATGTGCGAAATATATTTTGGTTTGTACTCTTTTTTGAGCACTTTCACGATTTCTTTTGCTAAATTCGGAAACTCGGTGAAAGACTCGAGTACGCGATTAACCTGGGTGTTGCCGCTAATGATGCGGCACGACCACTCTTCGTGATCGTAATGCAAAATCTTCTCGGTTACATGTGAGAAGGGTCCATGTCCAATGTCGTGCAATAAAGCCGACGCCAAAATCAAAGGGTATTTGTCTTTGAGACTCTCGTTCTCTTCAAACTGGACCAGATGGTGATACAACTGTGATGCAATGTGCATCACGCCAATCGAGTGGGCAAAACGCGAGCATTCAGCCCCGTGAAAAGTGAAATGCGACAGTCCTAATTGCTGGACTCGACGCAGACGCTGAAATTCCTCGGTGTCAATGAGGTCCATAATCAGACGCTCAGCTGGCACCTTTCGGTTAAGGGTTATATCCTGGTGTATAGGGTCCAGGTAAGTACGTTTTTCGATGCGCCTCATTTTGCGTTTGCGTAGCGATATGGCAAAGGGGAATATGAAAAGGAGTACTTATTATACAGATTATGCCGCCAACTGACTTGAAAGTAGAACAGTTTATACCCCAAAAACCCGCAACATTGGGAGATTTGGTTGGCGTTGCTTTTCGTATCTTTCGCGGAAACTGGCGCCATTACGTAGGTAAGCTCTTCTGGCCTTCGCTCTTTGCTAGTGTCGCCATAACCGGTATGGAGTGGAGTTGGCTTTTCTTCATCAAAGCCGGTGGGCAAATGCAAGGCTTTGCGCTCCATCTGATGATACTTTTGGGCTTTGCTATTGTCTTCATTTTCGCGCAGTGGGAGCTCGCTTTGCGTTGTGTAGCCTTGCTTCGCGACACTTTTTTAGCTGATTCCAAGTTCGAAGCCGCTTATAAATTCGCCCGCTCGCGCCAGTGGCGGATTATGACCGTTTACACCGCAGGAGTAGTCCTACCCACTATCATTTTTATGCTTACTACTCTTGGCGCCATCCTCCTGCTTGCTTTTGGCAAAAACCTTTTGCGTCTTGTCGCTATTGCTAGCTTCTTTTCTATTATCGCCGGGGGAACGGTTGTTGGTGCTATGTCACTTGTTTTGACGGCGGTCTGGTTCGTACTTGTATCACTTGAAGACGTTGGTATTGTCAAGATATTGCATCGTGGCTATGAGCTTGTAAGTCCCTACTGGTGGCGCAGCGGGTCATTCATTTGCCTACTGTGTATTTCGGCTTTTGCTGTCTGCCTATCCTTTTATTTGCCTTTAATCGCCATGGAAATGTTCGAGAGTTTTACTCACGGCGGACAAGCCCACGGTGAGATGCCCTTGCACCTGGCAGCAATCGAAACAGCTGTAGGAACAGTCTTGAGTATTCTTTCAACCGGCATGATTCTTGTAGGCTCAGCCCTTTATTATCGCGACCTCAAATTCAGGCGCGAAGGGCTGGATATCTCAAACTATTGTGACCGTTTACTCGTCTCAGGCGAGGTCCCCGAGGTCTAAAGCCCCAGGAGTACCTTCCACCAAGGCTTTTTTGCTGGTGCTTGCTCCATTTCTTGAGCTTTTGTCTCTTCTTGAATTTGAATCTGTGCTTGCGCTTGCTTTTGCTCCTGGACTTGCTCTGCCATTGTTGCAATGACATTTTCAAGCTCGTCAATCTTTGATTTCATCGAAGCGAGATTTTGATTCTGGTCCTGGCGCTTGGTGGCATCGAGCTTCAGCCTGTCCAAAATCAACGACTGCTCAGCTTCTTGCACACGTTTGATTTTTTGAATCTGTCTGTCCATTTCGGGCAAAACACTGTCATCGAGGAGCGAGATTTTTTCGTTGTCTTGCTCAAATGTTTCTGCTTCTATTTCATTCTCGACTTCGTCTTCTTCCTCGTATACATAAGCGTATTCAGCTTGGATAGTGACATTTTGAGTCGCTTGTAGATAAGCTTCTTTCAAATAGAAAACTTGTTTGCGCAGCGCAGCTAATTCGAACTCTTTGAGATAGAGCGAGTCTGCTTGTTTTTGCAAATCGGGAAGCATCAACAGTTGACGTTTGGCATGTGCTAACTCAAGCTGCAAAAACTGGTTTATCTGCTTTTGCTCTTCCAGGCGACGCTTGTATTCTTGCGAAATTGTTCTGAGGACGCTTTCAATTTCGGCTGTCGATTCCTGGGTTGCGTGGCTGCGCGAAAAATTTGGTGCCTCATAAGGTCTTGAATTGAATAAGTCGTTATTGCCTTCATCGAGCGTTCTTGTGGGCTCGAAGTCATAGACATTGTCAGGACCCAAGTCCCAAACAAATGCAGGTGGTGCATCTGGCACTATACCTGGTGCTATAGGTGGTTCGAAGTCGAGCAGTTCGCTTGCGTCGAATGGTCTGGCGTCTACTTTGATTTCTTTACTTGCTTCGGTTGTTCCTGCGGCTTTAACGGTTCGCCTTCTTTTAGGTTGAAGCTTGATTGGCTCAAGATTTTCGACTCCGAAATACATGCTTTCGCTATTATCGAAAATGGTCTGTAATTTTTGACTGGTAGTAATTTTGCCTGCATTGTCTGCCAGGTATTTTTCTACTTCCTGGCGAGTGACAAAAAGTTTTTCTTTGGTGCCCTCAATGCGTTTTTCGACTTTTATCTCGCCGTTTTTAATTTTTTCGCGCAAAGTTTTTTTGTCCAGACCCATCTCGTGGGCTGCTTCTTTTATTGAAAACATCTGGCGGTTATTCATTGAATATAGATCCTGTATTCTTTGGATATTGGCTCTAGGAGCGCCTTTCAAAGAATTATAGTATGAAATCAAGATCTAAAGCTACTAGAATTAATTAGCTAGTGTTGAATGGAGCTGGCGTCTTCCTTCAAAAATTCAGCAAGCCTTTGAACAAATTTGAGAGCGCCTCTCGCGTTCATGTGTACGCCATCATTGAAATCGGACTGTTTGTAGACCGTGTGATCATTGAAATCAACAAACCGGGCACCATTTGCAGTGGCTAGCTCTTTTAGTCTAGTTAAATAAGTTTGATAGGTAGCTGCGGGCAATATTTTTTGATTAGTCTCTGTTATTGGCATGTTGGCAAAAACTAGCTTGATTCCGCGTTCTTTGCAAATGTCACTGATCTTTTGCACAAAATACATTTGGTTTGCAAAAGCTTTCATGTCAGGGCGACGATAACGCATCACATATTCCATGGTGTTATCGACGTAGACCGGCGGCTTTGTAAAATCTTCGGGCTCTAGAATAAAGGCGTTTGGAATTCGTTCAACCA
>CAZFKB010000043.1:0-25580 GCA_964519785.1 uncultured Candidatus Obscuribacterales bacterium | reverse complement strand
TTCTTTGAGCGAACTGGGCAAAAAAGAACATAAAGCAGCTGAAATTAGAACAAGCTAGCCCGGTTGCCAAGAAGTTTCGTTTATATCCTATAGTAAATTCGGAGCGAGGCAAAAAACAAAAAGCCACCAGAGGCGGTGCCAAAGAACCAGCATGAAACATAAGACTAATTAGCAGACATTGCCCAATACTGAAAGGAATTCTCAAACCTCTTTGATTATGGCCGTGTTGCCTCAAAATAGAATCGTACTTTGACTAAACCGTTGCCTCATATATTTTCGTACCGGCGAAAACGTATCGATTTTAAATTGTGGTCTTTATCAATTTATACTTACCCCAACCACATCGCTGAATAAAGCCTTCATCTCTAAGTCGGCAAAGTAAGACATCTGTCGAGTGGCGGTCTTGTCCTTCCTGAAGTAAATCTCTGCACGTAAACACAGTGCCGAGATCCAGCATGGATATTGCTTTTCTGGTTTCTGTCATGGTGGTTTTCACTTTGCTTTGTCTTACACTTTCTCGTGCCAGAAGTTTTTGAACAGCGTTTCGTTGCATCTGAATAACGGCCGAAACCGGGTTAGGAACGGGTATCTTCATTTTTTCCAACTCTTCGCGCTTGCTTAAGATCTCCTGATGAAGTGCACGCATATTTAGATTGTTTCGCATCTGTATCAGTTTTAACTTCACAGAGTTATCAATTGAAGGACTCTCTAAAACGCGCTGATATGGCGTTTTTGCCTTGTCGTGGCGCTTGTATGTTTTTGAACCTTCTCTTTTTTTCTCCAGAAGTTTTTGACACGGTTGAAAGTAGTTCGCATAGAGGTAAAGTGCCTTATACAGCTTTTCTAGGAGGCGCAATGCCTTCTTACCTTCGAACCGTCCTCTGCCTACATTTTTTCGAATAACAGATCCATTTTTTTCCTCGATCCAGGCTTGATCGTTCTTCTTATACTCCCGGGACCTAGTGTAGGTAATGTTTTCCCTGATGCACCATTCGATCATGTCTTCATTTAAAAATTCCCTTCCGTTGTCGAAATCTAGCCCGAGGATGGGGAAAGGGCAAATTTTCTGCGCTTGTTCTAATGCGTGAAGGACTTCAAATGCGCCTTTTCTTGGTATTGCAAGAGGAATCACCCAGCAGGTAGCAATGTCGGTCATGTTCAGGGTACTTAGATGTCCTCTAGAAACATCGACACTGGAATGAGATACAGTGTCAATCTCGAAAAAACCTGGCAAAGCGTCGCTCCATTCAGTAAAGGTGCGAATGGGAACCTTGTTTTTCACTAATGGTCCGCTTTTAGTATGGCTTATGCTTCTTTGGCAACGCTGACGTTCTTTTTTTCGATCGATCAATCGTGGCGGCGCTCACAGAGAGTATTTCGGTCTTAGCCGCGGCAGAGATCTTCAAATACCCATGAGTCTCCAGGTTTTCACAAATCTCTTCAATGAAAGGCGCCAGGCGCTTTCCGCACAACTGATTTGAGACATGCCAAATTTGAATTAGCGCCTCTTGAGCCTCAAAGCCGAGGCTATTTTTTCGACCTTTTTTCCTTGGACTACATTTCTTTTGATTGTTATTCAAAAGAGTTATGGCATGTTTTCGAGAGTAACCAGTGGTTTGGATCAGGCTTTCCAAGATTTCGATACGCTCCTTCTTTCTGGCGAGACAATATCGGGTTCTCAGAGCCTCAAGTAGCTCCTTGCGGGAATTTGTTGTCATTTGTAGCCTCATCTTTCCCTCGCTCCGGTAACCGAGGGTTTGATTTTATTTGAGGCAACGATTTTTCCAGGGTACGATTTTCAATGAGGCAATGCGATGGCAATCTAAAACTGAGCAGATATTTGGCAAATGGTCATCCAAAATTGAGCAGTTTTAGATTCCCGCCGATAATAGAAAGACCCCGAACTGTGGGGTCTAGAAAAGTTACGGCAAGAATGTTAGATCAAGATGCGTGGGCATCGATTCGACTGTTACATCGCAGGCAAAGCAAAAGCAAGAGCTGGATTGCGCGGGAGCTTGGTATCTCACGCAATACCGTTAGCAAATACATCAAGGACGATGAAGCTCCTAAGTACAGAGTGACACAGCCGCGTGGCAAGCCAATTTCGGATAAATGGAGGGAGCACGTTCGGTTAATCTTAGAGGACGACCGGAACGCACCCCGCAAGCAAAAGCATACAGCAAAACGCATTTTTGAACGACTAGTTGATGAACATCAATTTACTGGTTCATATCGAACTGTGCGAAGGCTTGTCGCTGATATCAAGAACAAGCCTGGGCAGGCTGTATATTTACCGCTTCAGTTCAAGCCTGGCAAAGATGCGCAGGTTGACTTTGGTGAATCGTATGCAGACATTGATGGGGAACGGACAAAGATCCACATCTTTGAGATGCGACTGAATTATTCGCGCAAGAAGTTTGTGATGGCGGTGAGAGCCGCAAACATGGAATCGTTTATGGAGGCTCATGTAAGGGCATTTGAGTTCTTTCAGGGCGTTCCAGAACGCCTGGTGGAGCAGAAAGGACCATCTGACGGAGGACGGGACTATGTGCGAGTTTTGAGATGTCACATGCAATATGGTGCAACTCAAACCGCAAAGGCTATACGTGAGTGTGCGGCCGTCGGACTGATTAGTGCAGATGCAGTTCTGCAAGTCGTTGCTCAGGCTCGCTTTGCCACCACATCTGAGATTACACCGCTAGACATGGCAGAGCGTCCAGGTTTACGAGACTACTTAGTCAAGCTTGAAGAGACGGCTAGATACCAAATTTTATTAGGAGAAGTCACCAATGAGCACTGTATTGCTTGAGCAGTATTTAAAGCGTCTTCGGCTGCCGACTATGGTTAAGAACTATGAATTGTTGGCAAAGGAAGCTGAGAACAATCGAGTCAGCTACGAAGAATATCTTTGTTGTCTTTCAGAGCAAGAAGTACAAGCAAGAGAAGAGAACACTAGAAAAGAAAGGCTTTCCAAAGCACGCTTCCCGGCAATGAAAACACTGGACCAGTTCAAATTTGACGAGATCCCGTCAGTGGACAAGAACATGGTCCTACAGTTGTTTACCGGACAATATCTCGCCAATGCTGAAAATCTTGTATTTCTTGGCGGTCACGGAACCGGCAAAACACATCTTGCAATTTCGCTTGGTGTCGAAGCCTGCGCCAACGGCAAGAAAGTTAGATTCTACAGTGTCGGAGAGCTATTGCATCAACTCCTTGAAGCACGGGATGCCAGGCAAGTCTTTCGACTACAACAGCAGCTTGCAAAATATGACCTGCTAATCCTTGACGAACTTGGGATGACCGATTGCAAGCAGGACGGTGGCAACTTGCTGTTCCAAGTGATCAGCTCCAGGTACGAACGTTGCTCAAGCATCATCACGACCAATCTTGAGTTTAAAGACTGGACTAGCGTTTTTGGCACGCAGCAATTGACCAATGCTTTGTTGGACCGCTTGGTTCACCGGTGCCAGATCGTGCCAATGAACGGAGAAAGCTACCGATTCAAAGAAAGTGTAAGACGAAAAAAGAAGGCTGCAGGGACAGAAACAACTATTACCGAATCGAGGTTAAAAGCCAATGCAAATTCAAAATGACCTGCTCAATATTCGCTGTCCAAACCTGATCAAATTTCGCTTGCCAAAATCAAACCTCTTCTTGTACGCTAGAAAAATTACTCGCTCCACTGAACCATAACACGCCGCTATCTACACACCTGATGTTTGCGCAACTTCAAAGATGGTTCTATCAGAAATTACCTTGCTACGAAATCGTTTCGACCAACTCATCGATCAAGCCGCTTGCTGGCACAATTTTGATGCCGGTCCCTTCTCACCTCACAAATATCTCAAACTTTTGATCATCGATGAGGCAGATCGATTGAAGCCTAACTCACTGGAAGTAATTCGAGATATCTACGAACGAACCTCCCTAAGCATCATGCTAATTGGCTCTTCAGGCTTCGACAAACGATTGAGACGTTACAGTCAACTTCATGACCGATTAACACTCGGTTATGAAATCCAACCATTGAACCAGGATGAAATGCGACAATTTATATCTCAAAAATGGAAGGACCTGAATTTGCCTCTTTCGGCTGATGATGCCGCTTCAATCGCTATCATGCGACTATCCAATGGCAACCTTCGCGCTCTTCACCATATCTTCCACAAGATCAAACGGCTTCAGAAGCCGAATTACACTTCCACCATAACCCCAGATCTTGTGGAAGTAGCACGCCAGGGACTGCTTTTAGGCGCTTGATGATTTTTTGCCAAATAATTCGCCAAGTCACAAAATTGCCAAAAAACTTTCAAAGTCACACAGTTATTGAACCGAGTTTAAAGCGCGAATCTAGTATTGTTCAGATGTCACGTGGGATTCTGTTGAAACAACAAACAACCTAATCTAATCAGGAAAAAGTTGCATCTTCGGAAATTTTCAAAGCCAGCATACTTAAATTATTAGCTTTGCCCTTATCTCCTTGTATTAAAGCTAGGTCACAAAGATTTAAGATAGTTGAGATTTTTTCGTGTGGATTTTCAACAGCTTTCAATTTCTGCCGCTCTGAAAACATGATTAAGGGCACTAACACATTTCGCAAGCTTGTCATCAATATGCACAGAATGACAGATAAAGACAAAAAATGATTTAGCAGACTAGCACTACTCTCACCTTGACTAAACATATCTATTCTTTGGAGACGTTTGAGACAATAAAATGGATCGGTCAAAATACCAAGTGCGCGTTCTCTGTATTTGTCAGCAATATGTGTTTCGCCTTTAGCACGGTGGAACGATTCAAGCATTCTTAAACTCATAGAACGTTCCGAACTATTTGCGCCGTAAACTTCAGATATCAACAGATCTTTCTGGGTAAGTTCAGAAAGTGTTGCTACATCACTGGTTTTATTTTCAATACAGAAAAGCGAAACCTCATCAATTGAATTAAGTCGACCACTTATATTCTTCGCTTGCTTAAATAAAACTTCGGCTTTCCTATTCTCTCCCATAATAGCCAGAGCAATCGCACCGCTGCTCATACCAAAAAAAGTAATTTCATAAAAGGCCAAGCATGAAACCAAGATGGCCATTCCAGTTAAGGGAAACAGCAATGCACGCAGGGAAAAAGCAAATGAAAAATTTTGCAAAGACACTTTGTTCCAGATAGACTTATTCTCAGCATATAACTTACTGAAGAAGAGCATTAATAGCGCATAAAATGCGGTGATGATCAGAGAAGTTTCCCATTTAAATTCGCCTCCCGCCCATGAAGCATAAAGCAACAAGAACAAAGCATGGAATGCGCATGCCAGAAGACCCAAATACGACGAAAAACGTAGTAAGGCACCAATCATTTTCATTATTCTTCTCCACGACGACATTCACAGCTTATCGGATTCGATTCTGATGTCACTGGTGAAATTACGAATTTGGTTTTTTTTAGAGTTTAAGGTAGAGGTGGATCTGAAAAGCAATCAGACCCACCTCCCTTGAGAAAATTAAATCAGTTTCTTAATTACGAGGTAAAAGTTGAGTCGAAGGAAAATTCTTATTTCCTTCCAAGAGATTGAGAGCCCTTTCGCGACCCATTCCCTTATCATTCACCTGGTTGTATGGCTTATAACTGTTGATAGCTATTTGGAAAGTATTTTCCGTTCCTGTAACCGTGAAACTTGCATAGTACAAAGTACTACGGTTAGCTGGAATCGAAGGATCAAGACCGTTAGGTACTACATAATCTGCACTTGCATAAAATTGAAGAAGTGCACTTGCAGGCATGTAGTACTTCATTCCATTAGAAGCGGTGAAATACACAGTATAAAAGACCAGCCAACTGGTCGGCTCTTGATAACCCTTCAGCCAATAGAACCTATATTCCCAGGTATTTGGCCCTGTCTTGATTGGAAAGTAAGGATATCTTTTCAGAACATCGTATTCTATAGGTATATCCCTTCTATAATGAGGGTCATTGTAAGGATTTGTGGGACCTCCTGGACCTGACGGACCTCCTGGACCTGACGGACCTGATGGATTGCCAGGATAGTTGCCTGTTGGACCATTAGGTCCTATTTCACCACCATCCGCCACATACTGCGCAAAGTCAGCGAAGCCAGGCATATTCCAGCCAATATACATGTACCATGGAAGAGTTCCTGATACCATCCCAACTGAAGTATCTGAATTTAAGAAACTCCCATCAGCCGCCAATCCCATTGGATCGCTGAAATTATTAGGATTGTTTCCAACAAATCTGTACAGGTTCAACCCATCGCCATATCCAATCGGATCTGGCTGCAAGAACCGACCTGTCTTCGGGTCGTAGTAACGCATCTTCATGTAATAGAGCCCTGTTTCAGCATCATAGCGCTGACCCTGAAAACCAAATGTGGTACCACTGAGCGCGGCGCTCTCACCGAAAGACGAATATTTGTAGCGGTTTGCCACCGCTCCGTTGTTGTCTGCGGTGGCGATGATGTTGCCCATGCGGTCATGGTGGAAATAAGAAACGGTGCCGCCTGCTGTGATCTGAATCAGCGGCTCGTCTAGCCCTGTTCCATACACGAAGCGGTTTTGCAGAGAACCAGAAGTTCCATCGTATTCTGCAATACGCTGGAAGCCAGCATAAATGTAGCGGGTCTTCGTGCTGCCGACTGTCTTTTGTCCTTGGCGCGAAGCCGGGTCATATTGATAGGAAGCGGAGACGCCAGTCTTTGTAGCAGAAGTCAAATGATTGAGCGTATCGTAAACATAGGTCCAGGTACCATCTCCAGTCAGACAGCCATTGCTGTTATACGTCTGGCTGACACCACCAACGGTGGGATACTGGTTCATGTTGTTCGCCGTTCCATAGGAGACAGTGCTTGCTCCAGACGGATGCCAGATGTACTGACTGTCGGATGCAGCAGAGCCCGTGAGTTCGCCAACATTGTTGAATTTGTGCGTAAAAGTTACGGCAGAGCCGTTGAAGACTTGAATGAGCGAAGTCATGTCATCGTCTTTTTCAAAGCCATACTGGCAAGAAGAGACGCCGTTTCCATAAGTGAGCTTTGTTCGCCGAGATTGCGCATCAAAATCAAAATGCAGGCTTGGAGTACCAGAGCCATTAAGCTTGACGTCAGTCAAGCGATTGAGCTCATCAAAAACACGGTCGATAAAATATCCATCTGGATAAGTCATCTTAGTTGCGTTGCCGTTTGCGTCAAGCTGGTGCGTGACTTGCTTACCATCAGGATATTGCTCCCGATAGAAGCGACCTGCTGTATCGAAGAAATATTGGAAGTCACCAGATGTGGGGTCACCGCTAACCGTTGGCGTTGAAACCTTGGTCAGCCGTCCTGCCAAATCATAGGTGTTTGTCACAGTCGGCATGCTCGTCGGCGCCTTGGTTGAAAGGCGATTGAGCACATCGAAAGTATTTGTCACTGTATTGCCAGAGCGCAGCCGCACAGTCAAAACATTTCCGTTTGCATCATACGAGCTGTTCTGCTCATAAGAGGCATCGGGATAGGTCGTCTTGTTTGGACGGTCGAAGCCGTCAAAATCAAAACTTGTCGTGTTGTTGTTAGCGTCCTTGATAGAAGCAAGGCGACCGTTGTCCGTATAAAGCATCGTCGATGCAATATCGAGCGCCGGGTCTTTCACAGTGTAAGGACGCCCGACGGCATCGTATGCTCGCTCAACCACTCTTGATGCCGGGTCTGTTGTTTTCCAGAGTTGGCGAAGGTTCGTGTAGGAAAGCGTGCTTGTTTCATTCGAGGGACTCGTGGCAGAAGCCAGCAAGTCATCGATGAAATAAGTCGCAGTCGAGGTCTGCCAGGGGTTGCCCGGGTCGCTAGTCTGCCGCTCGACTTTCGTCCTTGAGCCGTTTTCGTTGAATGTGAATTTCGTCACATAGCTGAACGGGCTCGGGGAGGTAGTCTGCGTCACTCTGCGCAAATTGTCGTATTGCGCAGACGATATATTTCCGCGAGGATCAGTGACTGACGTCACATTTCCAAGCGAATCATAGCCAAAACTGGCTGTCAGATTCAGCCTTCCAACACCAAAGTCGGCGACTACAGATTCAACACGCTCAAGAGTGGCATGATAGTTGATTTGCGAAACAATCCCGGTCGGGTCAGTCGTCGTGATGACCTGCCCTCGGCTATTGTAAGTAAAGGATGTCGTCGGCGTGAATCCGCCAATAACCGGACGCTCAATCTTCGTGAGAGTGCCAGTTGTCGCGTTCCAGGTGTTGGTCGTTGTGTTTCCACGCCCATCTTGAGCCGTCGCCACCTTGTTCCAGGTGGAGTCATAAGTGAAATTATTCGTGATATCAGAGAGTCCAGATCCAGGCTTGGCCTTTGCTGTGACCTGTGTCACCTGGCTCTTCGAGTTGTACGTGTACTCGACTGCGTTGCCTTCAGGCGCTTCAGCACGAGTCAGACGACCGATACCATCGAATGTATTGACCCAGGTCTTGCCGACCTGATTGACAATCTTCGTTATATTGCCAATGCCGTTATAACTAATAACACGGCTGTTTCCAGCAGCGTCTTTTTCTTCGGTCCTGTGACCGGCGATAAAGAATTCAGTCAAGTTCGAGTAAGCATCGGTCTGCTGCTTGACCCGATTAAGCGAATCGTACACGTTCGTGACAATTGCATTGCTCGGATTGGCAGGCTTGAAGATGCTTTCCATAAGACCGGGCT
This sequence comes from uncultured Candidatus Obscuribacterales bacterium, assembly GCA_964519785.1. GTDB lineage: Bacteria > Cyanobacteriota > Vampirovibrionia > Obscuribacterales > Obscuribacteraceae > Aved-18. The sequence continues at coordinate 16,888 of CAZFKB010000043.1, read as the reverse complement.
TGCCCGACACATATGAATAAGTGGTCGATTTCGATGCTGGGTCAGTCGCCGTGGTCAGATTCTTGTTTGCGTCCACAGTGAAGCTGACACTACGTCCGGTGCCATCCGACACACTGGTCAGACGGTCGCCGGTATGAGTGAAAGTGAGGGTCCGCCCAAGACCATTCGTGACGGTCGAGAGCTTTCCAGACGAATAAGTGTATGTAACCGTCATTCCTGCGGGAAAGACAATAGTCGAAATATCACCTGAAGAGTTGAAGTTGTATTGCACGCCTTGAGCAGTGGTCAGGCGGAATACGCCCGCTCCCAAATCGGTCAGAGTGTTGAGGCTTGCAACTGGCGGCATATACGTGCCATCAGGTTGCTTCAAGAAGACCTGGCTTCCTTCAGCCATAGCCACAATAACCGTGTTGTTAATAAATTTATCCAGCATCCAGCGGTTTGCGCAAGACACCGTGACCCATTTATCGAGCGGCTTGGTCAGATCTTTGTAGAGATCGACCGTGACGAACATTTGAACGAGACCAGCAACACCACGAATTGGGCTGTACAAACCCATTGAATCAAGCGGGTCCGCGTTCACCTTGGCAGTAATCTTGTGGTTGTGAGTCCAACCGAGTCCAAGAACGTCGTCCACAAGACGTGAAGACGAGTTGTAGAAGCGCTGGAACGACAGTCCATACGGGAAGCCAGCACTGCCAAGCGTCAGGTCGACATGGTCATAAATATATTGACCTGAAGCAAGGACTACCGGTTCGGTCGAAACTTTATCTACCAGAGCAGATGTAGGTCCATAATAGCCTGCGTTTTGACCACCGACCGCTGAAAGCACGTTGCCATAGCCGGAGCTATACATGGGCGGCTTGTAATCACCGACGGCAGAAATGGTATTACCATAACCTCCGCCATAGCTAAGCGCATACTTTTCCGTAGAACTGTTGTATTGAGAGGCGGAAATTGTATTCGACGGACCAGAGCCCTTCAAAGACCCGCCATAGATACCAATCGCTCCATAGAAGGGAGAGATTGCATCATAGCCAAATCCAGTGAAAGAGTTAATTGTCTCGGTGCCGTCCTCGGGGACGACTACGCGCCAACCAGCGTTCACCCACCAGTTCTCGATGTTGTCGAGATCACCAGTCGAATAGCCGGTTAAAGCGGGACGAACCGTTCCAAGCCAGTTGCTCGTTTTTGCGTCATAAATCTTGAACCCGGCAGAGACTGCATGGTCAAGCATTGTGGTTGCACTGATACCAGTCGAACCCGTGGTGAGTTCGATTGCGCCGGCTTCAAATGCGATACCATGTTTTGCAAACGAAGTGTCGTTGGTATCGACGTTGTTCCAGTTATTGTCAAGCGCAGACGACGCCCAGACGATACCACCAAGGTCCATGTAGGGCGCGTCGGTGTAGTAAACGAGCCCCGTCTGGTGGTGGAGCACGGTGGTGCATGTGGTCATGCGGTTGAAGACATCTGCCATCCACGAATTGTTCGCGTTCCACTGGTGCCACATCACCGAAAGCGACTCACCAAGGACACCTTCGCTAGTGGCAGAACCACCGGCGTTTTCTGCCTCCTTTTGCTTGACGCGGTGAATCTCTGTCATGCGCGGACTTGCGTTGCCCCAAGCCTGGCAGATGAGGACTGAGCTGCCTTCAAAGACAGTTTGCCAATGTCCTTCGTCAGCAAATGTGGTCGGGTACGGGTGGGTGACATCGAGATAAACAGAGTTCCAAGAGCCTGGCGTTTGAGCAGAGCTTGTTGCAAGCAAAGATCCATCAAGGCGCAATTCCGCCTGGTGGCTTGCGTTGAAGAAAAGCGTCAGCCGCTTGCCATGGATATCGGCAGAATAGAACGACTGGTTGATAGTGTCATAAGTTACTGCCAGAGTCGCTTTGTAAGTGTTCGGGATAGATGCCCAGGTGGTCGGCGTCGTCGCAGGACGCAGATAGGGAAGAGACGTCTGGCGCAGCGGAGTGCTGCTTGCCGGAACGATTCGTCTGCCACCAATCACTTCTTCAGTCGTCGACGTAAGATTATTCGCCTTGAGATACGCAATCAGGTTCGCCGTGTAAGTGTCCAGATTACTCCGAATATTGGAGCGATTGATATTCTGGACGTAGTCGGCATTAATAGTAGCGCCACTGGTGGCGCTGCTCATGAAGCTCGAAGTGCCAGGGTAGCTCATCGCTGTTGCAAGATTGATCCCGGCAAAATCCGTGTAAGACTTCATTGCGGGGTCGAAATGGTAATCAGTGCCAGAAATGGTGCACTTAATCCAACAGTGAGACAGATAGATCTTGTACTCAGTGCCAGTCCAGTAAACGGTGTTAGCAATGCCACCTTCTGCAAGTTTGTTGCTGGCAGCATAAATATTGCTTGGGTCGGTCCCAAGCCAAGCTGAAACTGTTGCTTGGTTAAGTTCGATTTCACCAGATTGGTAGCTGCAGGTGTAGCCGGCAGTGGTCAAAAGATCGATCATCAGGTTTGACAAATCGAAGCTGTTTCCCATTCCGTCGATTATCGCACCCAGACTGCCTTTCTGCGAGCCATAGGTCGGCAGAAACTCGACCTGGTCATGGACGAACTGATAAATCAAATCAACATCGTTTTTTAGCGCGCGTGCCATTTCGGCGATGCTTGCAGCACCACCCACAGTGCCGGATGCAAATCCCGGTGCGAAGCTCTGAATCAAATCAGATTTGGTTGCGTCATTGCTGTTCTGCTCTGCGAACAATTGCGGAACGTCCACCACGTTGTCGGGCATCGGACGAGTCTCGATACGATTGCGGGCAACATCAGGTGCTACCGGATCTTGCTTTGGCAAGGCAACGAAGCCAGGCTGCTTAACTTTGGGCGAAGTGGGTTTGGGTGTTTTGGGAGTAGTCATATTTTGACTTCCTTTCTATATTTCGTTTTGTTTGAGTTAAATCAGAATCAGCAGCCGCCAGGACCACACGTGGTGGTTACCGAGGTTCTGTTGCCGAGCTTGTCGTACGCAAAGACAATGGTGGTGCCGTTTGTGAACGTTACGTTCGTCAAACGTCCACGCACGTCATACGTGTACGTTGCGCCAAGCGGCTGATTGGTAATGAAAAACGGCGCTGCTTGATAGACAAGCTGCATTCCGCTTGCGTCCTGGACCGAACCCCAAACAAAGGGCGCGGCCTGATAAGGGAGGTCAAGACTGAGTCCTGCGTCCATAATGTGTTCCTTTCGTAATTAGATTTGTTATTGACTTACTGCATTTACTGAACGACTGTGACAGGCCCAGAGACCTGCATGTTCTGCGTAGACGAGCCATAGACCTCGGCGAAAACGTCGACGACGCATGCCTCAGTCGGCGTGAATGACAGGCTGTACTGAGTCCATGCAGTGCCGGACACAGAAACGGAGATGTCGGTACCAGCAGAGCCAACGCCCGCATAGCGACCACCAAAGACCTTGAGCCTGCCCGTGGGACCAGCTGCCGAGAATTTGGCATAGAAAGTAACAGTCGTCTGCACGTTTGCAGGGCACGCCACTTTGCCGATATTGAGGCGCAGAGGCGACGAGGCAAAAGCGTTCACGTTTGGCGAAAGCTTCCAGCCAATGCCAGAGCCCGACTGACCGACAACACCAGTCGTGGTGATTGTTCCGTAGTCGTTGTAGATGCTGTTATTCACAGCGTTGCCGCCTTCCTTGTGAGAAGCGACCGAGTTGCCTGCCGTCTGACCGGTTGCCGGGTCGCCCAGGCTCGTGAGCTTGGCGAGCGGACTTGCACCAGTGTACTGGGTCCAGTTGTAGACCACAGCTTTGCCAGCAGCGCCGGACAAAACGTTAATCTGCGGGTTTGCAGAGGCAAAGTTCGTGTCAAGAGTATAAATCTCAACATCGGCGTTGTTGAGCTGGACTTCTGCAGTAGTGTTGTTCTGCGAGACCAGAGAATACCCGACAAAGCCCATCATGCTCTGGAAGTAGAATCCAGGGCTTGTGTTGCGCTTGGCGGTGTTACTGCGGAAATCGCAGACAGACGAGATATTAAAACCGTTGCCGGTATTGCCGGAGCAATCGCAGCTAGCTATCGTGATAGCAGGCGAACCCACGAATGACGGAACCTGAATGCCGCCGACCGACGCACCCCAGATTTTGGTGCTCTGGATATTCCAGTTCACCGCATCAGTGTTGTAGTTTGCAGTCGAAGGGACGTTCAAGATAGCTGTCGTGCCCGAGCAGTTCATGAAGTTGACGCTCGTAACAGTGACACCATGAGTCGGCATGTTCGAGAACGAACCGGTGCCGGCGCACGAACCATTCGAGTAAGTGTAGCCCTTCGAGTTTGCGACAAGGCCTAGCGGGAATGCGCAGCGAGCGAAGTTGAACTTGTCGACCGTAATGTATCCAGTGGTGCCGCTCAGATTGAGACCCGATGCGACCCAGTCCGACATATCGATTGTCGTCCAACCACTCTGCGTCGTCATCGCTGTCGTGTCCCAGCCACCAGATATGGTGATGGGGCTGCCAAGCGAGCCGTTGCCTGAAAAGACCTGGGCGTAGTTCGTGCTCACCGTGTTAATGGTCACCTGAGTCGGCTGCAACATGTAGAAGGTTGCAGAGCCGGTTGTGCCCTGGAAGCCTTTCGCCGCCGTTGCAGCAGTCGCCTGCTGAGCGTCGACATATACCGTGGTGCCGTTTATTGACTGAACAGGATACCAGGTCAGGTTGTCATTCGAGATCAAGGTGTTGAGCGTCAGGCAATCCGCCGATGAGGGCGATTTGCACGCAACGACGTTGTCGATGAGAATGTTCTTCGACGTAATGGCGGAGTTTGCCGTGAGCCGGACTGACTGAATAGACGCACCCAGAGCCGAGCCCTTGTTCAACGTCACCGCCGTCCACTGGTTTGCATTGAGTGCAACCGGAATCGAAAGTGTATCGACAATAGTATTGCCGGTTGTATCCGAGCAGAGGTTAATGCTCAGGGCGTTAGCGGCAAGCGTGGTCGAGCATTGAATCCAGAGCGTTACTTGCTGATAGCTTGAAAGATTCAGCGCAGCACCAGTCGGAAAGTGTGCGACCTTGCCAGTGGTAAAAGTAGCGTTTGCGGCCATCTTGGCAGAGTTTGAGCCCTGCTTGGGAGATGGCGAAGAAGTAGGCGCCGTGCAGGTGATGTTCGTCGCTGCGGTCCAGGCACCGTCTGCGTATAGGAGCTGGCCGATGGCTGCCGCTAGTGTTACAAGCGATGAACCATTAGTCCAGGTCGCAGTCGAGCTGCTAGTAGATGGGGCACCCATCACGCGGATTGTGTCGCCTGCAGCTGCAACCGCTGCGGCTGAGCTGAGTGTTTTCTTGCGCAAAGCGAAGGTGCTACCGTCGTTAGCGTCGTTGCCTGCGTTCAAGTCTACGTATTTCGTAGCCATATGTGTTTTCCTTTCGGGGAATTTCTGTGTGTTTAGCTTGCTACCTGTGCTTAAGGCACATAGGCAGCGGGGGATTTGTTTTAGAAGAGTGAAATCAGTCTTTATGATTTGACTTTGAAGAAGTTGATCATCATCATGATCTTTTCAAGCAAAGGCATCACAAGCGTTGCGAATATCAATGCCAGGGAGCCATATAGCGGTCTGTACCACCCAAAAGTCAGGGCAAATGGTCCGCCTAACGCGAACGCCCATGTCGCAAACGATAGAATTGCTGCAAGCACGCAGAAGCGCTTTGAGCAATCTTGTGATTCTTGCGCCTCGCCTGGTATAAACCAGACATACATCGGCGCAAGAACCCAACACACGAAGAAGACCGCCCATGACAGATAAATTACATGAATGGGGTCTTCGGCAATCATCCCGGTTGCAGCCGCATAGGCTGCCACAATTGGCGCAGGGATGTATTTTATGACTTTTGCCAGGTACTGGTCATTGCCAGATGGCATTGGCATAGGAGCCGGAGTCGGGGTCGGCTCAGCTGTATCTTTGGGAGCATCCTTAATGGTCATGCATCACCTTTTTGTAATTGCTTTTAAGTCATCTAAATTGCCAGCGAAATAATCGAGATCCACGGCATTTCCAGAAGTCCCAGGCACCTTGCCCTTCTCGCTGTATTGCCAGAAAGTCCAAGATTTTGTGGGAGACCAAGGAGCTGGAACTCGCGGTTTGCGGACTCCATAGTGAGCGACCCAGAGGAGATAATCCCGCATGAAAGAGTCGCTTGCTAAAACATCCGAGGCAAAGCTCGGGCTCAGATAAATAATGGGCTTTACGCCAACGCTCGATTCAACCGCATCGAGCCATTGTCTGACAATAGCTATGCGTCGCTTGAGCGAAATATTGCGCCAGGAATCTGGCACTTCCAAATCAAGAACAGGCGGTAAATCGCCCGATTCAAGTTTGCCTTGAGCAGCAAGAAAGTTTGAAATTTGCCGCTCTACAGGCGCATTTGGTCTAAAAAAATGATAAGCCCCGCGTGTCATGCCATTGGCTTTGACAGCCGGCCACCAGGCTTTGAAGTCAGGATCTTTGTAAGACGACCCTTCACTCGCTTTTAAAATCGCAAACACCACCGAGGCATCTGAGACTCGCTTCCAATCTATTGGAGATTGGTAATGCGAAACGTCGATGCCGAACAAGCGTGTGTCCGCTAACTTCGGATTCTTAGAATTTCGTTTTGACATTCAAGTTGTCTTTCGTTGTTGTTTTAGTTCGAACTTAAGATGACAAATCTTTGAGATGAATCAAATGCAGCAATAGCTGCCCGAAATGCAAGCTGATTATTTACTCTTTTGCCGCTTGCACTTTGGGCAACCATATCCGCGCTTTGTTCTTAATCGAACTTGCGTCTGCCAGACGTGGCCACATTTTGCGAGCCAGAATATTTTCTTAGTAGAGTTAGAAGTAAGACTTTTTACGTCAATCGAGTTATTCAATTCAGGATGAACTTCCCCTGCTAGAGCCGGATAACGCTCAATCAGACTATTTGATGAAGACAATTTTCGACCAGCACAATACGGACAGCCGGTTTTTCTGACTTCACTTACTCGATGGCAGAGGCGAGCTTTCCATACATGGTCTTCTGCTTCGCTGCACTTCCAAGTGAAAAGCTTTCCACTATTCTTTTCAATTGTAATTTCATTCGCCTTTTTTCCCTCATTTAGTTGTGCCTTATACTCGTTCTTCAAATCAGGATAATCGTCTATGGTTTTGCTGCATTTTGGACAGAGCCAATGGCGGTCTTTAAGTGAAGTGTATGACTCATACCATCTGTGTTTTTGATTCGAGCAAGTCCAAAATACTTTATATGGCTTTGGCAATTTCCTTTTGTCATAGCCTGCATTGCGGCGCGGATGTTCCATATCGAAAAATTCACAAGCTCCTCTATTCTCCTTCCGGTTTAGATTGACCGTGCCTTGAGGAAAATGCTTTGCAAAACAAGCAGGGCAATTTTGCGGCTCCTTACTTGTTCTACTCGACACTTTTGTGCGCCACTGATGTGCGCATCTATCGCATTGCCAAAGACCAAGCTTCGATGAGCGCGTCGACAGATTTTTAGATGATATTGCGTTCAGCTTTGAAAGCCATTGCTTAGACAGCTGTTCATCAATAGACTCTGATGGCGTGACAGGTTTTTTGGGAGAACAAATGATGCATCCTTGGTGTCTCTGTTCGTTTTTTATTGCACTTGTGCGCCATGAAATCGGCGCAAAAAAAACATGTTCTCTTCTCGTTTTTCTACAGATCCACTGAACTTCGCACTGTGAAGCCGGTCCAAAACACTCCGGTCCCCAGTAATTTCGTGGGTGCCATTCCTCTATAAGAACTCGATATTGCTCGAAATCACAAATAGAATTACCTCGCAGCTTGCGAGGTTTCGTTGAACTTCCTTCTATCCTTGTCTTCTTCACGAGAGGTTATCTTTGATAAATCCGGAATATTTGGCAATTGTACACTTGCGTAACTTTTAATTCTCGACTCTTGAAGCATCAGTTCTGCTTTGTTTACAGACTTCTGGCAATTTATTCAAAAGAACCTAGAGGGGCGAGCTGATTTTGAATCGCTCGCTCCTTTGTATATGAGGTAAAACACCTCAATAGAAAGTCACTTGCTTGGTCGCTCCATTGAGGCTTAATTTGCCCTGGATGCAATTAAATCCGCGCGCTGTGGCTTCGCGTACCTGACCTTTGGTAAAAGCTCTGTATTCAATCTCAAACACCGGCTTCTGGTTATTGCGAAACGGCATATACGAGTCGGCTTCGTTGAACCTGAAAGCCTCTTCGACCACCGCCCCATCAAAATCAAGCACAAGATCGAAAACAAGCTCGTCTGTGTTCTTCAAGAACACGGCTAACCCAAAAGCTTTCGCTTCCTGAGCGACCATGCGGTTGAACGCTATTTGATGAGCTTTAGTCAGTCCAAATTCTCTAGAATTAGAATATCCATCCATATTGTCTGGATCGACTGCGTTAAAACCCTTGCTCTTTGCCAGAGCCAGCTTGTTTCGAATGAGCGGTCGCAAAATCGAAATCTGCCTGATATCAAGCCAGCGCTCTTGTGGCCAGCCTTTCATTGGCACAGTGCCAATAACAGAATCAGGATACATATCAGAATCAGGCTTGTCCGGCTGCCAGGCACCGCCATTGAAATAGGCGATGACATAGCCGCCGCTTTGGTGCATAGCCGCAATATCTGAAATGGACGTATCGAAGAGATCGACATCAAAGACGTCTCGATTCAAGCCGACATCCACAACTCCTTGAAGTTGCAAGTGCCAGCTGCTCAACTGATGAGGGATGAAACGCTGGATGCCGTTTGTCACGGCAATGGTCCAGGGTTTTCTAAAACTTTGTTTTCCAGACTGAAACGCTTTGGCAGGTACCTTCTTTACTCGCTCCTGCATTATCTTCAGTTTGTCACTCACAAGGATGATCTTTCTTTGTTTGTTTGGTTGTTTGGTGGATGACTGTGCTTACAAGCAGATTTAATAATTCACTTCATCTGAGCGCAAAGCTAGCTAGCGCGAGCACTTAGAAACAACAGATTCATATTGAGGTATTCCAACGATGCCAATTTCTTTGACATTTTATTTGGAGCCGGAACAGTTTTCCTTTATCCTTATTGTGGCGGTTGGTGGAGCCTCATACAAAACTATTGAGTTTTTTCGTGATTACACTTTAGTCGAGTCTCTGCCCCCCAAATCTAGATAAAACCAAATGTCGCTTCTTAAAATGCGACTCACCAAAAATCACAAGGCGTGATTCGTGAGCCAAACAGGCTCATACTTGCCTCTTTTTGACTCACAACCTTTTTAGATTTCCTCAGTGCACTTTCTGCTAGCGCAACTGAATCAACTTGACAGGCTGTTTTCTTTTCACTGAAAACAATTCAGCTAAAAGCTTGTACAGGAGCCATTCTTGAGAAGCGACACTTTCAATACAGTCAATTTCTCTGACCCTATCGGAGATACCGGTCTGTTTCAAACTATTACTTACAAAACTAAAACTTAGTCATCTTTTTTCATCACTTTTCTCTGCTCGAAAGACTAGGAAAACATGAAGGATAGGGCGTTTTGGTTTCAAAGAAGATAGACGAGATCAAAAATATGTCACACCACATTCAATATCATCCGACAAGAAAAATCTGCGGCTAAATCACGACCATGCAAAAGCAGGGCTTGCGCCCTGCCTCTGAGAATCTTGCTAGGCTGACTTTTTGCTTGGCTTGGACTCTCCTTTTATCTCCGCTACAGGCGCATCGTCTTTAGAGATTGGTTTCTTCCGCATAAAAAGAAGCTCGTAAGCTTAATTACAGGCTTGGTTATCTGCATTTTTATTCCGTTTTCCTCCTTAGTGTAAGTGGATGTGGAAAGCCTGCCAGACAAAACCACCTCGCGTCCTTTGGTGATTGTTTTCTGCACTCGCTCAGCCAGTCCCTCCCAGGCATCGACATCAATCCAGAGAGTGATTGGCTCCTGGCGATTAGGAGAATACTCTTTGACCGCTATTGAAAATTTGGCTAGTTTTTTGCCAGTGTCGAAAACTTTGACTTCGGGATTCTTGCCTACATGTCCGACTACAGAGACGAAGTTATTCATATGATGTCACTCCTTTTGTTGTGTTTTTACGGGCACAAAAGAGCGCGAAGCTTCTTGATTTCAAATCTGCGAAGCACCCTTTTAGGGTCGATTTGAGGTCAATGAAGTGGAGTGCTACATTGGCACGAATAAAACCGGCAAAAGGGGTAGACAGCTATGAATAAAAAAGTCTATGCGGACGGGCACAAGGCAAGAATCTAATTGCAGAAGTCAAAGTTTCGTTAGGCAAAAAATTGCCATATAAACAAAACGATCAATAGAAAATCTCCCATTTGAAAGGAGCCAATAATCTGTTGGTAAATGTTGATACTACGGAAGAATGGCTCTGGGTACAGAAATACAAAACAGAAAACGCGAGTAAAAAATGCCGGCAAGGCAATCCAAAACCACTACAAAAAGAAGAAAATGGATAGAAAAGATAAAGCAGATAACCAGCCAAAATAAAGCAAACGCGCTTCAATAGCGGAAAGAACCAGCGTAATGAGGAAGCGCAAAAGCGGAAATATATAAAGTCCAGGACAAGAGTATTTTGTCAGCCGCAAAGATTCGCTTAAAAGCTGGGTGCAAGTCTCTGCATTTAAGCCGCAAGTGATTCCGCCTCTGATATAAAATGAAAAACGGGGGACAACTCTTGGAGTTGTCCCCCGTTCAACAGATAAATTTCAAGAGAAATCAATGCTGCCAGGTCAAGCTTTTGACCTCCGCATTGTCTTTCTTCATCCGCTCCTCAATCAACTTGTGAGCCTTCTTTCTGCATAGTGAACACGCGATCGCACAGTTCCTACCTTCAATCCGACCATGTGCGCAATCTCCTGATAGGTCAGATCACGAGCATAGAGGAGGAGAACTTCTTGATGCTCAAATGACAAAGAAGCCAAAATCTCCGGCATTTCATCGAGATCTTCAGGCGCCACATCATAATAGCGGTCAAAATAAGTGGAGTGATAGATGACGTTATTTTCGGTTTCCTCTCTATCTCCATCACTATCACCTTCGCAAACCTGACCACAAGAATCAACATAACCAGAATAATGCTTAAGCTCTCTGACTCTTCGTTTGTGAGCATCAATCACTATACTTCTAGCCACTCTGTATAACCAGCCTGAACCAAATCCGGATCGAAAATTTTTCGATCTAAGAATTTTTAGCATCGCATCTTGCAGTAAATCGTCTTGATCTTGGTTTGCATAAGCAAGAGATCTGATGAGCTTCTTCATGCGCAAAACTAGTTCTTTCGTTTCCATATGTTCGTCCTCCACAAATGGCGCCGAATTTCTCTATAGAATTCCTGTATATTTAGGCGCCGCACCGCTAAGGACCCGCGATGGCTCCGGCGGTCAAGCTCATTTATGGAAAAGAAAAATCTAGACTCTTATCGAAGCTTGACGGGCGGTGGCGCCACAGCAGTACCATCGAGGAAGGCACAAAGCCACATCCAAGTATTTACAGAACCGGCTGCCACCATATCCGCCACTATCACCAAAGCCAAAACCACCAACACCCATTCCATCCGCTCCCATCCCATCCATCCAACAATCGATCACGCCCCCAATCATCCAAATCCCAGGCGCCGCACGCCATGCCCTCCTGACTGAATGCACCTGAGCCGGGTCCTAGCGTCAAGCCAAAGGCTTGCGCTGGGATGCTCAGGTGCTAGGCTTTTAGCCAGGCAGGACGGACGGCGTCGGCTACAAAGAAAAAATTTCTGCTATTACAAACTTCCAAATATCAAAGACCCACTGCGGGGCAAGTTCAAGCACAATCAATACTTTCAATGTCGAAAGAAACAAAATGAACTGTCGCATTTATCGTGCGTGCGTAAGTTTCATAATTATTTGTCAGTACTTTTTCTCTGCACCAATCAGCAAAGACTGACGGGTGCCAATAGTGACAAATAATTCCGAAAAAACCGCGACATTTAATTCCAAAAAAAGTGCGACAAATAGTTCCGAAACTTACAACTCAAGCTCTCGCTTCGTGCGCAAGAAAAGAAAACGGCGCTGGCTCCGCCGGTCAAGCTCAAAGCTGCTAACGAAAATCCTTACTCTTATCGAAGCTTGACGGGCGGTGGCGCAAGCGCAGTAGACTTGAAGAACGCACCACTCTAATTCCAGGTATTGACGGATGCCCGTGAAACCTGAATGTCACATTAACTTCCAGGGAATAATGCTCATTGAATGGAAGAAGAAATAATCAAACCAGAAAAAACCGAGTCGCCTAAATCGACAGACAGGGTTTCACAAACAGAAACCATATCGTCTGGCGAACAAAACAAAAACTACGCACAAGCTCTAGAATCCAATCCAGATCAGTTTCCATCCATTGCCAATTTACGCATTCCAAATGCAGACCAAATAGAACCTTTTCAGATTATTGACGATGGAAAAACAATAGCTGCAAGCAGAAGAATAGAGCCAGTCAAACAAACAGAACCAGTCGGTAATCCTTCATTCCATGAAGGATTAAAAGCATTGTCTGAAGATGCCACACTAGAACAACTGGCTCAATACCAAACAGACTACATTCTGAGAAAAGCCGCCTCAACAGAAGCTGCAGGAACAATGCAAGCACTAAATCCAACGATAATGCTTGAAGGCAGAGTAGAAAAGACTCAAACAACACAAGAAACCAACGAATACTATGAGCGCATGGCTGGGTTTCTAATCGGTTCAGTCCAAGGAATAGGATTGGTAGCAGTTGGTCTGGCAGACATTGCCGACTTTGCAGCATATGTAATCTTGGAAGACAAACGCGCCGGGCTTAAGATTGAGCATTTCTGCCAAGCACTTTCAAACACAATCACCGCAGGTGGACAACTTTTCAATTCAGCTTATGACTATCTTTACGACATAGGCTTTGAAGGCGATTACAGCAAGCCCTTCAGTGACATCGCTAGCCTGGCTATCATCCTGAATGACCGATGGAATCAACTCCCTGCAAGAGAACAAGAACGACGCAAAGCTGAATTTATTTCTCAGCTAATCGCCGATGGTCTGGTCGGAATGGCAGGCGCCCAATCACTGGGCAAAGCTAAAACTATCACTGAGCTGCTGGATGGCATAGCCACAAAAGGCATCAACAAAGCTGATCAAGCTACAAGGAAACTCTCCGAAACTATCGGCAAGCACGTAGACGATCTGCTTCAACCAGAATACGCATTGCCTGGTGGCGGCAAGATAAAGATGCTTGATTTAAATCCAGTCACAAAAGAAGATCTCTCACTTAAGATGGAAGGACAAAAGCCAACAAAGGCATATCGAGGAGATGACAATTTCAAATCCAAATTCGATAAATCAGGATACGCCAAATCGCATATCAACGACGCGGGAAACCTGGTTCCCGCTGATATAAATGGACTATTCAAAGGCAGACCTGTTGATATAATCGAGCATATTTGCGATGTTTATTTCAGAGAGGAAAAAGCTCACAGTCCATTTACCAGCCTTAGCGTTTCCGGTGAATCAGCGATGTTCTTTGGAAATAAGAATCTAACGGTAGATTTGGTAGCCCTAAGAGTCGCCATTCAAGAGGGATCTCTTATAGGCACAGAACTTATTGAACACTTGGACTTGCTTGAGCTCATTGAAAAATCACACTTTAAGCCCTACCACAAAAAATTGGCTAAAGCGCTCGTACAAGGCGACAAAGAAATGCTGGTAAAAGGCCCTATCCCAGCCCGCTTCTTGGAGATCCATAAATGATGAAGTTAATGCACAAATCACAACTCATTGGCACAATTGTAAATCCAATCCGCGAAGGAATGTCTATGGCTGGAGATTTAGAACTTACTGAAGCCGCAGATAGATACTTGGAAATGTTCGCTTTTCTTGTTGGTAAAAAAACCGCTCACCAAGAACCCCCATATCCAGAGTCTGATCTATGGGGTTGGACAATTGAATACGGTGATGGCAATATTCGCGAAGTTATTGGATGTCCAGCAGTTTCAAACAACGGCACCATTATTCAGTGGCGATGGGGCAAACAAATTAACTAGCATGCTCAATCTTACTTTAGCCTATTTGCGACATAGTCTTGCGAAATAAAAGCATCTAGCACGCTATTAATGTAAGCACTAATCTCAGCCAGAGCACTTGATACAATTAAGCAATCCCCGCATGAATAACTGGAAATATCCAGCGACAGCTAAAACTAAAAGGACTAAATGAGCAGACCCACAGCACACTTTTATAAAGATCCAATAAACATGAGGCTTTCTCCAGAGAAGTTGGCTGATTTTGTCCGATGGTCAGGAAAAAAATTAGATTCAGGCGATTTATTCATTTTCTTCAACAGCAAAAGAAGCCACTGCAAAATAGTTTGGCACGACGGCGATTCATATAACATTCTTGAAAAACGGCTAGAAAGGGGCACCTTCGCACAAAACAGCGATATCAAGCTAACTCAGCCAGTCATCGAAAACTGCCTATATGAGGGATTTAGAGGACAAGCAGACTTCTTGCACGCCCTTATGGGAAACGTAATCTACCTGGAGCTGAATCATCGTAAATAGAAACAAGAATTATCACGACGAAATCTTCATCGGGATTCTAAACGCAGACCGCAAAAAAATTCAGCAGGCAATTTTTCAACCAGTAAACGAGAATAACTCTGAGACTTCAATTCATGCAGCTTCTTGAAAGAGTCATGATCCTCTCTCGTTTTGCCTTCAAGCCCATCTATTTGCTTAAAGACATCCTGAACAACATCGAAACTCAATAAAGACGATAAGTACTTAAGCGCTGACTTAGCCGACGAAAGATACCTGTCTATCAACATCCTGGAATAAACTCCACTGTTATGATCCGAAACCTCGCTATATGACTTTGGTTTCTTCTTGTAAGAAACTTCAATCAGATTGCGAGCAGAGAATGCGTTATTAAAAGCCGCATAAAGAAAATGCTCACAAGCCAATTGATATTTGCCCAATTCAAAACAAGCAAACGCAGCCACAAAAGCATCCAGGGATGCGTATTCTAGATCAAGGCAATGATCCAATGACTTTTGCCACGCTCTTTGATTCAAATAAACGGAGGCTCTATAGCTATCGGCGTAGAATTTATCCCCACAGGTCTTGTCCAGCTTATCGCAAACTTCAAGAGCCCGACTAAACTCTTCAAGCCTAATAAGCGAAAGTGCTAGATTTCTCAATCCACGCACAAACGGTCTGGTTTCAAGCACATACCAATAATCTTTTTTAGGCAAACGCTTGCCAAATAAAGTCCGACCAACCTCGACAGTCTTTTCAAAATAAGCAACTGCATCACTTAACTGATGCGTTTCATAGGCAATCAAGCCAAGATAATTGTATCCATCTGCATAATTCTCAAAACATCTAACCAGCAGCTTAAATATCCTGCGCGCCTTTTCGTAGTTCTGCTCAAGATAAAACTGCTCAGCCCATTCTTCAATGTCTCCTGGAACTCGACTCTGTTTCACAAGGTAGTGCCAGGCGAATCTATCGTGTAGAAGCTCTTTCATCTCCTTGTTACTCGATCTTGAACGCTCAAGCGCTCTAAGCCTGAATTCCAGAATTTCTTTTAGCGCAATTAAGTCGTCTTTTGATCTATCAAGAACCTCTAAAGCAGAAGGGTTCATAAATACTTCTGATGGAATAAGCAAACGAGCAAAAGAATCAAGAGAATCTTCAAAAGGCTCCATTAAGCGCTCCACACTGCGCGGATACAACTCTGGTAAATGATCTATATTAGCCTTTATTTCACTATAAATGGCTTCCCAATTGAATTTAATGCGCGGATAACTACTTCTAAGCAAGTATTGAAAGTAATGCTTATCTTGCTCCCCTCCCTCTCCAATAGCGGCTTTAGCCTCAGCCCTGGAGTAGAAGCTAAATAGTACTCTTTGGCGAACCACCCCAGCTTTAGCATCTCTCTCCCCATGCACTAATGCCAATTGATTGCCATGCTTTCTAACAAACGCCACTAAAAGACCCTCCGCCGAAAAACAAAACTAGACTAATCGAAACACGAATGTTATGCAAACCCTATTTTTTGCACAACACTTATAAAATCGACCAAAATCCCAACCAGTTCTATAATTACGCTAGATTACAAGAGCAAAATGGCCCATTTTTACGCGAATCGTTGCCATCCCCCTATTGGGGATTTTCGTGTTTATGTGGCTAATATGTGAAAAACTACTTAAAAGCGGTATGCCACCTAGAGAAGTGGCAGAAGATTTAGGAATTTCTATGGCCACCCTTTATCGATGGATTCCAGAAGCAGCGGCGCTGTCTGGATAGAGACGCAAGTCAAGATAGCGGTGGGCTGAAATCCTGCAAATAGATGGTGTTTGTGGCGGCTATCAAGTGACCATTGCCGAATTGACCAGAATCCTTACCGATATCCCGCCCGCTTGACATGTCGTACTTATCGCGCAAAATACAAATATGTCGCAAATAGCGTGCAAAGTGACAATCGGTCACCAGAAGCCAGCTGGAGTTTTTATACAAATCTCTACCTCAGGTCCATATCAATCCAGTATCGACAACCCATCCAAGAGACACGCCGAAAAAAAAAAAAAACTAGACTTAATCCTACTCTCCGGTAAAACAAACTTGTCAATAACGCATAATTGTTAGCGGAGAAAAATAGTCTTTTACTTTCAAGCTCGACAATCTTAATCTACTCCCCATCAATCTCTTCGTGTATTCGGGAAATCTATTAAAGCGGCTAGAGAAACTATTTATCGCACCGCCTACGATACTATTAATTCTAGCACTAAAACGACAGAAATTTAATAGCTTTAAATCGAGAATTTGGATCTCCCATCAACTCTTCCGACTTCGACTTAAGTGTTAGCTTCTCCTCTCGTT
>CAZFKB010000042.1:0-25715 GCA_964519785.1 uncultured Candidatus Obscuribacterales bacterium | reverse complement strand
CGTTTACGTCGGTTTCGAACTTGAGCCAGGCGCCACGGTTTGGAATCAATGTGGCTGAGAAGGTACGTTTACCGTTCTGGTCAACTTCGCGCTTATAGTAGATGCCAGGGCTTCTGACAATCTGCGAAACGATAACGCGTTCGGCACCATTAATAATGAAGGTACCGCGGTCGGTCATCATCGGGATGTCGCCCACATAAATCTCTTGCTCTTTGATATCGTGAACTTCACGATTGACAAGACGCATCTGTACACGCAATTTCTTGGTATAGCTGGCATCAAGTGCTCGAGCTTCTTCAGGGGTCTTTGGCTTGTTAGGCTCAGAGTGATCCTCAAAGTTGTAATTAGTGAGGAAGTACAATTCCAGTCTTCCTGTGAAGTCGCGAATGGGGCTGAATGCTTTCAGCTCCTCAGCCAGACCTTCTTCGATAAACCATCGAAATGAAGCTTTCTGGATTTCTGCAAGGTCAGGAAGATCCGCGATGCGCGATCCTCCAACTCCGAAAGTGCGCACGCGCTCGGATAACTCTAGGGCCATTGGTTACCTCTGGTCTTTTTTTGCTTGGGTTTTTGGGGCTGCAGCAATTGCTAAATGCCTATGAAAATGGGCACGGAAGGGCTAATATATGTAGATAGATATTGTATTGTCAACACAACTATTTAAATGTGAAACGGGCAAAACTGCCGTTTTTGCAGCAGGATCTCAAATCGCGCTTGCTTCAACAGCCGAAAACTAGCTCGTAGAGCCGATTTCAGCAATTCACAAAATATTACACGCGATTTAAAACTTTGCCTTAATAAATATATATGAGATTAAGGAAAGCTTAAGAAGCTCTGCGAACGGGTCAAATTTGACGGGCGGAGCCACATTAGACGAGATTAACCAAAATCACTAAAGGTTCTAGTAATAATTCGTGCGGGGATGGAGCGTTGCTGGTGTGACGCACGGTCTTCAAAACCGTTGTGGGGCAGAGAAACGCTGCCCCGGGTGGGTTCGATTCCCACGCATCCCCGAATAAAATTCGCCATTTTCCACAATATAGAGCACATATACAGTGGTGGCGTATCACTACATGCAATATCACTCATGGTGTCACATGACAACCGAGAGTCCCTGCCGGGGGGACTTTACAAACTTTTCAAACATCCCATAATAAATAGCGTTGTTGTTGTTACTAGCGTGTTTTTGTCACTAGAAAGTCGGTCAGAAGTGAATGGTCCACAGGGAGCGAGTCAGTTACCACTAACATGGCTCAATCAGTTTGCTGGATATCTGGAGGAAGAACGTAATTATTCGGCTCATACAATCCGAGCTTATCTCAACGATTTGAGACAGCTCATTGAAAATACGAGCTCGAATTCGATACAAAGCGTTTCAAGTGTTAGGGAAAGAGCTACCGAATATGGTGGCGAGCCCCAGTTTTCGAGAACTGATGCAACCTCTCTGCAAGAGAATCTTGAGATTCAACCTCAAGTTGATATGTCGCCACCGGAAACGACGGCGTCGGGCGCGTCGGGCTCATGGTTAGAAGCGGAAAACCTGAAAAGTTATATCCGTCAAATCCAGGAGCAATACAGCCGTCCAACGGTTGCTCGCAAAATATCTGCAATCCGCAGTTTTTATAAATATCTGCGCAGAGAGCAGTTAATCGAAGACGATCCGTCTAAATTGGTGCGTGGTCCAAAACTGACAAGAAAATTGCCATCTTGTCTGGATCGCGAAGAAGTTGTCAGATTACTCTTGGCGCCGGATCAATCATTGCTTGGTATTCGTGACCGCGCTTTGATGGAAGTGCTTTATGCTTCCGGAATGCGTGTTAGCGAGCTGTGCAATCTGAAGGTCAAAGACTACAACGAGCAAGCAATGGAAATGCGCGTCGTAGGCAAAGGCAATAAAGAACGCGTAGTTCTATTGAACCAAAGTGCTAACGCCTGGCTCTGCAAATATTTGCACGAGTATTGGCCCAAACTGGCACAAGATAGAAGTCCAGTTCCAGACAGCCCACTTTTCGTGAGCCGTCAAGCAACCAGACTATCGTCGCGTTCAGTCCACAGATTGGTTTTGAAATATGCCAAAAAAGCAAAAATCAACAAACCAATCACCCCTCATACTCTGAGACATACTTTCGCCACTCATTTGCTCGAAGGCGGAGCTGACTTGAGAGTAGTCCAGGATTTGCTTGGACATACCACAATTAATACGACTCAAATTTATACTCACGTGAGCATGGACAGACTAAGAAAGGTCTATTCAAACACTCACCCCAGAGCATAAAACCTAGTTGTATATTGAACCAAACTCTGGTACAAAAGGCTTAGTTAATCTCTTAGACGACTGAGCCTTTTTCTTTTGAACATGGAATGGAAAGACTATAAACAAGCGATAAAAGAGTCCATAGACGCAAACGATCTTGGACGCGCCGAACAATTATTGCTTGAAGCAATGGGCGTACTTAAACAAAGCGAAAATGCAGACGAACGACTTTGTGTTTGCCTGGACCAGTTAGGTTGGATTTATATAGGTCAGCGCAAATTAGAGCTGGCACAAGCTCATTACTTGGAAAGTTTGAACATTAAAAGCAAAGTTTTGGGAGAAAAGAATCCCATCGTAGGCAAAGCTTTGAAAAAACTAGCCACTGTTTCTTACATGGCGGAAAATTATGTCGATGCCGAACGTTACGGCAAACGTGCTTTAAATGTTCTGAAAAATACAGCTGGACCAAAAAATGAAGAAACCCAGCAGACTATGCTCGATGTGGTGTCACTTTTAAACCACCTCAACCGCAAAGTCGAAGCTCGTATAATCGAGCAAAGTATCAATCAAAGTGTTGCAACCCCTGAATCTTCTGACCTTGGAGCTCAGTCAATAATTAAGGTCAATATTTGTCCTGAATGCAAGCATCCGTTCGAAGGTCGCAACTGTCCTCGCTGCACTGTAGTTAAAGTTTAAGTTTAAGCAAAGCAGTACATATTGCAGCTATAGCTTCGCCTTCGCCTATAGGTCCCAACTTCTCGGCCGTGCGCGCTTTAAAATTGACTTGTTCAAATGAGACATTCAGGTGTTCACTTAGAGTCTGTCGCATTTTTTGATAGTGCGGTTTTAATTTTGGTTTTTCACAGATAACTGAGATATCGGCATTTTCAATCTGAAAGCCACGCTCACTTATAAGCTTGAAAACATTATCGAGCATCTTCAAGCTGCTTATACCAGCAAAATCAGGATCTTCGGGCGGATAGAGCGAACCAATGTCTGGCAGTCCAGCCGCACCGAGCAATGCTTCTATCAAAGCATGTGTAACACAATCGCCGTCTGAATGTCCTTGCAAACCTTTGTCATGTGCAATTTCGATTCCGCCAAGAATCAGCGGTCGACCACTTACCAGGCGGTGAATGTCAAAGCCGTTTCCGACTCTATAGCTCATTCGATAACCATCAGTAAATGATTGGCGTTAACTGTTTCACCGGCTTTGACTTTGATACTAGAAATGGTACCGTCCTTGTCGGCGGTGACATCTGTTTCCATCTTCATAGCTTCAAAAGTTATGAGTTTTTGACCGCCTTTCACGTTGTCTTTTTCGTTGACTAGAATTTGTTTCACAAGACCATTCATAGTCGAGCGTATCTCACCCATAACGAGCGATGACGGACGAGATTGCTCGGCTGTAGACGTTTTAACAGGTTCTGTTGTTTTTACAGCGGTTGCCGTTTTGCTTGCGCTTTGCGAGTTTTGAGTCTCATACTCGGCGACGTTGACAGTAAAAATTCTTCTGTCCACCTCAACATTGAAACTGCGAGCAGGCTTCAAAGACTGTGCTGAATCGGCAGAGCCCTGTGCTAACGCAGATTGAGGAGCCGCTTGAGGCTTGACTTTTGCTTTATACTCTTTCATGAATTCTTGCTCGATAAAGCCTGTATGCACTTCTCCAGCGAGGAACTCCTCGTTATCTAACAATGCTTGATGAAACGGAATCGTTGTGGACAGACCTTTTATAGTGTATTCACCAAGAGCCAATTTCATTCGTTTGATTGCTTCATTACGATTAGAACCCCATACCACGAGCTTTGCAAGAAGCGAATCATAAAATGGTAGAACTTGATACCCCTGGTAAGAACCAGAATCAAGGCGGGTCCAGGGACGCTGAGGAATCACATATTCACTTATAGTGCCTGGTGACGGCATAAAATTACGTGATGGATCCTCGGCATTGATGCGACATTCGATTGAATGACCGTTTTGTTTGACCTCTTCTTGCTTCAATTGCAAACGCTCGCCAGAAGCGATTAATATTTGCTCTTTCACTATGTCAACACCAGTGGTCATCTCAGTAATCGGGTGCTCGACTTGAACACGTGTATTCATTTCGAGAAAATAGAACTGGTCTTTCCAGGCGAGAAATTCCATTGTTCCCGCCGAAAAATAACCAATTGATTTGGCACCACGCACGGCAGCTTCAAGCAATTTTTCTTTTACTTTTTTGTCTAATTTAAAAGCAGGACACTCTTCTAGAAGCTTCTGGTGACGACGTTGGCTAGAGCAATCACGTTCATATAAATGAATCAAATTGCCGAATTTATCGCCAAGAATCTGTACCTCGATGTGTCGTGGTTTGTCCAGATATTTTTCAACATATACTTCGCCAGAACCAAAATAGCTCTCGCCTTCTCGTTTTGCTCCTGCAAGAGCAGCTTCCACCTCTTCTGCATTCTTGACCACACGCAGTCCGCGTCCGCCGCCACCGGCACTGGCTTTAATAGCAAGGGGATAACCATATTTGATACCAAGCTCTTTTACGATTTCAGGGTCACTGACCGGGTCAGTAGTACCTGGAACGACAGGCACTTTGGCTTTCTCCATCGCTCGACGCGATTCGACTTTTGATCCCATAAGGTTAATTATTTCAGGACTGGGTCCCACAAAAATAATTCCGGCATCTGTACAAGCTTTAGCAAATCCAGGGTTTTCAGACAAAAATCCATAGCCTGGATGAATAGCATCAGCACCAGCTTTTTTAGCAATTTCTACAATCTGAGCAACATCCAGATAAGTCTTACCGGCTTGACCGGGTTGCCCGTCTAATTTCCATTTTTCGTCGGCTAACTCGACATGTCTGCTTTTATGGTCAGGTTCAGAAAAAATAGCGATAGGGCTAATATCTAATTCTCGACAAGCATGAATAATTCGGCAGGCGATTTCACCTCTATTTGCGATCAAAAGTTTTTTAATTTGAGTGCTCACACAAATAGCCCCACTTGAAGATTGAGTATTTATTAAGTGAAAAAGCTTACCCTAGAAATACATGCAATGTACTAACCATGACAATTCTTAAGGATTCAACCTGTCAAGGGTGGTAGCATATCGGCAGGCTGGAAACTCGCTAAAAGAGGATGCCTGCTTACTAATTGCCGAGGAAGCTTGAATCGTGCCTGAATCAGTAAAAACCAAAGAAGAAAGTCAAGTGTTTAAGAAAGCAGTCTTTCAAGAAGTGTTTATGGCCGGCAGCGGCTTTATGGGTAGATGCATCGCCTACTTAATTGCGTCACGCACTCAAGCCAAAGTGCATATCTATGACATATCCGATGCGTCGCTTGATCTTGCCCAATCCGAAATTGAAAAAATGGGCAAAAAGTCAGTTGAAAAAGGACTCTTTTCTCAAGAACAGCTGAACGATATTAAAAGTCGCATACTGCGTGCCTCGAAACTGGAAGATGCCAAAAACTGCGACCTGGTAATTGAAGCAGTAGCAGAAGATATCAATATAAAGAAAGAACTTTTCAAAAAGCTCGATTCTATTTGCAAGCCAGAAACCATTTTTGCATCTAACACTTCTTCGCTTCCAATTACCGCCATTGCAGCCGCGACCAAACGCACAAAACAATTTATGGGCATGCATTTCTTTTCTCCCGCCCATATCATGAAACTGGTCGAAATCATTCCCGGGATTGATACCACCCCTGAAACCACATCAAAAGTAAGAACCTTTGCCGAAGAACTCGGAAAAACAGTTATTGCTTCAAAAGATTTTCCCGGATTCATCACCACCCGCCTTGGCATGGTGCTCATTAATGAAGCCGCCTTCGCGCTGATGGAAGGTCTTTCCACTCCTGAGGAAATCGACCAGGGAATGACATTGGGGTATAACCACCCGATGGGACCGTTGGCTCTAGCAGATTTTGTCGGACTAGATATTGTTTTGCATATCATGGAAACCATGCTTGAAGGTTTCGGCGATCCCAAATACCGTCCCTGCCCAATTCTGAGACAACTCGTCTCGGCTGGACATCTTGGTAAAAAGACCGGAAAAGGATTTTACACCTACTAACTATGATTTCGCTCAGCCTCTATCTGGCAGTCACATTCTTGATTTTGGGTATGTTCGGACTTACCGCGGTCTTTTACAACATGCTTAAGCAAGTTGATGCGTCGAAACTAAAAGACTCCCAACTTCCGTTCATTTCAGTAGTAATTCCGGCTCGCAACGAAGAGACCAAAATCGGTCGCTTATTAGAATCGCTAACAAAACAAGACTATCCAAATTTCGAAGTCGTTGTCGTAAATGACCGCTCCACAGATAGAACCGGCGACATCATCGCCGACTACGCGCAAAAAGACGATCGAATCAAACTGATTCAAGGAAGCGACGCACCTCCCGGCTGGATTGGCAAATGCAATGCCATTTTGCATGCAGTTTCAAAAGTATCCAAGAAAGGCGATGACCAGTGGTATATCTTCACTGACGCCGATACTTACCATCACCCCAATTCACTCAAAGATGCGGTCTCCTACGCCCTGGAAAACAATCTCGATTTGCTTTCATTCATTCCTGTTCAGGAGCTTGGAAGCTTTCCAGAAAGGCTTGTAATGCCTGTTTTACTGAGCGGCTTTTTACTTGGCGATCCTTTTCATACCGTAAATGATCCTGATGCAGAGCGCGCTTATGCCTATGGACAGTACATTGTGTGCAAACGCACATCTTATGAAGCGATCGGAGGGCACGAGTCGGTAAGAGATGAAATAGTTGAAGACCACGCGATAGCGCGTGTTTTCAAGGAAAAAGGTTTCCAAATCGGCGTAGCTGATGGCAAAAGTCTCTACAGCGTCCGCATGTATGTAGACCTGAAATCTATGTGGCTTGGCTGGACCAAAAATCTTTATTCGCTTATAGACAGCAAAATTTCCAATCTGGTGTTTTTGCTTTTCTTGCTAAACACAGTCGTCGTTTTCCCACTCTTTGAACTTGCATGGGTAATTGCCGAGTGGACGCAAGGCGAAGTTAACACCAACTTGATACGTCTTACAGCTCTTGTAGCAGTACAGTACATCACGCTCTTCTTATGGTATCGTAAGTGCTCCGAACACCATAAAGGCATCGACTGGAGACATTTCTTTTTGACTCCTTTCGGCACAATGACTCTAACCTGCCTCTATTTGCATTCTGCTTATCTTGTCCTCTTTGGTGAAGAGGTCAATTGGAAAGGTCGCAGATATGTGGTCAGCACGAAGAAAACCATCGACCCCGATGCAAGTGCCATGGAAAAAAGCCAACTCATGGCAGACGCCAGAGATATTTAAACGAAAACTATGTCGTCACAACAAGGTAAACTTCCTTCCACTGCAGAACTAGAGCGATTCGTCAAAGAAAAGACAGCTCTGATTTTCTGGACTCTGGATGGCAAAGAGCACAAAGGTAGTTTGCGTTGGTTTGACGAAAATACATTTGGACTTTTGCTCGATGACAAGCAGTCAAAGAAACAAATTACGTTGTTAAAGCATGCAGTCATCGGTTATGGCCCAGGCGCAACACCTATATAGATAAGACTACAACGCTTGACATCTAAGGCTTTTTCAAGATTTATCCTTAATTCTTAACTACTTTATCAGCCGCGACATTAGTTGCCGTTTGCCTGGGTAGATTGAAAAAAGGGATATAACAGGAGCTATCATGCAAAGCCAAGACGAACCCACGAGCATGGATTCTGCCTTGAATCTGTGGCAAGAGGCAGTCGAAAAGTCGAGTGTCGATCTAGACAAAATAGTGGCAAATTCGCTCGCTCAGCTGAACAAACTCAGCAACGACCTGGAAGAATCGCTCAAAGGGCAGCTGATGAAAGCCTCCGAGCTTTCATCGCTCACAGTCGAAGCCAATATCGAAGACCTGTCGCTGCACAGAGACGACATCAAAGACCAGTTGTCCGAATTCGAACGTCAGGAAATTGACAAGATTTACGCTACAGCAAGCGAATCTCGCATGAAGTTCAACCAGTTAATTGCGCAGGCAAAAAACGAAATACTCGAGCAGTTCGCAAACAAGATTCGCGAGCTGCAAGAGTCGATGGAAAATCCCAAAGAACATTTCACAGATTTTTCAACAAAACAACAGCCCAAAATCGACGACGTTGTAAACACTGCCCGAAAAAAAATAGAGAATCAAAAGTCGTCGAGCGAATCTTCACTTTCTAAAAAAGCTAAAGAACTCGAAGAAAAAGTGGAAGGGCTCGTAGCCTCGCTCAAGGAAGAAATCAATTCTCAGCTGGGGCAGTATGATCACGACTTTGACCAGAAAATTGGTCAGGTCATACAGCAGTTAGAAGATCTATTAAAGGAATCGGACGAATACGCCCAAGAAGTAGTCAACCAGGGCACCAATCGTATAGACCAGGCAGAAGAAATTGGTTCACACTTTTTAGAAGAGCACATCGAGTCCTGGACCGCAACTGTAGATGCACTCAAAAATTCATTCGAAAAACAGATAAAAGAAGCAAAAGAAGAGCGAAAAGGAAATCACATCAAAACGCTCGAATATAAGGTTGCAGAAGCGAAAGCTTCTATTAATCAGATGGCCGAGTCAGGTAACTCCAACGTAGCCTCGGCTCACCGCAAGTTTTTTAGCACGCTCAAGCGACTGGAAAAAAAATATTCGGATCGTGTCGCCAAACAAATGGCACTGCTCGAACAAGCAATAGAAGAAGAAAAAGAACTTCCTCTATCAATGGGCGGACAGATGATTCAAGCCGACGAAGAGTTTCGCAAAAATCTCGATACACAGCTCAAAGTCCGCGGAAATGAGCTTGTTAAGTCAATTCGCAAACAAGTAGACCAGTTGGAATCTGAGTTCAAGCGTTCTAGCAGCGGTTCGACAGAACGAATAGAATCGATTCGTCTTCAAACTGTAGAATCGCTAGAGAAACAGGTTCGCATCATACGCTCTGAACTGGATCGTATCAGTAAGAGTTTCAAAAGCGAGCTTACACAGCTAAGTACAGCCCTTCCAGAAATTGAGGAACGCGGCAAGGTAGCTGCAATGTCGGTTTCAGCTTACCTATCATCTATGCTCACACTCGATTCAGACTAAGAATAACCAAGGAGACGAAAGCCATGACAATGGCCGGTAAGAAATTACAAGTAATCTACGATAAAGGCAGCGAAGAGCTGACTAATATCGAGACGAAAGCCAGTGGCAAATTGAAAAAACTTTCTGATACTCAAAATGAGAAAAGAAAGGGGCTTCAAGCAGGCGATGCCAGCAAAATAGAAACGAAATCGGCTGAGCTGGAGCAAGATATTCGCAAAATAATCAATGAGTCTTTAGTGCGTTTGGAAAGCACCAAGACCAAAGAAATACAAAGCTGTCACGAACAAGTAGACGAGCTAGGTCGCGAGCTAAAAAATGTAAGCGAAATAGTAAAACGTTCGCTTCAGCAACTAATTGATTCTAATCAAGAGCGACTCGAAGATGTAGAGCTTGAGCTGACTTATGAGTTTGATACCAATCTTGATCAAAAACTGGGCGAACTGGAAAAACAAACATACGCTAGTTCTGGCAAGCTGACAGCCCACGGAAATACGCTAGTTAATTCGCTGCAACAAAAACTGGACCAGAATGTCTGGGCATCGAAAGGCAGCGAAAAAGCAGTTGTCACCCAGCTGTACAAAAACTATATGAAGAAAGCGAATACGATTGAACAACGCTTTTCTTCGCTCATGCAACAACTTTCATCACACTTCCAAGACAAATTCAAAGTTGTGGAAGAAGCAAGCAAATCAATTGATACTAAAGTTGACAGCTATACAGATGAGACTATGTCAAATCTGGACACTCGCTGTACCGAAATAGAGCGAGAAATAAACACCTTTTTCGGCGAAATGCTGAGCGAAAACATCGAGCAATTAGATAAAAACCTTGGTAGTATCGCCAGTGATATCAGCAGCACTCACGCCAGCCTGACTGGAAATCTCACTCAAAAAACGCGCGATTTCTCAAACAGTCTCACTGGACTTTCAGATGGAATGAAAGAGCGCATGTCTAGTAACTTCCAGGAGGTTGGAACTAGAGCGGATTTAATCTTTAAAGAATTCATGCAAGCAACCGAGCAAAAAGTAACTAATTCGCTGCAAATCAGAGAAGAACTCGAAAAAGCGAAAGAAGAAACTATTCGGGACATCCACGACGAGCTTGCATCTGTGCGCGAAGACTTCCAGAAGAAAGTCGAAGGACTAATGAGCGCGGCAGAAGAGGATTTGCAAAGAATCACTCAAGATGTCGAAAAGGAAATTCAGGCCACTCAAACACGTTGCCTGAACAAACTGGCTCAAGACGGTCAAGCGTGCAAACAAGAAATAGATTCGCAAGTGGCTAATCTACTTGCAGCAATCAAAGAACATAAAAGAGTGGCTTTAGCCGATATTTCTTCGGCAGCGGCAGTTGGCAAATCAATGGAACTATAGGAATAAACAATGCACTCGATGCTTCGTCAACATCAAATAAGAGCTCAGGACATAAAACCATATGTTCGCACTTATGACCGCAAGAATCCCGTCGGCGCAGACGAATGGGCAACCCAGGAAGGAATGATTTATGGTCCAGGGATGCTTATTTTCGTTCTTGAGCCTGCCAAAAGACCACCGGGTCTTACAAGTTTTGCCAAGCCTCAGGTCGACGCCGCACCTGACTTGTTTAGAGTCAAAGACTTATCGTGCGTCGTCGACAAAGTAGAAAATAAATCTTGGGTGTTGAACATAACACCTTCGGCATATGAGCTTCGTTTTCTTGATACCTTATTCAGAGAAAAGGCTAAAAAAGCCATTTTCGATGGACTGGACCTCAACTATCTAATCGCTAAACCGCGACAAGGATTGACTGCAAGCCAGGTAAAAGAATTAAAGGTAATTGCAGATTCTTACAGCGACGGAGGCTCTCGTCGTTCATTAGTACAGGAAGGCGCAGACCTCGAAGAACCAACCAGAGCGATTTTGCATTTTCTTGGCGTAGACTGGAGTAGTCAGCCAAACAAGCAAGTGATTGAAATTGGCACCATATGTCACATGCTGTTCGCTCCGGATCCTGGACAAGAAGATCCGCTGCGTCAGTCAATCCGCAATTATTTTACCGCAGTGATGTCGAGCGAAAGTCTTTTAAGCGAAGGAATTACTCAAGCGGCTCAACCTGCATCTACTCAGCCAGCGCAACCAGCGCCCACTCAAGCGCCTGCAAAATCTGTTTACTCGTTCACCCAGCCCGAAGACTATATTGAGCCAGAGCCAGAGCCAGAGCCAGAGTCCGAAGCAGAAGCAGAATCGGATTTAGATATGAGCGATCTCGATCTTGATATTGATCTTGATGCCGACATGGCACCGCTTCAAGAAACCTTCCCAATGGCCACTCAAGAATTCGGAAGACCAGTAGTTGGCGGCGACTCTGAAGAAATGGAAGCTGAAAGCGAGATACCTTCACTTCCTTCGTGGTATTTGACCACACACGATGTGCATGAAATGAATGCGCACGCCAGATCATTATTTGCGCTGGCAAGGAGCACCAGTGCAAAATCTCAAAACGGCGACACACCAGCTGCCGCTCACAATGCACCAAAAGAAGACTTTTCTGCTCAGTTCATCAGTGACTATCAGCAAGGTCATGCCGGTGTAGAAGAAGACTCAGCTGCCCACCAAAGTCAAGCTGATATTCAAGCAGAAGAACTATCAGAACCAGCTTTTGTTGATTCAATTTTTGAAAATACTGGAGCTCGTGGTTCGCTTGAGACTAATCCTGAAGCAAATGCAGCTCTTGCTGCGGCTGAAAAACTCGAACAACAGAACTTAGTCGAACCAGAAAGTACTCCAAGCCAGGATTGGGAGCCAGTCGTTGGCGAGGATCTACCTGAATCAAATTTTGATTCAGACTTTGATGCATACCAGGAACCAACTCAATCATCAGAGAAAGCAGAATCAGCAAGTTTACTGAGCAGACTCACTGGGGCAGTCGGTCAGGATGCACCACCAGAGGTGGCAGAACCAGCAAAAGATCCACTCAAGCCTCCAACAAATCTAAAAGAAATGCTCACCGCGGACAGTGAAGTTTTCAGGGTTTCAAAACCGGCTAAAGCTCCTGCAACTTCTGCTCAGGAAATTTTCAATCAATCCTCAGATTCAAATCAAGCTCTAGACCAGATTCCTGCAGAGCCAGTCGAGATGAGTAGCGAACCTCAAATCGAACCTAATTTCGAAATAGAAATTGAAACTCCACTTGAATTGACTTCAATGGAAATGTCAGTTCCAGATTTCAGCCACCTCGCCAACGATTATGCATTAGAGACCCAACCGCAAGTACCGGAACAGCATGGTGGCTTTTTCGAAACTCCTATCAACGGCGACCTTGAAGAATCGCAAGATGCCTTTACAGACGAATGGACATCATCTGATTCGACTCCCGATTCAGAAGCTGAACCAATGGAATTTGGACCAGCCAAAGACATCGAAGAACCCGGCGCAAACGAAGAAATTGAAGACGTATACGAAGATTCCCCTGCCGTTCCATGGGAGGTCGCACCGCCAGAGGAAGAAGAGCCTGTAGAAGAAGAATCGATGCTCATGCCGCCTCCAGGCATTTTCCAGCCTGCAGATCTTGACGAAGAAGTAGCTGAAGAGGCTCCTCAACGCCCAACAACAACTGAACTTACAGCACCGCAATCACAAGCTATTATTACACCACCACCACCAAGAGAAGCTGAACCGGCGCCTGTGCTTGCTGCTCCCGAACCAGAACCAGAACTAGAGCCAGAGCCGGAACCGGAACCGGAACCGGAACCAGAAGCTGAACCTGAGCGTCCAGCAATTGTAACTCCGCCGCCACCCAAACCAACTACATCCACTGCGATGCCTTCTCGACTTGCAGCACTTGCAGCTCCAACAGGAACTACTTCGTCTACAAACGTACCGGCTTTGACACCAGAAATGGTGGCACAATCACAGGCAAATCCAGCTCCAGCTCCAGCTGCTCAGACTCCCATGGCGCCGCTCCACAATGTAGAACCAAAGTTGATGATATCGGAATCAACCCGATTTATCGCCAAGCTAAATCAACGCATTGTAGAAGCTGAGTCAAAACTCTCAAGCAAGTCGGACCAGGCAAAAGAACGCCTGAACAAACTGCTTGCCGAATTCGTTGTCGAAGCTGAAAAGCTTGAAAAACAGCGCGAGCAGAATTCGATGAATTTAACCGCAAAAGCCACCAAAAATTTAGAACGCGTGGCTGAGCAATTGAAGACTCTCATTGGCGACACTTCATCTCAAGCCATCAGTGAGATCGAAGACTTGTCGCAAAGCTCAGCAAGTGAAATAACTCAACTCAACCAAGAGATTTTGTCCACCCTAAGAAACGCTGATCAAAGAGTCAAAATCGATTCTGAAACTGCAGTTGAAATCACCCATCAAAAACTGGAAGCGCATGTTGATAAACGCCTGGAGGAATACCAGGCCCAAAACGCTCTGCAACAACTTGAGTCTACAAACGAAGAGTTCTCAAGCCGCCTGGACGAGAGATATTCGCGCTTTGAAGTAAGAATAAAGCAGGAAATACAGTCTATCTTGAGCTCACTTGAGCGCAATGTAGGCTCGATGAATGAAGAAATCGAAGGCTCCTGGGATCGCGCCTCAGAAAAGCTTTTAATTGGTAGAGCTGATTTTGAGCGCACAGTTAATCATCTAGTTCGCGACTGCGAACTCATAATTGAACAACGAACAAAATTGGCATACATTGAAAAAATTCTGCCCAAACTGCTCGATAACAAAGACATTTTCCGCACCATGCTCACAGACATGAAGAAAAACTTTGAAGAGCAAGCGGATCAGACTATTTCTTCTCATATCGAAGGTCTTGAGCGCAATATTAGCTCTGCCAAAGATACGCTCGAGCGCGTGGTAGAACAGTGTGTCAGCGAACTGGATGAAATAGGCAACAGCCAACAAAAAGACATCGAGAACTTGTTCGATACCTATAACGATCGACTTACCGAAATGCACACCATGACAAAAATCAAGCTTGGTGAAGCGCGTAAAAAAATCGAAGAAAACGAAGAAGTTTGCACTCATGTCAGAGAGTACGCTCGCACAGAAGAAGACCCTGTTCTGAGCAAAGAACGTGCCAAAACACGCACTATGCTTCAAGACGTACGCAACCAGTCTGAGCAAAATCTGGAAGCTACAATCCAAACTTATTGCCAGACTATGGAAGACCTGTCTGAAACTCTGCAAGCTGCCTTGAGCGCCAAACGCAACGACTGGACCTCGCAGGTCAAACAATCGAGTGAGGATGGTCTGGCTCAAATCAAACAGGCTATTGCTGATGCTTACCAGGCAATCGAAATCGCCAAAGAGAAATATATGGAATAGGAATCAGGGCCCGTCCACGTTTCGACATTAAGTTATTAGACGAGTTAATCTTTCAAGAGTTTAAGAGTTAACTCTTAAGGGGCATAGGGTGAAAGGAGGAAAGCTCCTGCCATCACCCTGGCCTTTTTGTGGAATCCTAGAGCCCTTTCGAGGACATTTCCCTGGATAACTTTCCCGAGCATCAAATTCCGCCGGCTTTGCAGCAATTTGCTGCCGAGCACAAAGGTTTGGACTATGACAGAGAAAATAACGAAATTTTTCTCTATCATGGCACCAACTGTTTTAGACGTTGGGAGATCAATCGCTCTGGCTCGATTGAACCTGGCAGAAATCAGCATAGCTTTTTCACTACTTCAGCAAAAGCAGCTTATGCCTATGCTAGAGCGTCTTGCATTCGCGATTTAATGCCAGGAAGCGTAAACTCGCTTTCGTCCGAGCCTGTCGTGATGAAAGTCAAATTCAATGCCCGCACCTGGGTCCAGGTAGACTTTATTCAACCAATTTTACAGCTGGAAGAAGGCAAAGAAGCGCGTCTTACCCTGGCAGTTTTAGGACCTGTACTCTGCAATAATATTGTCGACATCTTGCATTGTACTCACGGTCGCCGTCTTGGTGTGTCAATCGAGTCGATAAAAACCTTTGCTGACGGTACTTTTCTTGAAAGCATTCGTCACCTCAAAGAAAAATTGCAACAAAAACGTGTAGATGGTTGGCTGCTCAAAAAGCTTGGTTTGATGGAACAAGAAATCATGGTTTATCTGGGTGGCGGAAACGTGCCAGAACTATCTAGCGACGATCAAATCCGCAAACTAAAGCAGAGCAACACTAAAGCCTGAGCGGCTCTTTAAGATGAAAACGAGTGTAAATAGATTTTGCCGACTGAACTTAGCAAGTTGGCTATTGAGTCTCTGTTTTGCATCGCAAGCGCTTGCCCAACAAAATAACAATATGGAGCAAATGCTAGACCAGATGAGCAATAGCAACTGGAATAACGTGCCTGTTAGTGGTGCACGTCCGCAAATGCCCGCTCAAAATATGAGCACACCACCCTGTTATGTTCCACCAATACAGCGTGGACTTTTATTGAAAGACAGACCCCAAATGCCACCAATGGAAGGGCAGGCTAATATATTTCAACAACAGCCAAACCCGATGATGAACAATTCTCCTGCCATGAATTCACCTATGATGAATTCGCCAATGGGCAGACTTTTGCCTTTGATAAGAGCGATGAATCAGCAAAACTCTGTTCCAGACCAGATAAAAAATTCGCCCCAACATCAAAGCAAAGTACAAAGCGCATTAGGCGCAGTCAAATATGAATTGAGCAATGCCACCAGTCAAGCATCGAAAGCTGAATTCTATTGTTCTAAAGCTGGCTATGGCAAAGACAAAGGCGCAAGACAATCGAACGCAAACGAAGCCAGATACGCTGCAAACAATGCACGTGCTTGTGCAGACAGAGCCTATTCTCGTGGCGGCTCTATTCCCGAATGCCAGTCTATCGTTAGCCAGGCACGCGCCCAGGCAAATCGCGCCGAAGCGGCAGCCAATAGAGCATCAGCAGCAGTTAACTGGTAATTAGATTTATATGGAATCCACCGCTCAAAAGCCGAAACTGCTAGGTAATATAGTCGTATTCTTTTACGCTTTCGTACTTTTGGTTTTGTCGTGGCTAAATCTAAAAATTGTAATCGAACAATATCCAGCTGACGCTTTTCTTGCAAAAGTGCACAGCGACAATATGAACTTCATAGATTTCAGCAAATATTATTTATGTGGAAAAGTAGCTTTTACAAAAGATTCGCATGAATTTTATTCATATCCAAATCAGAAAAAACTTTTTGACGATTTTATAAATGGTGGCAGCAAAGGAAATTTTCCACCGGCTCAAGCAATCGAGTTTCCACCATATGTGCTACCACTTATGTATCCGATTTCGCGCTTACCATATCATCAAGCATTTCAGTTCTGGACTGTATTGAATTGGATAGGCCTTGCAACAGGCATTTCTCTTTTGTGCCGGCTTGGCGCGGACAAAAAGAATCTAAACAGTAAACTTACTCCAGTTGTAATTGCTCTTGCTGCTCTTTGTGCACCGCCTATTTTGCGCACTTTCATGGTAGGTCAACCTACTGGAATTTTGTTTTGTTTTTTCAGCTTATACATCTATTTTTTCATCATAAAAAAGGATGTCTTAAGCGGCATATTTTTATCTCTAATAAGCATAAAACCGCACTACGCAGTATTTATGTGCATTCCGGCTCTTATGCAAAAGCGATTCAAGCTTATACTTGTCGCTTTTATTTGCGAAATTATTTTGTTGAGCATGGCAGTTTGGGCATCTAACTTAGACGGTGTTCTAGGTTATGTACACTACGTTATAGCAACTGATACCACTGCGCCCGAAGCTGAACATCTGGTTTCGCATATGGTGAATTTGCGCGGAATGCTTTCTATCTTTTTGCCCGCTCAAGCATTATTGCTCTTGTCATTGAGCATATCGTTTCTTGCCCTAATGGCATGCGGCTGGCTCTTCTTCAAGGGCAAGAATGAAAACTGGTTATTTGCCTTACTCGTATTAGCTTGCCTATTTCTTGGTCCCCACACACATATGTACGACTGCTTGCTTGTGGCAATTGCAGCATCGTTAACTTTGGGTCCGAAAGCTGAACTTGAAGACTGCAAATTATTGAAAAAATTATGGGTGATAATTTTAGCCTTATATCCAATCATCGCCATCTTTTCGCTTGTGGCTGTGGGTCCATTGAAAGAAACGTATTACGCCTTTTTACCTTACTCTATCTTGAATTTTTTACTTCTTTCGATCGCCTTTCTAGTCTGTCTAAGGCATTCAAAAACGTGAACTTGCGCTAATATCGTAATAGTGAGGAGGGTGGTCAAATGAAAATCCTAATTGCAGTAGACGATTCAGAATATTCGCAAGCGGCCATTGAATCAATCGCCAGCCGCAACTGGGAACCCGATACAGAATTTACAGTCATGTCTGTAGTCGAGCCTGCAGTCCCTGACTACGCTGCCTGGCATATGACTTACACACCAGTTTTATACGAAGCCATTGCAGAGCGCGTTGACGATGCCAAATCAATGGTCCATGACAAAGTTGCATTTTTGCAAGAACGCCTTCCAGGTCACGCAATTGCAGGCGACGTAGTGGAAGGTCCGATACGTTACAGCATTTTGGATAAAGCCAAGAATTGGCATGCCGATTTCATTATAATGGGAAGTCACGGTCGCACAGGTATGGCAAAATTCTTGATGGGGAGCATTTCCGAATCTGTAGCAAAAGGAGCCTGCTGCTCAATTGAAATCATTCACAAAGACAAACAAAAACACTAGACCTCAAAGAGAGCCTTTCAGACCTAAAGGCAATCGAAAATATATTGCGTTTTTCAAGCCTTACGGAGTGATTTGTCAGTTCAGTCAGCCACGTCCCACCGAAGGTTCCAAACCAAACTCTCCTGAGCGCGAAACCCTCGCCAATTTTGATTTTCCACCGCGCGTCTACCCACTTGGACGTCTCGATACCGACTCTGAAGGACTCTTACTTCTCAGCGACGATGGCGATCTCAACGACATTTTGTTGCATCCAAGAAACGCTCATACGCGCACCTACTTTTCACAGGTCGAGCGTATTCCAGAAGAAGCTGATCTAAAAAAACTCGAAAATGATTCATATAAACAAGTGCAAGCACGTTTGCTTCTAGACGAGCCAGACTTGCCACCACGACCACAACACGCACCAATCAGATTCCGCAAAAACATTCCCACAGCCTGGGTCAGTATCACTATGACCGAAGGTAAAAACCGTCAGGTTAGAAAAATGACTGCAGCTGTTGGCTATCCGACCCTGCGTCTTGTACGAGTAGCGATTGGCAAACTGCAATTGCGCAATTTAAATTTGGCGCCGGGTGAATGGAAATATTTGGGTCCAAACGAATTGAATCTAGTATTGAACCAAGTTTAAGAAACGCTTATTTTCACCGATAAATCTGGCTCACGACGTCCTATCAGGTAATATATTTAGCCAATATATCCCTGGTTTTCCCTTCACCGGAGTACTGTCATGACCGCAACAAAAAGCAGCACCGCCACCACGTGCAAACTTCTGGTCGGAGGAAAGTGGATAGAATCATCCGCTAAAGAATTTGTAGATGTATACAATCCTTCCACAGGCGAAATTATAGCCCGCACGCCACTGGGCGGAATGCAAGACGTCGACAAAGCTGTTCAAGCAGCATCTAAAGCCTTTATCGAATGGAAAGAAGTGCCGATAGTCGAACGTGCTCGCGTCATGTTCCGCTTCAAAAATTTGCTCGAAGCAAATTACGAAGAACTGGCAAAATGTGTCACCCGCGAACACGGAAAAACGCTTCCTGAAGCTAGAGCATCAGTGCAAAGAGCAATTGAAGTAGTTGAATTTGCATGCGGTATTCCAAGTTTGTTTTTTGGAGATTCTTTAGCAAATATCGCAACCAATGTGGATTGCGAAACTATCCGTCATCCGCTTGGTGTTTGTGCAGGTATTGCGCCGTTCAATTTCCCTGCCATGGTTCCGCTCTGGATGTATCCGATTGCAATTACTTGCGGCAATACATTCGTTCTGAAACCCTCTGAACGTGTGCCCCTTTCCAGTATGATGATTGCAGAATTGCTGGAAAAAGCTGGTGCTCCAGCAGGTGTACTTAATATCGTCCATGGTGGCAAAGACTGCGTAAACGCTTTGCTTGAACATCCCGACATCAAGGCAATTTCATTCGTAGGTTCCACTACTATTGCCAAATACATTTATGAACAAGGTGCAAAATATGGAAAACGGGTTCAAGCAGCTGGCGGCGCAAAGAATCACATCATCATCATGCCAGATGCAGACATGGATCACACAGCACAAGCACTGAACGCATCAGCTTTTGGATGTGCAGGCGAGCGTTGCATGGCAGGTTCGTTAGCCATTCCAGTTGGCGAAGCAGCGGATGCAATCATGGAAAAACTCGTTGCTACCGCATCTAAGATGAAAGTCGGTCGCACAGACGTAGACGCAAATCACCCCGATATGGGTCCGCTCATTACTTCTCAACACTTAGCCAAAGTAAAAGGCATGGTGGAAAAGGGGAAAGAGGAAGGTGCTGAAGTTGTTCTTGACGGTCGCGACCTAAAAGTCAAAGACGCACCAAACGGCTTCTTCCTGGGACCCACTATCATTGACCGTGCAAGACCATCTATGTCGGTTGTACAAGATGAAATCTTCGGACCCGTTTTATCTGTGGTAAGAGCTAAAACTATCGAGGATGCCATCAATATTGGTGCCCAATGCCCATATGGCAATGGAGCCGTAATCTTTACCGAAAGTGGCAAAGCAGCTCGTGAATTCAAGCATAGATTCAACGCTGGAATGATTGGTATCAATGTCGGCGTACCAGCTTCAATGGCTTGGTTCCCTTTTACCGGATGGAACAATTCGTTCTACGGTGACCTGCATATCCAGGGCAAAGAAGGCATTCAGTTCTACACTCAACAAAAAATGACCATGACTCGATGGTTTGGTGGTGGCAGCCTGGCTGAAAAATTCCAAGATCCGGTCTGGAAACCTCGCAAATCCTAGACTATAAGTATCGTTTTCAATTTAACGGATCCCGTGACACGTGACCCGTTAAACGTGACGCGTGACCCGTGACTCGTGACTCGTGACCCGTGACCCGTGACACGTGACACGTGACCCGTTAAACGTGACGCGTGACCCGTGACGCGTGACCCGTGACCCGTGACCCGTGACTCGTGACTCGTGACTCGTGACTCGTGACTCGTGACTCGTGACTCGTGACGCGTTTATATTTTCGCCTGGGGGCCAGGCGCATGGACGCCAGACGAAATTCAGATAAGAGATTGACTGTCCCTTTTCAAAATCACAATTAGCTGGTTCTGACAAATGATTGGTCATCAGGGGTGACTGATCATCGGGGTTATCCATGCTTTATTTTGTAGTGCTCTTATTGAGCATTGCAAAATAAAAAAGAAAGGCATGTCGTAAAGACACGCCTTTTTTGTTTTTTTTTTCAATGAGCAGTTTTATTTCTTCGAAGCACCAACTAACGCAGGTTCTGCTTCTTCTGCTTTAGCCATGTCGGCATAATCGTCTGGATAATCGAAATCGTCGACTTCATTCTGAGCAGCTTTAGAAGCAGCCAGTTTGAGTGCAGCTTTCGATACGGGTGCGCTCGATTTGCGAGCAGAAACAATATCGTATGCGCGCTGCAATCTTTTTTGTTCGATTTCGAGACTCTGGGGTTTGACGACATCTTTAGCTAAACCAATCTTCTCAAGGAAAAGAATGGTCAACCAGGTTACATCGAATTCCCACCAGGCCATGCCGTGTTGAGCGGAGCGAGGAACAGCATGGTGATTGTTATGCCAGCCTTCTCCGCATGCCATGATGGCGACCCACCAGACATTGCGTGATTCATCGCGAGTTTCGAACAATCTATAGCCATGATTTTTCAAATGGCAAACAGAATTTACTAGTTGCGGGCTCCAGAACACCATAAAAGTGGCGGCCAGATTAGCTAACGTTGGAATCAAACCAAGAGTGGCCAAAAGAAAAACTCTGAACAAGATTGAAAGTATCAAACAGCGTTGAGCTTGTTTTGGTTCGTGGTGCACACCCAGGCTCTTAAGAAACGGATCTTGCATCAAGTCTGGAACCTGACGCTCGATTTCTTCATCACTTTGTTTTTCGCCCATGGTGAACATCCATTCATAAAGCGAATGTTTGAATCCATGTATAGGACTATGCGGATCGCCATCCATGTCAGACTTCTGGTGGTGAAGTCTATGAGTTCCCACCCAGTTTATTGGTCCGCCCATTAGGCAAAAATAACCGCCTGAACAAATCAGGTAGGTAAGCCATTTTGGCAGCTTGAGCGCCTTGTGTGTCAACAAACGGTGATAACCCAGAGTGATACCGATGCCATGGTAGTACCAGAAAACGACGAACCAGATGGCAAAGGTCGTAAGGGTAGCTGTATTGAAGATTTGCTGGAATTCCAAAGTGAAAACTCCTGGATGAGGAGAGGGATTTATTCCTTATATCACGTTATCCATTTGGAAACCTGTTTTCACTTGAATTGTTAGGTAATTGCAATGAGGTAATTACGTAGAAAAAGCACTTCTTATATTGGAAGAATTTATATTGATCAAATGCAAATTTTTGCTTAAAGTTTCAGTAATCAAGGGTGACGCCCTAGTTTGGGCTTTGTGGGTATTGCATGCGCTTAGTTATCACAGGTGGACCATGCGTCGGAAAGACAACCCTGATTAACCTTTTGCAGGATAACGGCTACAAAGTAGTCCAGGAAGTGGCAACCGAAATCATCAAAGAAGGCCGCATTCTACCCTGGGTAGACCGCATGCAATTCCAGATGGAAGTTTTGCGTATGCAACTCGAAACTGAACGTGGACTGGCTCAGTATCCCAAAGACATATTTCTAGATCGTGGCGTTTTCGACGGCGAAGCTTATTTCAATGTAGATGGAATGGCTGTTCCACCCATTTTCAATTCAATAGACCCTAAACGCTACGAACTGGCTTTTCTAGTCGAACCACTATCCTTTTTTGAAACGACTACTGTGCGCAGAGAAAGTCTTGAATTCACTCTGGAAATTACTGACAGGCTGGAAGCAGCATATGCTCGTCGGGGCATAGAAGTCGTGCGGGTGCCGTTTGCAAGCCCCCAAGAACGCCTTGATTTTGTGCTCAATCGATTGAAAGCAGTGAAAAAAGTGCACAAGCCGCTTGTTCAAGCTCCAGTTCGAAAAATTTCGATTTATCCGGCTGCAGTGCCCGTGAATGTAGTATCTTAGTTTTATGCGTTTTCGCTCATCCAAAGAAATTACCGAAACACTAATCCTGGCATGCCTGCTCATCGTCGTGAGCGAGCTTGTCTATACTCCTGCGGCACTTGCGTCTCTGGCATTTTTTGTTCATTGAGCAAGAAGCATAAGGCACAATGGAAGACCTACAAGTAAACGAAGATACAAAAGCAAGGGATATCGCTGCTTTTGAAAACGAAGAAGATCCAGACAGACGTCACCAAATCTGGCTTGAAAAAATTTATCAGGGTGACCATGTTCCGCAATTGACAGTGCGCGCCATTATCATGGGCGGACTTCTGGGCATGCTCATGTCGATTTCCAATCTATACACTACGCTCAAGTTGGGATGGGCGTTTGGTGTGGCACTGACTGCTTGCGTTTTGTCCTACTGCATTTGGAACAGTATGCGCGTACTGATCCCCAAACTGACTCCAATGAGTATTCTTGAAAATGCCTGTATGCAATCCACGGCGTCTGCAGCGGGCTATTCCACAGGCTCGACTATAGGTATGGCTTTTGGTGCTTACTTGTTAATTACAGGCACCCACGTAGATGGCTGGATAGTTCTCTGGTGGACTATAGCCACTGCATGCCTTGGAGTCTTTATTGCGGTGCCACTAAAGAGACAATTGATCAATCGCGAATTTCTTGCTTTTCCTGATGGTATTGCATGCGCCACCACACTTAGAAGCTTATACAGCCATTCTAAAGAAGCTGTACAAAAGGCTTACTCACTCGTCATCACCATGATTGCAGGAGCAATTACAGGATTTTTGAGTAAAGGTGACTTTGCCTGGCAAACAGCGTTGAATTTAAAATTGCCCGAAATGATACCGCTCAAGGGTATGATGTATGGCGCTGATTTAGCCAAAATGCCCGGATTTGGTTTCGAGCCTGGTTTACTTATGATCGGTGCTGGAATGATTATTGGAATGCGAGTTTGCGCCTCAATGTTCATTGGCTCAGTTTTGCTCTATTTCTTTGTTGGCCCAGCAATAATTTCAATTCACGAGACAGCAAGCGAAGGCACTATACTTCGCTGGGCGGTATGGACAGGAA
The DNA here is from genome assembly GCA_964519785.1 of uncultured Candidatus Obscuribacterales bacterium. Taxonomy (GTDB): domain Bacteria; phylum Cyanobacteriota; class Vampirovibrionia; order Obscuribacterales; family Obscuribacteraceae; genus Aved-18. The sequence continues at coordinate 2,105 of CAZFKB010000042.1, read as the reverse complement.
CATCGATTCTTGTAGCAAATGGTCTTGCCGCATTTGCCCTGCAATGGAAAACAATTGCCAGAGCTTTTCAGACAGCAGCCAGTGTAAAAGAAGCGTCCACAAATACATCGAACGATCAGATTGAAGTGCCAATGAATTGGCTTGTCATCGGTCTCATTCCTTCTACAATTTTGATGGTGGTGCTGGAACTGATTGCTTTCAACATTTCGGTACCACTTGGCATTTTGACTGTAATCATGAGCTTTGTACTTGCACTTGTAGCCTGCCGCGCAACCGGAGAAACCAATATCACCCCCATTGGTGCTATGGGCAAAATTACCCAGCTCACTTATGCGTTTCTGGCTCCAAGCAATATCACCACCAATTTGATGGCAGCAAGTGTTACAGCTAATTCTGCTGTTGCCTCTGCCGACTTACTGACCGATCTTAAAAGCGGATATTTACTTGGAGCAAATCCCAGAAAACAATTTATCGCTCAATTCATTGGAGTTTTCTTTGGCTCAGTGGCTATTGTTCCAGCCTGGTTTGCGATGGTACCAAACAAAGATGTGCTAGAAAATTACTATCACCCACCATCTACAATGATGTGGAAAGCTATGGCAGAAGCTTTGAGTGTTATCACGCAGGGTGCGGATAACTTGAGTAAAGTAATCCCACCATCAGCACAAATGGGAATTCTGATTGGAGCATTCATCGGCATAATTCTTGCTATAGCAGAGATTTATGCTCCCCGTAATGTTAAGAAATTCCTCCCTTCTGCAATGGGTCTTGGCTTGTCGTGGGTAATGGTTTTCGCCAACAGTCTGGGATTCTTCACAGGCGCCATTCTTGGCCTCATCTGGACCAAGGTGCGCCCTCAAAATGCAGACATTTATTTAGTCCCTGTTGCCTCAGGAGCGATTGCAGGAGAATCACTTATGTGTGCGATTATCGCTATCATTAAAGCTAGCCAGGCAATATCCACACGTCTTTAATTTATGACACAGTTGCAAACACTCACTATGAATCCCCAAAAGCAAGTCGTATTGAAGACGATAGACTCGCTTGGACGAAAAGTAACAGCTGCAGACGTAGCTCTCAAATCTGGACTGCCTGTACTTCAAGTAGAACAAGATTTAAACGAAATTGCGTCAGAAACTAAAGGCAATCTCAAAGTTGGTGAAAAGGGCGATATCGTCTACACTTACCCTCTGAATTTTGAAGCCACTTATCTCAGCCGCGGCATGGAACTCTTTTTTCAACGGCTTGGTGACTGGTTGTTCAAAGCTGCATTTTTTTTATTGCGCATCTCATTTGGCGTCATGCTTGTTCTGTCATTCGTCATTGTAGTGCTGCTCATATTTTTGGTAATCATGTTCTACAGCCGCATAGGTGGACGCGATTCAGATGGCGACCGTGGTTACGATGATTATGACGGCGGCTGGGGCGGTGGCGGATTTCATCTGAGTTTCTGGGACTGGATGCTCATTCGCGACCTTTTCTTATGGCAGGCTTATTCCCGCGATTATCGCTCAGACCCTTACGATAGATATAATCGACCAACCATAAACAAGCCTCAAAAAACTAATTTCTTTTTCAACGTATTTTCCTTTCTATTTGGTGATGGCGACCCCAACGGCAATCTCGAAGAGCGCAAATGGGCGATGATTGCAGAAGCCATCAGAGAAAATAACGGTGTAGTTACTGCCGATCAGTTAGCACCATATACGGGGTCAAACGAAGATGATGCAATGCTACCTGTGCTTGTTCGTTTTCAAGGCAAGCCAGTTGTGACCGATGCTGGAAACATAGTCTACGAATTTTCATCTCTTAAAGCCACAGCTCAAAGTCCTTGGCCTGGCGAACTACCTCAATATCTAAGCGAATTCACCTGGAAATTTTCAAATGTCCGTTCAGACCAATTACTACCTGTCTACATTTTGGCTGCGCTCAACTTCATAGGAAGCTGGTTCTTATTCCTTCAAATGGACTATATTTCGGTTCTCTACAAATTCGCTCCTCTTATTCAGGCTCTTGTAGTCTATGGCACCTTATTTCTTGTAGTGCCAGCCGTGCGCGCATTTGGCATATCGGTTGCGAACAAAAATATTGAAGAGCGCAATAAA
>CAZFKB010000041.1:0-26116 GCA_964519785.1 uncultured Candidatus Obscuribacterales bacterium | reverse complement strand
AAGGCGCTGGAACAGTCGAATTCATCTGGTGTAATAACCAGTTCTATTTCATGGAAATGAATACTCGTATTCAGGTCGAGCACCCGGTGACCGAAATGATAACTGGTATCGATCTTATTAAAGAGCAAATCCGTGTAGCGGCTGGTGAACCATTGAGCCTGAAGCAAGAAGACATCGTTTTTCGCGGACACGCAATCGAATGTCGTATCAATGCCGAAGATTCAGACCGCAATTTTTTACCTTCGCCTGGTCGAATCGATGCATATATTGCGCCAGGCGGTCCTGGTGTACGCGTGGACAGCCACTGTTATCCTGGTTATACAATTCCGCCCTATTATGATTCACTGGTCAGTAAATTGATTGTGTGGGGTAACGACAGACCCGAAGCTATTCAACGCATGCAAAGAGCACTCGATGAATACGCAATTACAGGTATTAAAACGACAATACCTTTTCATCAAGTAGTTTTGTCTCACGCTGTTTTTCAATCTGGAGACGTTAGCACAGACTTTGTGGAAAAATTTATGACCACAACTAAAGTGAAATGATATATCCTTTTGCTATGTCTCTTTTTTAGAGATCTGGCTCCGTAGCTCAATGGTGGAGCAAGCGACTCATAATCGCCAGGCTACAGGTTCGAATCCTGTCGGAGCCAAATTTTTTTGAAACGACTGAGTACGCTTGGCTTTCGCGCCTCACATATCACCTTTTAAAACGTAAACCGATATCGGATTAGATTTTTTAGAAGGATAGAAGTGACGGGGCGGGAAAATTTTGTGGCGAATTAAAGTGTTGAAAATTTATTCTTCGGATTCATTTTGACATTGCTTGTATCGCGCCAGGGCTTGTTCATCCCCCAATTCTGAAGCAAGCTTGAGCCAGTGAAGTGCAATAGGCAAGTTATTGCCTTCACGTCGGCGCATGAAATAATGATTTGCCAGTTCAATCACAGCTTCTTTGTGGTTTTGTTCACCTGCACAAAGCAGCCAGTTCAAATATTTATTCTGGTCGACCTGTACATTTTTGCCTCTTTTGTAGAGCATAGCTAGATCATATTGGGCTAATGCCAATCCCTGTTCGGCAGCCTGTTCAAGCCACATGACGCCGCGAGTTGGGTCCAAATACTCTTCTTCGTTTAAGAGAATCAGTCCAAGACTGTGCTGAGAGAAAGCATCATTTTGGTCGGCGGCACGAAGATACCATTCGATCGCCTTTTTTATGTCGGTATTGCCCATGACACCATAATAGAAAAAGTCACCCAAAGTGCATTGAGAAGTGAAATCACCATTTTGAGCTGCTTTTGAAGACCAGAAAAAGGCAAGATCCAGATCTTCTTCAACACCAATGCCGTAGCGATAACAATAACCCAGGTCGCGTTCTCCATGAATCTCACCAGCGTCGGCAGCTTTCTTGTACCATTCGAAAGCCCGCTTTTCGTTGCTCGCGGTACCGATTCCTTTTTCATACATATAGCCAGTTTTGTGCATGGCTTGTGCATGTCCGCCTTCGGCTGCTGTTTTGAACCAGTGAAAAGCCATTCTCAAGTCAGTTTTCAATTCGTCGCCTAATTCGTATGCCCATCCTAGATCGAACTGGGCTTCGAGATTGCCTGATTCAGCCTCGCGTCGAAGTTTTTCGATATATAGAGATGGCGTTTCTTTTGCGCTGTCTGATTTTGAAACAGCAACATTAATAGTCTTATCTTCTAAATCAACAGAAAAATGTTGCAATGGAGTGGTCTGGATTGAATTTTCTGTCTCATCCGGTAAGAGGCTTTGAACAAGTATAAGATCGCTTTTCAGCTGCGCCATAGTGTCATATCGTTCGGACGGCGATTTCGACAGACATTTGAAAATGACTTCTACCAATTCTTTGGGCAGTTTGAGTGATACCAAATCCAGTGACTTTGGCTTGGCGTTCATATGATTGAATAAAACGTTGAGAAAATTCTCGCCTTTAATTGGAGTATCACCACTTAATGCTTGATATAAGATACAGCCCAGCGAGTAAATATCCGAGCGGGGATCGAGCGGCTGACCCATGCATTGCTCTGGGCTCATGTATAAAGGCGATCCGAAAACCTCTCCTGTCTTGGTTAGATTCAGTGCCGCTTTTCCAGGCTGGGTAAAAATTTTGGCGATACCGAAATCTAGAATGAGCGGAATAATTTCGTCATCATCATTTTTAATAAGCATAATATTGCTTGGTTTCAAGTCACGGTGCACCACATTTCGTTTGTGAGCATGATTCAGCGCATTTGTAATATCAACAAAAAGTGGAAGCGCCTGAGCCAGCGTGAGTCTATGCTGGCGATTCAAAAGGTCATCTAAAGATTCGCCTTCAATAAAATCCATCACCATATATGGCAAACCGAATTCGGAAACTGCGTACTCGTAGACCTTGATGATGTTTGGATGATTGAGTGAGCTTGCAGCTTTTGCTTCGACTTCGAACCTTTTCCAGCCTATGTCGTCTTTGCTTAAATCATTGAGCAGCATTTTAAGCGCGACTTTGCGATCTAGACCTAGCTGCAGGGCTTGATATACGACGCCCATGCCACCACGCCCTATTTCTTTTTCGATTTTATAACGTCCAGAAATCAGCGAACCATCGAGGTCTTGCACCAATATTGTGGATAAGGCATTGCCGTCTTTAGTGCAGACTGTATCTTCGGCCGCATATATTTGAAAGCAATTGAGACATTGTTTTCGAATCATCAGAACATCATCTCAATAAAGCGTCGCCAATTTGTTCTTTGAGATCACTTACTGAATCTTCTATAGTGCGTGTGACTTCAGCACTTCTTTCTTGGCAACTGTTGAGTTTTACTGTGACTGCCTCGAGATATTTATCGTCCGGTTTACCTTTCGATTTTGCGTAAGCTTTGTCTACTTCTTTGATTTGAAAGAGTGCTTTGCGTAAGTTTCGCTCTACTTCTTTGTTCTGGCGAACTGCCTCAAGTAAATAAAAGGTGGCAGAACCCTGACCTACTCGAAGATTCATAAGCATTTTCTCAGCTCGATTCATTTGCTCGGGTGCACCTTTAACCGGAGCGTTAGGAGCGATAAAGCCCGCCAGAAGCGGCACAAGACCAATCAAGAGTTTGGTACGAAGACTAATTTTGTAAGAGGCAAATTTCATATTTATAAATGTAGTTTTTGTTAGTTTCTAAATTGCTTTGGAGTAAGACAGCTAAAATATAGAGAAACGGAGCGCAAAATGGAAGGGCAAGCAGAAAAATTCAACTTTCAGCAGACTGTAAGCGAAGTCGGACAGGCTGCTACTGCTGTAATTGGGCATTGTCTTTTCGATGCTGCAGTTAATGGTTTTGTACTTGCGTTAATCATTGCTTGTGTGGCTCTCATTTTGAGTCGCAGTAAGCACAGATTCACAAAACCGCTCTTTTCTGTCGCGCGCCGCCTCTCAATGGTTTGTGCGGTGGTTGCGATTCCCGGTGTTCTCTATTTGATTTTTACTGGCAAACTACCGAATTCCGGAAACTATAACGTTACGTCGCTTGGTTATATCGTTTGGTGGAGCATGGTTTCAGTCCATATGTGCGCTGAAGAAATGAATTTTCAGTGGTTTATCAAAGGCGATGAAGCCGGCAAGCCAGATTTAGAGAAAACATCCTAACTATCTCTTGATTAGCGTATAAAATAGAAGTAACTGCTTTTGGTGAAACTATGAAACGCATGTCATCTCTTTCGTTTTTACTTAGCTTGTCTGTGCTTTCAATCGCCACCTGCGCCCTGGCTGAATCGGGTGGGTCGGGTTCTTGTGCTGGCGGAAAAGGGTGTGGAACTGGAATACTCATATCACCTGGACGATTGACACCCTCGACAGCTGTTTATCCGGCTTTTGGAATACCCCAGCCAATTGGTGGAGGAATTTTTTCAGTCGCCGCCGGAGGTTGCACCCTGAATATGTGGAAAGCTCCTTCTGGTTATTATTATCCTTATTGCGGAATGCCGACTGGTTGGCCTGGAAGTAATTTAGTAATGCCAATTATTTTGAGTCAACAATACAATCCGCCCGCCGCAGCCGAGCCACCTGTATCTACTTTTATCGAAGATACCACTGAATTTTTGGACAAGAAGAAGAAAGACAAAAAGATATCGGATCGCGATTATCAAAATATGAGTCAGAGATTGAAAGATCTTGGCTCTAAAGAGCGTTATTTGCGCAACCAGGGTGGTGGCACCTTAGATGAACATGATGCTGGGCAGTTGCGACAAGATGTAGAACAGGTCTTGAGAGAAATGCAATGGCGTTTGGGTCGTAACGAAAAATATTAATTGCGCGAGCTGATTGCACTGAATCTTTTGAAAAAGGCTTCTTGAAAGTCCTGTTGAACAGCCGAAAGCGGACGCGATGCATCCAAAATATAAAAACGCTCTGGTTCTTTTTCGGCCATGGTCAAATAGCCCTGACGCACTTTATGATGGAAGTCCATTGCTTCTCTTTCCATTCGGTCGTAACCTGCTGGATGCCTTCTAGATAGACCCTCTTCGGAAGGTAGATCAAACAAAAAAGTGAATTGTGGTTTTAGTCCACCGGTTGCAATTTGATTCAGCGTTTCGATTAGACCAAAGTCAATCCCGCGCCCATAGCCTTGATAAGCCATTGTTGAATCTGTATAACGGTCACAAATCACAAGCTTGCCAGCATTGAGTGCAGGCAGAATCAATTCTTCGACATGTTGAGCGCGGTCTGCTTGATATAAAAGTAGTTCTGCCCGAGGCGAAACATCCAGTCCTGGTGTAAGTAAAATGCGACGGATTTTTTTCCCGAGTGGAGTGCCACCAGGATCGCGTGTCACCAGATGCTCTATACCGCGCTCTGTCAAAAGCGCGGTCAGAAGCTTGACTTGTGTGGTTTTTCCGGCACCTTCAGGACCTTCTAAAGTAATAAAGGTACCGGGAAATTTTTTGCTCATTCTTGGACAGAACCTATTTGAGCATCGCGTTAATGCGCTCTACAATTGGGTCTTTACCAGCAAATCCTTTCATTACATCTTGAACTTTGCCGTTTTTGTCTATGAACACAACTGTGGGATATGCTTCAACTTTGTATTTTTCTACAAGTGCTTTGTTGGCTGGAGCTTCAGCGTCATAGCGCTCGAACTCTACTTTGTCTTTGTATTGCTTTTCCAATTCTTCAAGCACTGGTGCCAGTCGTTTACATGGTCCGCACCAGGTTGTATAGAAATCGATAACTTTCGGCATGCTCTTTTTTGCTTCGGACTGAGCAATCAATTGTGAATGCTTGGATTTATTAGAAGTATCCAATTTGTCTTTTGCCAGGGCACTTTCTGAGTTGGCTTGTAGTCCAAAGAAATATGCCATTGCAATTGCGGTCAAAACAGTTTTTTTCATTTGCATCTTATAGAGGTCCCTTGCCGGAATTTGGCAGTTGTCAGGAGAAGATTGCTCCTAACCAGAATATCTTTCTGGTAATTCTAGTGGAATATTTTTTTCCATGCTTTGTTCCGGGACTGTCAAGAAGTGTTGCGATGCCAAGAGAATGGTCGATTTTGAACTACAATCTAATGAAATAAATCGGGATGGCAACTTGCTCTATGGTAGAATTTTCAAAGCCTGTCAAGATGGAATCTTTTTTCTCTAATCTCATGCCCCAACAAAAACTGCAAAGAAAGAAATTAGCAGTGGCACTTGCCGCTTCATTCTTCTGGACTTCATTTGCATGTCCGGCGGTGATGGCTGCACAGGTTGAGCAACCTAGCTCTAAAATGCTCGAAGCCGAAGTGAGTGATACCGAATACGAAACCACTCCAGAAATTAACAATGAAAAAGCTTCACAGGATAGTTCAACTAAGACGCAAGGACAGTCGGGCAAAGAAACACTTACTGTAGAAGATATTCAAGTCGAGGGAAATAGGCTTATTTCCACTCAAAACATAACTTCTGTTCTGAAAACAAAACCAGGCGATAAGTTTGACCGCGATCAAATCATGGAAGATTTGAAAGCTGTAAACGAAATGGGTTATTTCGACGATAAGTCATTGCAAGTAACACCAGAGCGAAAAACGGGCAATCGTGTTTTGCTCAAAATCAGAGTGCAAGAAAACGCACCTATAACGCAGTTCAGTGTGCAAGGAAATAATCTGGTTTCGTCGGATGAAATTTCCAAAATATTGAATAACCAGCTAGGCAAGCCCCAAAACATCAATCAGTTATCCGCATCGGTCGACAAAATCGAACAGCTTTATCACGAAAAAGGTTTCATGCTGGCTCGAGTAACAGACGTCAAAGATTTTCCTGATGGCAGTGTCAGTCTTTCTATAAGTGAAGGTGTAATCGATAAAATCGAGATAGTTGGCAACCGCAAAACAAAAGATTTCATTATTCGCAATGCTCTCAAGCTCAAGCCGGGAAGCGCTTATAACGAAAAACAAATCACTTCCGATATGCGTCAGTTATATGCAAACGGATATTTTCAGGATATTAAGCGCAGTTTAGAGCCGTCTGCGACAGACCCAGACAAATTTACACTCAAAGTAGAAGTAGAAGAAAAACGCACTGGTTCTGTGGGGCTTGGTGGTGGTCTTGATTCTGCCACAGGTCCATTTGGTCAATTCAGTTATTCAGAGAGCAATTTCAGAGGAAAAGGACAGGTTCTTTCTGTTAACTCACAAGTTGGCTCAGCCATGTTCAGCGGTGTTGCAAACAATTTGAACAATGGTGGACAAAATTTCATACCTAACGCTCGTACTTACAACCTTGAAGCCTCCTGGATCGAGCCTAATTTAAAAGGGACAAATACATCGCTTGCTGTCACCGGTTTTGGTCGCAGTTATGCCAGTATGCTTGTTGACCAGGCACAGCAACAGACCCTTGGTGCCAGTGTCACTTTGACCAAGCCGTTGAAAAAAGGCTGGAGTTTGAGTACCGGTTTGACTGGCGAAAATACATCGCTCAAAGACCTTGGTGGATATTTAGGCGAACAGAATACTCTGCTTGGAATGGCTTCCAGAGCGGTCTCAACTGGGCGTGCTTTCAATACGGATCAGGCTAACATGCTTGCCGGGCAGGTGCGAAACGAGCAGATGCAAGGCGGGCTTTATTTGAGTATCAGACCGACCCTGGCATATGACACACGAGATGCCGCCGTAGATCCTACTAAAGGAACTTCGGTCAGGCTGTCGGCTGGACCGTCGCTTGGGCTGACAGGTAACAGCTTTGCCAAGTTAGGTGCGAGCGTAAGCAAATTCGTTCCAGTAGGTAAAGACACTACACTTGCATTCAATATGCAAGGCGGAGCTGGTCTTGGCGGCATGCCACAGTTTGCGCAGTATCGACTTGGTGGCTGGAATGGTGTGCGTGGATATCGTCAATTTTCCGACTTGGGCTCTGGGACAGGACTTTTGATGGGAACGGCCGAAATGCGCACCAAAGTTCCGTTTATGCCGAAAGATGGCGGAAAAGTAACCAAATTCGTAAACGATCACGTAAAACTAGCCGGATTTCTCGATGTCGGTGCTGTGTCAGGCGGGGGCTTGAACAACAGCTTGATGGGCAGAAATACGCTTGCCGCCTCTGTTGGGCTTGGAGTGCGTTTAAAAGTGCCGATGCTTGGACTTGTCAGGTTGGATTACGGTATGCCTTTGATTCAGTCGGTAATGAGTGGCAGTTTCATTCCTAGATTCAATATCGGATTTGGAGAGAAGTTTTAAAAACCAGGCTATATCTTATGATCTCGGCTCTATCTGAATGGTGTAAGATGAGCCCGTTCCCTTGTTGGGAAATCTTGAAAATACGGAGAATTCAAAGAAAAATGCTCAAACAAACAGCCTTCTCGTTTTCGTTGATTTTGGTAGGTGTGTTGACTCTTAATGCATCGTTGGCCCCAGCAGCTAAAGCTCAGGGCGGTCCTCAAAAAATCGGATATGTCGACAAAAAACGTGTATACGAAAAATATCCTCGCTTGCAAAAAGCTGCTACCGACATCAAAGACGATGAAGAAAAGCTTCACAAGCTAATCGAAAAAAACAACAAAGAATTTCAAGCCGCTCAAAAAGCAAAGAAACCGCAACCAGAGCTGCAAGCAATGCACAAAAAATTGCAATCTCAAATTGACGACGAATTCAAAAAATTCCAAGACAAAGCCATGGGAATGGAAAAAGACCTGGAAAAAGAATTGGATGACGCTATCAAAGCTGAAGCCAAAACCAAAAACTGTGACACCGTGCTCGACAAGAGTGTAGTGATGTTTGGTGGCACCGACATTACAGATGGTGTTGTACAAAGACTTGGTTCGGCTGCTTCTGCCACCAAATAGGAATTCGATAAAAACAGAGGTCAATTTATGCAACTGCCAAGTCCAATGACGGCAAAAGAAATTGCCGAGATTGCAGAGGGTCAGATTCGTGGTAATGCTGATGTCTCCGTCACCAGCATCGCTCTGGATCCACTTAAAGCCACTAAAGAAGATATGGCTCTTGTCACCGATAGACAAATCTTGAAGTTTATCGACAAGTGCCAAGCATCAATCATGGTGGTGCCTCACGACTTGGATTATTCAAGCGAAGGGCAAACAGTAATTCTGGTAAAGCGTCCGAAAATAGCCATTCAGAAGCTTTGCCAGAAATTAGCACCTCCTCGTTTTTATCCTGAAAAAGGAATTCATCCCACCGCAATTATCGATAAAACTGCAAATGTAAGCAAAAGTGCATGCATTGGACCGTATGTAGTTATTGGACCTCACAGCAAAGTTGGCGACAATACAATCATTATGTCGCACACAAGTATTGGCGGAAAAGTCGAGATCGGTGAGGATTGTTTGATTTATCCGTCTTGCTTGATTGCAGACTATACTCAAATACACAACCGTGTTATTTTGCAACAAGGTGCGGGCATCGGATCCGACGGTTTTGGCTACACCACGGCTCGTCCTACCAATGCTGAAATCATTTATGTGGGTGGACATTCGAGCCACCTTTCAGAAGAACGCAACCCACATATCAAAGTACCTCAAATAGGTAAAGTAATAATCGAAGACGACGTTGAGGTCGGCTCTTATGCCACTATTGACCGTGCCACCATTGGTAATACTATCATAGGGGCTGGTACCAAAATAGATAATTTAGCTTTGATTGCTCATAACTGCAAAGTAGGAAAAGACTGTATCGTGATTGGAACCTCTGCAATCGGCGGTTCGTGCACAATAGGCGATCGCTCGATTCTTGCTGGCGGTGTCAAAATCAAAGACCACGTAGTGATTGGCAAAGACGTAGTGCTTGAAGGTCTTGCCGGTGTTATGCGTGATGTTGAAGATTGCGAAATTCAAGTCGGAATTCCGGCTACTAATGCAAGAGAGCAAATCAAGATGCATGCAAATATGCGTCGCATTCCTCGTATTAACGACGATGTTCGTGAACTAAAAGAGAAAGTAAGAGAGTTAGAAGCAATAATCGAAAAGCTGAATTTAGCAGAATCGAAAAAATAAGCATGTCTAAATCGCTCAGCTTCAAAGGCAAGGGCCTTACATCCAGGCAGGACGTTAGTGTTACGATAAGGGAGTCTGCGCCTGGTTCTGGCATAACGTTTTTATTGTCCGAGTTTGGCAATTATTGCAAGGATGAAGTCGCTAACTGGCCTCGCGTTAGCGTTAAAGCGATTGCTGACAATGTTTGCAGCACGGTGCGCAATACTGCTCTTGGAGTAGAGCGTCACAGAGTTTGTTATATCGAACATCTCATGTGTGCAATAGCACTTTGTGGCCTAGATGATCTGGAAATACAGGTTGATGGAGCCGAATTACCCATGGGAAACGGCTCTAGTGATTTCTGGGTAAAGCTTTTACAAGACGCAGGCATGCAAAAATCTATCGAAAACAAAATCGATTTAAAAGAAACAGTTTTTGTTTCCTCTGGCGACAAAATAGTAATGGCTGTACCAGACGAAAAATTTTCAGCATCTTATTTACTTGATATGAATCATCCTCTAGTAGGTCGTGTCTGGGGCAGCTGGGCTTGTGGCGAAGAAATAAGCGATATTGCTTGTGCTCGTACGTTTGGTCCTTTGCAAGAACACAAAATGCTTGGCTTTGAAAATGATGTTGTTAGTTTTACCAAGGACGGATTTAGTGAAGAATTGCGGTTTAAGGACGAACCTGTCAGGCACAAAATTCTAGATTTAATTGGTGATATGTTTTTGTGTGGTGTAAATCCACTTCGTATCAACGCGCGCTTTATAAGTATCAAAGGCGGACATAGTCTTGATGTTGCTATGGCTAAAAAATTAGCGCTTGCCCTTGCGTGATTCGGTTTCTGCTTTTATCCAGTCTGTAAATGCTTTGCGATCTTGCTCGGTCAAAGATGCATCCCAATGCAAAAGCTTGTATTTTGCAGGTGGCATTTCGCCAGATTCAATAACAGTGTGAATCTTAGACAACTCAAGTCGACTGAATTCTTGCAGACCCAGTAGCTTTTCGCGGGTAAAAGGCATATTTTGAGATGCCATCTGCACGTCTTCGTCTATCAAGCCTTTTGCAAATGGAAAATCTTTATAGAATGGATAGACAGTTTTGCCTTTTATATGACAATCGGCACATTTAGTTTGCATTATGATTGAAACTGGCTTCAGTTCTTTGAGTCCGCCAAGAGGTTCTTCTATTTGGCGCTTGGCGAAATTGTTCGACAATGGAAATGCTAGAACCGCAAGTGATACCACTATAAAAGCTGGAATTCCTATTTTGAGTGCTTTTTGCATTACTGAATATATGGCTCGAATGGTTTTGCCAATCTTTGATATTGTTCGGGTGTAATTAGATTGTTATAGAGCAAGAACCAATAATATTCAATATATTCGGAGTTGCGATCGTGCATGTCGTATACGCTCCAGAGCGGAATCTGTAACTCCAATTTGTGACCTGGTCTGATTAACTCTAAGTGTTTAATCTGTCCGCGTCGACCAGTTAGCATAAAATGCAGCGATGTGATATTTTGCTGTGAGATGTCTTGACCATCGATTGCAGCAAGAATATCGCCCTTTTGCACACCATAATATTGTGCCGCACCCCCATTAAGTGTATTTTGCACAACCCAGGGACCGCCAATGTTTTTGCTCAATAAAAGCCCAATAGTTCCATATTGCATGAGGCGTACGGCTAGTTCTTTTCTTGCGCTGGACACTCCGCCTGCAAGAGCATTTTCTTGAGCTTTAGCATTTTGTGATACTTCAAGAACACCTTTTTCAGGCTGTAATTTTTGAAATACGCCAGGAGCCTGCGGTATCACAGACGGTGCACTCATGCTGATTTCGGCAACCAGTGTGGCATTCGTGGATTTACTTTCTCCCTCTTTTTGAGTCTTGGGCGGCTCGATTGATATTTGAGCTTTACTCAATATCAATTCACTTTTGAGTGCAGTAAGCCTTGGTACCACTGGATCACTTGCAGTAAGATTGTCATTTGCAAGAGAGATCGCTTCTTCAATGTTTACCCATGCAAGTTCTTGGTTGCCGGTCACACTGTACATTTTGGCCAGACCGAATTTAGACAAAATGATAGTGCGTAAGACTTTTGGATCTTTCAAATCTGTTGCATCTGCAAGAGACTGATTAAAACTTGCTATGGCTTCATCAAAACGTGCAGAACCCGCCAGTGCCACTGCCATTTTTCGAGAAGCTTCAGACATTTCGTATTTGTTTTTTTCACTTTCGCCAATCTGTCGTGCTTCTTTATACAAATTCATTCCTTGTTCGAAGTCATGTGAAGAAACAGCATGGTCGCCAGCTTTTAACTTTTCATCAAAAGTTACACTCTGGGCCAGTAAAGGCAATGCAAAAGTAACTTGCAAAAAATAAATCGATAGAAGAATGGCGTAAATAAATGGTTTTGGCATTATTTGCGGCCGTAAATTCCAACGACCTCGCCTGTGCCAAGCACATGCCCTTCGATTGCTTTGTAAAAAGCTTTTTTATCGCTGTTTGCTTTCAAGTCAAGTTTTTGATCGAGAGCAAAAACTTTGAAATGATAGTGATGGTCAGGACCTTTGGGTGGCGAAGGTCCGTTATAGCCAGTTTTTTTGAAATCGTTCATTCCCTGGATTGCGCCATCTTTCAATTCACCAGTTTTTTCGACGTTTTCTTTGAGTTCTGTCTTAGAGGGTGAAATGTTCCAGATGAGCCAGTGAAACCATGTACCGACCGGAGCGTCTGGGTCTTCGCACGACAGAGCTACTGATTTCGTGCCTGCAGGCAGCTTGGCAATGACAATTTGAGGCGATACATCTTCGCCGTCGGCAGTGTATTTTTTGTCTATTGAGCCATTTGCTTGAAAAGAAGTACTGCTTATTTGCAATGTTTCTTTCTTCTTTTCCTTTGATAAAGCCGGCTCAACCAGGATAGATGTCAAAATGAAAGATGCTGCAAGGGTGGAAAAAACTATTTTGCTCAATTCATGATCTCCTTGCCCAATAAAAACTGGCAAAATTGTACACTATAAGCCATGTTACCTCTCGAATCGCTTCTTAGTTTAGAAATCCAACGAGTAGTAGCCGACCTGGAACTTAATTCTGGTCCAGAGGCTCGTTTTAAGGCGTGTATGGCTTTTCAATCCAGCCAGGCGATGGTTATGGATAATCGATTTAAGCTGAGAAATTCGAGCGAAATACCAATTCAAGGACCTAGGGCTAAGCATGGTGAACCTATGCATCTTTTAGGTCAATTCGACTTTACTTCAATCGCTGCAATAAGTGGCCATTTACACTTTTATCTCAGTCCTAGCTATCGAGATTACCAGCCCAAAGAAAGAGGCTGGAATTTTGTGACGATACAATCATCTGTACAAGAAACAGCAGGTGGATGGATTAATCTTGAGCCTAAACTGGCATTGGACCCAGATTCTGATCCTAAACTTGCGGCTTTTGAACCTCAGCAGGTAAAAGTCTTGTTTCAGCGGGTGAAACCTGGCGAAGCACTGAATATTGCAGCGTTTCACGCCAATGGTATTTCTTACAGCGAAGCTCGTTCAAGAGACCCGCATTATGGTCATTTGCTTGAATCAGCCCGTAACTGGTTTGTACTTTTTGCAATCAGGGAAAAAGACATATTGGACCAGGCAACATCTCGCATCCTATATGTTTGTATGACGGAGGACGATTTCAGCAACAAGGCATTTGGCAAGTGCCAGCTTGTTTTCGTCTGATCTTTAATTACAAAATGGTGACAATTGTTTGATAGCTTAGTAGTACTTACTAACCCGAATTGAGCATCGATAGATGAATAACGATAGAGAACACGCAGCCAAAAAAGCTTTAGGAGATATCCGCTGGCTTTTAAACAGTCAAGACCGGGGCGAAGAGTATGGCGATGGTGATTCGTATCTTGATGGACCAACTGTTTGTGCACTCCTTCGAAAGAATTTCGGTAAGCTTGACCCGGACAACGATGGTATTACCCGAAAAGAACTTATAACCGCACTTGGTAATCATGAGTCTTTTAGTGAAGACGAGTATGAAATGCTGCGTTTAATCACCAAGTATTTTGATACTGTGATAAATCTGTCTGAAGACGAAGATGGACCTGAAGAAACCAAAATTAGTCTCAATGACTTAGAAGTGCTTGAACAGTTTCTTGTGCATGGTCAGTTCAGCATGAAAGAGCTGCACAAGTGGTGCAATATAGGCAACAAAAACGGTGGTGTAGAGAGTGTCGGTCCGCCCCCGATGTCGGGGCGATGAATTGAAATGAACAGAAATGACTTAGCTCGAATTCTTCTTTTGTCATGCGCTTTGACTTTGTCGAGCGCATTTTCTTTTGAATTACCGTCTCAAGCAAAAGGTAAAACTCAAGCTAAAAACAATCAGCAGAAATCAACCGTAAACTATAATGACCCGGCGATTAAAGAAGTAAAGGCTGCCTATGATGCTGGACGGTGGAAAGAAGCCTTGAAAAAAATTGCAACCATGAAGCCTACCGAGCTTACTCATTATTACACCGGACTTTGCTATCAAGGACAAAATCAGCTGGCTAAAGCAGCCTCTGAATTTCAGTGGATTGCAACTTATGGCAAAGACCCACGACTTAAATACAATGCGCAGGTCATATTGAACTCGCTTCAAGCCTACAGCACCCGTCGTACCTATCAAGGGCAGGGAAATATCTTTGCTCGTACATCGGTGGGGTACGGGCGCGCTGGCGGCGCCAGACGTGGTTGAGGCGGCTAGTTCATAAAGCAGGTTGCTTTTATTTCTGAATACTCATCAGCGGACTTGGTGTCACGGGTGGCTTCTGGCTTGGAGCCTCTGATTTGACCATTTCGATTTCGCGCACTAGTAGAGATGGTGTCACAAGATGAGTATAGTTGTTTGAAGTTTGCTCTACCGCGTAAGCATCGGTGTCGTTGCCAGCAGCGACTATGTCTTTTAATACTCGAATATTTGTAGGTGCAAATTTTACCCCGCGAATTTGTTCTTCTTTGCCAGAGCGTGTGTCCACTTTGTAAACGAGAATGGGACTTGGTAGATTGATTGACGAAGATGCCGATGTGCTCAAGGTGAAAGTCGAATTCAAATCGTCACTAGAAAACGCTTCGCGCTGCGTATTGTCCATTCTTCGAACTACGATTACATAAGGTAATCCAGCGTCTTCTCCAAGTCTGCGTAACATTTTGAGCAGGTCTTTACTGGAGCTGTTTTTAGTACTGGTCAAAAGCAGAATACTATTTTGCGCAGTGTCGTCAGATATCACACCATGCCCATTTGTCGATTTTGTGAATTTGGTGGGCGTGCGTCCAGCGCAGAAGGCTTTCAGTTCGCCATTTTGTACGATATCAATTTTTTGTGGCTGAACTCCTTCCTCGTCGATTTCATACCCGCCAAACAGCTGCTTGCCTTTCCATGTGCGCATGTATGGATCGTCTATCAAACTCAGAAAGGTAGGCATAATACGCTTATTCATTTTGCGACCAAGAGGATTAGTCGATGTCACAGTGTTTGAATAATTGGATAAATGATCGCGTTTTGCCACTACATTTGGTGCTAGTGTGCTTGCCAGGAATTCAGCCGCGGCTTGACCTTCGAACAAAACAGGTCCGTCATAGTCTTCACCTTGGGGAGCTTGAACTATGGTGGTAAGCCTTTTGCCGAGATTACGCAATTCTGTTTTCATATTCTCTACAGAGGGCAAATTGTCTTCGTCTCTTGCTAGCGCTTCAAGACCATCCGATATCACTTCACCTTCTTTAGTTTGAATACTAGCGAAGGCTTGATAGCGTGCAGAGCATTCGCCATTACGCCCGAGTGTGCCTTCGCTATTAACCAGCCACAAGTTGAGAACCCGCTCATCGAATCTTACCCAAGAATTGCGCAATAGCGGAAATTCTAAAAAGACACTTGATAGTTCTCGAACTTTGTCTGTCCAGACGTCTTTGTTCAATTTCATGCTTCGGGCTTGATTTAAAAGATGAAAAGGTGGAGCAGGAGAGAAATCATCCAGGGCTGAATTTACATTGCGCTCAAGCATCAAAGCCTTTTTTTCATCCAAAAATTTCACTGCTTGTTTATATTTGAGATCCGTAGATAACCAGACACTTTTTCGCAGCGCCATATAGTTTTCATCAATCGGAGTGGTATCAGATTTGGTTGAACTTGCTTCGGCATAGTCGGTGCTGTCAAAATTAGTATTGTCCAGTTTATAACTTCCCACTCGTACAATGGGATACAAGCTGCGGTCTTGTTTTCCGGTTCTGGTAGTGATCGCACCCAGACTTCCTTCTACACTAAAATCTATGCTCTCATACAAGTTGTATGCTAAAAAATATGGTGCATCGTGACCAGGCAGACGCAATAATTTCAAGGACCTGTGCAATTCGTCTAGCAGAGCCTTGAAATTGTTGTCTAAGGCTTGTGTATCAGCTGTCTTATCTTCTGATGGACCCTGGGCTTGTGCAGGTAAAATGTTTACAGTCAAACTGAGTAGAATGAGCGCACTTAAAAGCGTTTTTCTCATCATTATTTGCGCTCCTGCGATGGATCTGGCAATAGAGGTGGTTTTTCATCCGACTTTTGTTTTCGCTGTACCTCGATTGTTTTTACAAGCAGGCTGGGGGCAGATGCTGATACACTGATCCATCCAGATTCAGCTCCGCACTCGCCATTAAATATTTGCGTTTCATTTGATGCTGCTTCAATCTGCTCAAGGCTTGCAAGTGGAGTACCGACGATATCTACTCCACGAATCAACTCGTCTTTGCGTCCATCGGCATAAACTTTGGTTACAAGCAGCGGATACAGTCTGAATAACTGGGGTTCACCTACTTGAGTCATCGTCGACCCGCCTGCAATTTCATCAAAAATAAGACCGTACGATTTTCCTTGTTTTTTCATTTCTTCGATCAGTTTTGCCCGCAACTGGTCGTAGCTGATTGTTTTGTTTTGGTCGGCTACTACCATCAAATTGCCCTGTCTTGCGCAGGGAGGGGTACCATAGTTGCAGCGACCGTGTCCGTTTGAGTGAGGATAACCAGCTATAGGCGAGCGACCCATTAAAAATCCCTTCAGTTTTCCGTGGTCTACAAGTGTGACAGGACGCGATGGAACGCCTTCGTCGTCGAATTTATAATAGCCAGACAATTCGGTGTCATTTAGTTTGAAACGGCTTGGATCGTCGATGATTGAAATGAATTCGGGCAATATTTGAGTGCCGACTTTTTCTTTAAATGTGCGACCCTCGCCTTCGTCTTTTTGTCTGTGTCCTTCCAGGCGATGTCCTAGAGTTTCATGGAAAAAGACTGCTGCAGCTTTGCCATTCAAGATTGCAGGTCCGACAAATGGTTCTGCCAGCGGTGCAGTTCTCAATACTTTGAGTTTGTTCGCCATGTCTTCGATTTTGGCTTCGAATGCGGCTTCGGTTGGAAGGTCATCTATATTGTTTGCTTCGAATCGATCAAATAACCAGAGAACCATTCCGTCGTTTGCGACAGTGTCGGCATAAATACTGACTATGTGAGATTTGCAGGTGTCTTGAATACATGAGCCTTCGCTTGTGACAAGATAGTTTACTTGTGCTCCGCAGGTAAAGCGAACATATGAATCTTTTATTTCAGGAAATTTATTGAAAACGCCCGATAGACGGCGTATTTTTTCTTCCCATTCGCCTCTATCTACATTGTAAGTCAATGGTTGAGCAGAAAATGAATGAGGCTGCTCCATGGCAAAATCGTCTGATTGATCAAGCTCTTCTACTTTGACGTCTTTATTTGCTTTAATCAGAGCAAAACGTTTTTGTGCCATCCAAAAAGCTTTGTCAGACAATCTCCACAAAATGGTGCGCAAAGAGATATCGTTATTATCGATAGGCAAAGAATCACTGATTACATGAACCGAATTATCGTTATATCCACGCAGATTATGCGAGTTATCTAGTTTTGGACTTCCTACTCTTAGCTCAACTTGAGCGAATCTGAAGCGACTCGGATCCGAGCGATCTGATAGTGATCCCCATTTACCAGAAACACTTGTGTGTTCGCCTTCAAGAGCTCTATAAGCGAGAAAATATACAGGTGAACTGCCTTGATTTTTCATCCCAGCAAAATTTCTATCGAGCTCGGTTTTCATCGACCAGAGCACTGGATATTTTTCTTTTTCGTCCTGCAAATTCAAAGCGAGAACAGGAGAAGAATTCAGTAAAAAAAGCGTCAACAGAGCCAGTAGTCTCAATCTATATATCAACTTCTGTCTCCCTATTTCTTTTTGACATGAGCTGCAATGGGAAAGCGAAAACTCAGATATTCAAATTTGGGGTGTTTGTCTATGTTTTCGTTCCAATCTATGAAAAGCGGTGCTTGATATAAATCGGTCAATTTCGTTTTCAATAGATGTTTGGTTAAAAGAGAATTCATCGCTTCTTCGTCATACATAACTACTTTTGGTGGATTCGCCGAAAGTTTGGATGGCAGTTCTTCCCATACTTGATTTTCATGATAGATGAATTTTTTAATTGCTTTGTCTTGATTGAGAGCAAAATAGTTTTCGTATATTCGAGAAGGAGCATAATCAAGCAATATTCCGACTGGTTTCAGGCCCATCTGTAAGATTAGTGGATAAGCCGGTCTTGTCCTATCGTTAAAAATAAGGACTTCATCACCTGCACTGGTGTTGGCTTCGAAAAATTCAGAAAAATTAGAAAGGTCGCATTTTGGTGCAGTTCCAAAATATTTTTGAGGTGCTAAATCGAACCTTTCAGATTTACTTACTGGAATGTATTGGAAATATAGATAAACAGCTGAGGCTATTAGCATAAGAGGTGCCACGACTTTTATATTTATAAGTTTGCTCAAATCTGGCAATAAGGTAAGCACTATGGCTATTAAAATGGAAATGGCAAAACCGACTCCCCACATCATGGGCAGAGATTGATACGTGAACATTTGACCTTGGGCTATATAAAGTCCAAATCCAAGTACCGAAAATATTATTGCAGGAATCAAAACTTTGCTTCTACGTCCAAAGCCCATTGCCAGAACCGAAACGATTGCAAACAAGTAAATAAGGTCGCGTCGGTCAGGCGTCTTTTCAACATAAGCAAGTCGGTTGTCCCATTGCCAGTAATCAATAAAAGTCAAAGGCATAATCCAACTGATATAGCCACTTGCAATGGCTTCTGGTAAAACAATCATGTGTCCCACATACAAAATAATAATGGCACAACAACATGGGAACTCAGCTCCAGTAAAAGCTTCTTGTTTGCGCTTCTCTATCCAGAAACAAAATTCCATTAATAAAAAGAAAATTGCGTACAGAAAATTGAGCGAGAAACCAATACCGGCAAGTGCTCCTGCAAATAAAGCGAGGCTATCTGTTGGCTTTTGGCCGTTCCAACGCATCAAACGAGTTATCCAGTATGGAACTGTGAACAATAAGAATAAATGGTCAATTTGACCAAACTCTTTTATGAAGACAAATTGCATCAAGCAGTTAGCCAAAACGACCATCGAGAAGAAATATTTTTCTCTGGTCTGACTTTTGAATACAAGTGCAAGACTAAGGTATTGGCTTATACAAGACAGAGTCCAAACCGACAAGTTGAATATAAAAATTGGATGTATATGAATAAGTTTGGAAATGTAAGCTGGTATCACATCCAGATAAAGCATCATTGGTGATACCATATCTACCACATCTTTGTAGGGCGTTTTGCCTTGCAAGACAAGCACAGCAAAATGGAGATGCTCAGCTGCTTCTGCTGGTATCATCAAGGTATGCATGCAAAACACACATAACAAGGCAAGCTGCAGTATGACAATTGTCGCAACAAGAGCCTTAGTTTGTTCTGCACTCAAATCTTTACGCCCACGAAGTTGAGTCAGTCTCTTGGTGCTTGTAATAGTAAGAGTAGCTAGACTCACGCTTTTGGTCCTTTGTTTTTCAATCTGTAGACTTCAAAATTATCGTGCTCTTCTATTTTGTCGTAGTTTTCCAGTATTTTCGGCACAAATCCATATGGTTTCAAATAATCGAGCACCGGACCAATTTGCACAAAAACTAGCTTTGGCCTATTTGATTCTATGTCTTTGAGATACTCATTGATTATGCGCTCATCTTGCTCGAACAAAGCGATGTTTTTAGGCGTTTTTTCGTGCATGTCTTTGATGTATTGCAAAACCGAGAGTATGACACAATGCAGGTGGCGTGAGCCAGGTGGGGCATTTACCTGGGTTAGAAAAGGATATTCTGGTGTGACACCATTTGAAATGAATACAACTTTGTCATCTCGTTTCCACTCTCGCTCAAAAACATCAAAGAATGGAAACGAAATATCGCTACGCGGAGACGTGCCTTGGTAGCCAATGAAACTTAAATCAACTTTATTGTCTTGACTAACGACTTTTGTGTCTTGAATCGCATCGTAAGCAAGATAGCCACCAATTGCTATAGGTACTATCCAGACAAGGATCGTTTTGGGAATGGAGCATGCCGCAGAAATTTTGTTTCCTAAATAAACCAATAGGTAAGATACAAGGATAAAAGCAAGAATGAGTGAGCCTGCAAGAACTGGTTGGTCGTGATATGCCCATCCCTTAAACTGCATCAAATAAGGAATATTGCTCGTTAGAGCAAAAATTATTAGTGGTTCAATGAGACTTGATGTGCGTCTTAGAGACAATGCAAGAGCGCAAGAGAATACCATCAGCCAGAAAACATCGCGTTTGTCAGGCGAGCTGAAACTATTACCCAGTGAGACGTCCCAATAATTGTATCCAAGCATGAATGCTGGCACTACAAATCCAAAATAATTTTCGCGCATTGCAGCCGGCATCAGTAAAAAGTGAATTACATAAGCAAGAGCTGCACCAATAGCAGCAAGAGCGTCGGGTGATATGAAATGCTTGTAGGTCTTTAAATCGAAAATATTTTTATTGAGCAGAAAATAGGCTTCGACAGCAAGGGCAGGAATTAGAAAATACGGCTTGAGACAAATGCCCAGACCGCCGATTATTCCTATTAAAATTGAAATCCAGAGTTGTTTTGGGGCTCGATTGTTCCAGCAAAGCCAGCGAAGAACAAAAAATGGCAAATAGTATAAAACGAAAATTGTTTCTCTTTGTCCAAAATCGTGTCGCAAGAGAAAATTGAAATAAATAAGAGCCACAATAAATGCTATGTAAGTGGCTGTGTCAGTAGATTTTTTGTTATCCGCGCAATAAAAGAACAGGTAATAACAGGCTGATGCCGAATACAGTATCACGCATGCAAGAAACAAAGTAAAAGCCTGAGGAGCAGGAATATGGAACAGGGTCGACCAGAAAGCTGGAATCATATCGATATACCAGACTAGTGGTGGATTAACGTCCATCATATCTACATAAGGAACTTTTCCTTGCAAAATGAGCTGAGCTGCATTCAAGTGCAAGCCAGGATCCCAGCCCATATAGAGCGGGTGAAGAATGGCGCTATAAACCAGACGAATTATAAATAGAGAAATCAATACAAGCGTAATTAGCTTCAGTATGTTTTTCTCTTTCACTTCAAACTACATTCCGAAGATTCGATAAAAGTGATCGTCCGTGCGCCAATTGTACAAATACCACTGCCTTTTCAGCTGAGCAGAAGTGGAATCTACTCTTGACCAGAATTTCAAGTTAGGACGCTGGGTCGAATCCACACCCTTATTTTCGGGATATTTTGCTTCAAACCATCTTCTTGCTACTTCTTTGGCATCATCGCCTTTGTAGTTTTCTATATCTTTGAGTTTGGCTTCGCGCGCCAGTTTGAAGTGAATCCATTCGTCGTAGTCGCTTGAAATGTTGCCGCCTTGACTCAAGTCTTTGATTGATTCAATGTCTTCATCGAATGCGGCTTTGAATAATCTATCGCCGTGTACAGAGTAACGATCAGTCATGTAATGATTAATCGAATAGATGACGAATCCTATAAGGACTACGGCAAGAATAATCAATGGCACTTTAGCCAAAGATACGGCGGATTCATTTTTTTGAGGTGGATAACTGTGCATAAGTACTTAGTTCCACGCCAAAGGCGCGGTGTATCGTCCTTGATTATCGGATCTTAGGCAATCAAGACATCTCGACACTTTGGATCGCGTAAACGCCAGATGGCAGCATCGGATACAAAGTGGTGGAAATTGATACAAGCTTGAATAGTACTTGCTCCAAGCGCAAAGCTGAGTCCAAAATACATCAAGAAATGCGGCAGGAAGACATAGATAAACATTCCTGCCATGATGACATATGCCCAGTATTTAATTGCTCTTGGTTTGAACCAATTGACAAAAATTTCCTTGGGAATCATGCCTTCAGGCAATCCTTTTTCTTTGATGTAATATCCAAGAGAAACTGCTAGATACTGGCTGCCATGGAAAAATGGTGGACCGTAAATCCAAACCATTGCCGAAGCCATGCCGGTCGAAAGACCAATGAGCCAGACGGTTGCAACCACTGCAAGAGCGGGCAGCGGTATGAATTTCTTCTCTCTGTGATATTTTCTGAGCAAGCATGCCGCAAAAAGAATACACATAGTGGTGAGAAAAACTTCTCCCAGCTTGTAGAGCCATATTGGCAATCCCCAGAATGGAACTTCAACTCCATAATAAAAATAGGGACTAAAATCACGCTGAGTCAAAATGCGAATAATGACAAAGTAAGACAAGCTGTGCATCCACCAGCGGAAAGTCTCGCGCTCGAATTTGGACATGAAATAATTTTGCTTGTAGCAGTAAATGAGAGCAATACCGTAACACTGTCCCACATAGTGCTGAAACACCCACATTAAGTGGATATAGATAACCATCCCTGCGGCTTCACGGAAACAAAGCGCAAGTGTCCACAGCGCAAGACTGCACCAGGGCAAGTAATAAGCATAAAGTTTGAAAGTTTTGCGTGATTCTGGAGTTGCGTAAATTCGCATATAGGTCGAGACTGTGTGCGAATCGGCAAAAAGATGCTGCCCAAAAGTAGACAAAATCAAAAGAAAGGTGCTTACTGCATAAGCGCCTCTCCAGGGCAATTGCATATCGGAAGGATTCCATCCAAATACAAAATAGTGCAGTCCAAAGAGCAGCCAGAGTGCTCCTCCAAAGACAAACATAGTGTCGAACCACGGATTGACAATCCAGGCATATGGTTTGACTTTGGCACCATCAGTGACTTGAGGTGCTGCTTCTACCTTTGATATACCGTCTGAATTTGAGCCCGAGCCGGAAATCGGAATCGTTGTGCTGACCAATTTTTTCTAGCCTCCTGACCTATTTCTCGGATTAAGCCAAAAGTAAGTTGCGACAGCGCTTGTCTCTCAATCGCCATATAGCAGCATCGGTGATGAAATGGTGAAAATTCACCGTTCCTAATACCAAGCCACCAATTAACGCGTAGTCAAATCCAAGCTGCATGAAAAAGTGCGGAATACCTATATAAAAGAAGCAGCCGGTCAAAATTACAGTACCTATATATTTAAAGCCGACTCCGCTAAAGGCTACTTTGCCTACGTCCCAGGTACTCATTCCTTCGGGCATGCCGCGTTCTTTCAAGTAATATGAAAGACAAACTGCCAGATACTGACTGCCGTGATAAAAGCCTGGAACATAAAACCACATCATGGCATTTTGAGTGCCTTTTGAAAGTCCAAGACCAGCCACTGTAAGAATCAACAATAGGGCTGGAACAGGCATCAATTTCTTTTCCATGATGAATTTGCGCAAAAGAACGAAACCAAATGCAATGCTCAAACATATAAAAATGAATCTAGACCCGTTCAAAAGACCAATTGGCAGTGGACCCCAAAATGGAATCGCCACGCCATAGAAATTGCGTGGGCTGAAATCTTGGTCGGTTAGAAAGCGAATGATGACAAAAGTTGCCATCGATAAAATGAACCAGCGAAAGATTTCTTTCTCGGCATTGTTCATTATGTAATTGCGCTTGTAGCAGTAAATTAGAGCAATACCAAATGCCTGGACAGCATAGTGCCAGAAGACTGTAATCAGGTACAAGTAGACGATTCCGCTTGTAAATTCAGGTTTTAAAAGACCCAACACAAATATCGGAATACAGGCATAAACAAGCCAGGTTCGATAAAACTTGAATCTTTGCTGGTCTTCCTGACTTCCCCAGATTCTCATGTAAGTCGCTGTATTGTGCGAGTCGGCAAAAATATGTTGCGACAAGAACATTGTCGTAATAAGGAAAATGTTGGCCGGTGAGTTGAACTCTGTCGGCACCGCCCATCCTATAAAGAAGTAATTGAAAAGCAAAAGGCAGAGGACGCCTCCACCTGTCACGAATATAAAATCGAATACTGGATTAATGATCCAAGGATAGGGCTTCGCCTTGTCTGTGGCGGCGACCTCTTTTGGAGCACTGGGGATGGATTGGGCGTTTGCCACACCACTTATATTAATTACCAAGGCGTCACATCCTCAATTTTGTTTGACTGACAAAAATGCGCACAAAGGGACCTGATTTCGACGCCGGCATATAAATTGTACCCTCAGCACCCCTCTTCAAACCAGTATTTGAAAATATAGGCTGTTTGTTAAGAGTTTTTATAGTATGGAGCCAGTCGTTTCAAAGTTTCTTTGAACGGGGTTTGCTTGAAATTTAATTCGGCAATTGCTTTCTTGGGGCTGAAAAATATTTTTTTAGCCGATAAATAAGAAGTCTGACGGTTGAAAGTGGGTTCTTTGCCGATAATGTAAGCAAAAAATTCAAGCATAAAGCTCACTGCTATCAAAATCGGAGCCGGCACGACAAATATGGGTTTTTTCTTCTGGAAAGTTTTGAGATAAATTTCTGCCGCTTCCTTGAAAGTGAGATTAGCGCTCACTATAGCGTAGCGAGAACCTGCAGAACCGTTTTTGATGGCGCTTATGTGCGCTTCGACCACGTCGTTTATATCGCAGAATGTTACTCCTCCTGGCGGAACAAACACAAATGGCCATTTTTCCATTGAGTCAATAATTGCTTTGTGATGACTGTGGTGGTCACCCTCACCAAATGTGATACCAGGACACAAAATGACTACGTTCAATCCGCGATCGTATGCGTTTAAGGCTTCGTTTTCGGCAAGGTGTTTAGAATCGCAATAGTTTAAATTCAATCCTTCAAGGTTGTATTCAAAGCTTTCGTCAGCGATTTTGTCGGTATTTTGAGGCGGAACGCCCATGGCCGCTACCGAGCTTGTGTGAATGACGCGTGACACTTTGGCATCAAGACACGCCTGCATGACATAGCGTGTTCCAATTACATTTACAGTAAATTGTCTTTGTTGATCTTTGGCTTTATAAGAAATCAAGCCGCCCATGTGAATGACTATATCGCAGCCGCGCACAGCTTCAAAAACACGCTCGCGATTTGTCAGATCACCAACAAAATGTTCAAGGGGCAAATCTCGCAAGACTTTGGGAGGCGCTCCGGCTCTGCTCAATGTGCGTACTTTGTATCCTTCTTTGCAAAGTCTTCGAACCAGGTTGACGCCAAAAAAGCCGCTGGCTCCAGTAACCAAAACTTTTTTTTGCGTGTCTGAATCGCTCATACCTTGGCCTTGAGTTCTTTAATAAGCTCAGTATCTTGGTAAGACTTGATAGACTGATCTAAAGGTGTGCCAGTGTGTCCCAAAAGCATTTTGATACCGTTAGTCTCTTTTGTGGCAATGTTGTCCATCTGAGCTAATATTACCTGGTCTTTGCTTAAAATTGGAACATCCTGCACTATTGACAGAAAGGATGCAATTGCAAGTCCCAACTGAGGATTGATTGCCGCGATTTTAGCGCGTTTGTCAAGCAGGGTGGAAAGCTTATCTACAAGTTTTGCCAGGGTAAGAATTTCAGGGCCGGCTAAGTCGACTGGTTTGTCCAGATCCTTTTTAAAAGATTCGATTATGCACTCAGCCATATCTTTGATAAAAAGCGGCTGAATCTTATTTTCTCCCCCATGAATAAGAGGTACTTTGGGTCTAGTTGCGATCATTTCAAGCAAGCGTTTGACCAATTTGCTATGGCGTTTAGATACCTGATGACCAATCAAAAGTGATGGTCTCAATATGGCGTGATTCAAACCTGAATTTTGCAGAATCTTTTCTGATTCGCGTTTGGTTTTGTGATAAGCGGAAGGCGACTGTTCGCTGGTACCAAGGGCGGTGACAAGAACTGCTTTGTTTATTTTGGCAGCCTTGCAATTTTCTACCCATATTTTAGTCATGTCCTGGTGCAATGAAGCAAAAGTTTCTTTGCGCGACGGTGCAATGCTACCGACCAGATGCACTGCAAAATCTACTCCGTCAAAAGCGCTTGAATTTTGTTTGCTTGAGTTTTTGTTGTTGTAGTCTATTTTGAAAATTTCACAATCAGTAGAATTTAAATAGTCTAAATTGCTTGGATCTGTGTTATGTCGCACCAGGCAGCGAATTTTGTAATTGTGCAAAGAAAGAGCATGCACTAAATGTGCTCCAAGATAACCAGTTGCTCCATCGACTAAGACTAAGGTGGATTCGGGATTTTTAGTGGTCATTTGGCTGCGACTTTAGCTAATATTTTTTTGATCAGTGTAACTTCGCCAACTTCGTTACCTTGAGCGCGATGTCCAAGGTATTGAAGTAAATAACCAACCCTATGAACCTTACCTGCAGCCTGAATATATT
>CAZFKB010000040.1:0-26158 GCA_964519785.1 uncultured Candidatus Obscuribacterales bacterium | reverse complement strand
GCTAGAACACAAGCAAATGCAAGAACATAAGCAATCGAAAACAAATCTTGTACCGGCGGTCCCTTCCATTCTTGTAGCGGGATTGCACTGCAAGTAAAGTTGATGATCATAGTTGTAAAATCACTAGCAAGCGGCACAGGCAGATTGCCCCGCCATTCATCGTATGGTGAATTTGCGTTTAGATTCCACATATTTTGCAACACCGGCAACCAGCAAAGTCCGACCACAACAAGCCATCCCAACAAGTGAGGCAAAAACTTTTTGCGCTCAGGTTTTGATGCGGCAAGAATAATATCGACACCAATCAGCACTGCAGTCAGTGGCAAGGTCAAAATCATTAAAGCACGAGACAACGCCCAGCCAAACAAAGATAACTTTCTGCCGACAGACAAAGCATCACTCAAACAGATTGAGCCAAGTAATGCAAAAAACGATCCAAGCGTATACATGCGCGCTTGCTGACTATAATGAATTTCCATAGGCGACAAAGCCACAAGAATAGCGGCAACGATACCAACATTTCTGTTTGCCACCATTTTGCCCAGCTGATAAACGAGCGCAATATTTGCTGCACCAAAAACTGTAGAAAAAAGTCTCAACCAGACTTCGTCTTGTCTGACTAAAGCCCAGTATTTCATCAGCTCAAAATAAAGTGGACGAATCGAATCAAATGCGACAAGCTCTGGATCAGCTTTGCCGTTCACCACAAGCGCTGTATAAACTTCGTCGATAAAAAAACCGTGCTCACCGATTTTGAAAAAACGCAAACAGAGCCCAAGTCCGACGATTAAAAGTACAGGCAACCATTCTTTCCACTTATTGCCCTTTTGAGGCAAAGCAGCGGCTCGGGTTTCCACCTCGTTTACTCTTAAACTTTCTTTGAAGCTGACAGTCACGTCTTTGCACTCTCTAAGAGAATTTTAAGCACCAGCGCAGCCATCTGAGTCTGCGGCGTACTATTATAGATCGCCTATTGAAAACCCGGACTCAATTGCCAAATTAGAGAAAACTTTGAATTCGCAATTAACCAGCCAGCGCGAATCTCCAGCTTCAAGCCCGCTTCAAGTAAATGGGTTTGAGAGCATTTCACTCAGACATTTAGCCATTTTCAATCTGGTTTCCTTTGGTTTCTTTCAGTTCTATTGGCTTTATAAGAATGCAAAAGCGCTTTATGAGCGCGGCAACATAAAAATACTTCCTGAGCTTTGTCTAATCGGCTTACTTGTTCCAGCCTTAAATCCAATTGTAGTTTTTTATCTTTTCAATACAATCAATAAGATTGCCAACGAAAACGAAATCGAAAATACGCTTTCTCCTTCTGCCGCCACATTCATTTTGATTATTTCAAATTGCATGTTAGCACTGAACGTTTGGCAAGGTGTAACGCACAACGAGCCGACACATCATGTGGCATTGTTATTTGCATCGATGATCTTTTTTCTTGTTTTGTCGACAGGCGTTTTGTGGACACAACAATCGATTTTGAAGAAGATTTAGTGCACTTTTTCCATAATCGAATTGACCGATCCTTTGATGATCATTCCCTCGCCTTTATAAAGCATACGCGAGTATTTGCCTGGATCGTTGCGCGACAGCTCGAAAGGTTCGATTAGTTCTATGAAATCTGTATTCAGGATCGAAGTATACTCAGAATCAACGATTTGACGCTGCTCGTTAAAAAACGCTTTCTGCACATGAATGAATTTTGCCATCGTCGACTCCAAAAGAACCCCTCAGGGGTCTTTTGATGATAGCAAAATTGCCAAATTCAAATATTACATGCGCATATCAGGCTCTTGCTCGGGCGTTTGAACATTTCCACTTGTATGCGGCACAAAAGATATCGGAGTTGGTGCCTGCAGAGATTTTTCCATTTCTTCGAGTTTAGCCATTCGATCTTTCATAATTTGTCCTGGCAACTCGTGTTTTTTCTTTGCGCGTTGATATTGAATTTCTCTTTTTATTTGAATGCGCGCAGTCTCCAAAGTGCCATAAGTGAGTCCAGTCATTGCAACGATTCCAGCGACTCCAAGAAATATGTTTGTTTCTCTTCCATCGTTATAATATTTGGTACCAGCGATGTTAAAAAGAACGCCCGAACCAATTTTAGTACTACCAATCAAGGCACCAGAAAAGACGTTCTCAGCGGCAGTTAATACGCCTGCGCGTTGTTGAGCTTCTTCAATATGGATTTGTTTTCTCACTCCGACTTCGTGCTGCGAATACAAAGCAGATCTTATAAGTGGTAAATCTGCATGTTCCAGCTCTGGAGAATTTGCAATTACTCTTACATGCTCGAGATCTACTGCAAGCTTCTCTACATCAGCTGGATTAACACCTTCCATACATGGTCTGATTCTTTTTGCTTCATACTTTTCAGCAAGTTTACCCACTCCACGACTTATTAATGGGTTCAAAACTGTGAATACGCCTGAAATTTCAAACAAGATACCTGCATCAGTATTCGATGTTCTATTACCAGTCTTATTAGCGCGCCAACCTTGCCTGTTACCAAAGGCACCAACAACATTTCGAGCAATATCGCCAAGATAGAGAGACTGCTGAAACGCTAAAGCACGTCTTAAGTGTAAATGGAATTGTTTAAACTCATCGAGCGAAATATCTCGGATATCGACTAACACCGGTTGTTCTGCTCGTGCAAGAGCAAGATATTTCGAATCCGAACAAACATTTTGTAATTCTCCTAATAATTTTTCTCGCTCAATTAATAGTGAATCAATATCGTTACGAATAGCTAATACCTTCTCTTTCGCGGCTTTTGGACCATAGCCTTTTCTGCGCGCTTCGAGTTCGTGATATCCATTGATCAAAAACTCTACTGAAGATCCACCGGCTCCAGTGAGTTGACCTGCCATGCCTAGGGCGTTTCCAGTCTCAAGTGTATTGCGATGCAATTTGCGATGAGAATTGAATTTGGATACTCGCTCAACCATACCAGTAGTGCAACCACCCAAAGAAATAAGGTTATTGCCCTCTTGCGTGAGGAAGTAGCGCCATCCCTTCCAACGCCCTTGCTTAGCTACATTGGCATGATAATTCAAATTGAATTTTTCAAGCTCAATCAGTTTGAGCAAAATTTGGCGCGTGTTATTTTCAACTTTGTTTATACAGTATTCGCGATCGCCCGCCTGTGCCAAGAGGAGTTGAGGGTGGTCTGGCTTGGCAACAGGTGCGGACGTTGAAGCGATCGCAATTTGGTTGGAAGCAATAATGAAAGAACTAAGTAAGGCGGGCAAAATCCTTTTGCGTCTGGCGATATGCACGTTCAAACTCCCTACTCAATTTCCACTGTGGCAAAGATTAGCAGGTAAGTGTGGGAAATTTGTGATCAGTAAATAGACCTTCTTGCCTATGCACTTTGAATTCCACGAAGAAAAACTGTAGTCGCTAGTTCGGCAAAGTCGTCCGGGCTTACACTACCCTGTGGCTTAAACCAAGTGTAGGTCCAGTTTATAGCGCCCATCAAATACATTGCCAGCGATGATTTAATTGGTTCGCTTATTTCTGGTTTCAGTTGAGATATCAAATTTTTGACAATTTCAATTACGCGCCGCTCAAGCTTTTTTATTTCTATCTGCTGCTCATCTGGCAAACAATGCAAGTTGTTGAGAAGAACAATGTGTTTATCACGCGAATCCATGTATAGGTGCATCAGCTCTTTGACAAACTTATTCAGTTGTTCTTTTGGTTTAGTTTCGGATTCGATTGCTCGTTCAGCTGTTTGCACTAAAAGGTTGCAGTGAGAGTGCAGCATGTCGAATAACAATGCTTCTTTCGAATCATAATAATGATAAAGCAAAGCTTTTGACACGCCGCACTTTTGCGCAATAGTGACTATTGAAGTACCGTCGAATCCGCGCTCTGCGAACATGGAAGCGGCGCCATCGAGAATTTCCTGGCGTCGCTCCTCATAATTGTCCGCTCTTGGTCTCACCATATATGGTGCGAGCCTCTAGAAAATTGGGACTATTTTATCGCAATCGAAATCTACATCTTCACCATCGACATCAATTTCAGGCAAGGCCGGGAACTTGACACCGTGTGGCTCTACGATAGTTTTCAAACGTACTACAGCAGTACGCCAGTTGGCTTTACGCTCTTCCAGATCCATGATACCAAGGCCAGCCGAGCGGGCGACTTCTTCGATCATCCTTTGAGCAGGCAAGAAAGTAGGCGGTAATTGCCAGAACTCAGAAGGTGGCTCGAACAAGATTCCAGACAGAAAGATAAATCCAGCCCTGAATTGTTTGGTCACAGTCTGTCTTTCTTCTTCTGTCAATTTAGGCAACACTTCTTTTAGAAGTGCCAAACAGAAGCTCAAATGTCTTCCCTCATCACGACCGATATTCCGGAAGGCTTCTTTCAAAACGGGAATAGTTGTGCGCTCGTACATGCTGTGAAAAAGCGTGGACGAAGCCACTTCACCAAACAAGAACGAACTGAACAAGATAGGCATAGGATAGTGCTCGACTGCGACCTTGTATCCGCGCCAGTAACGAGCGCCATTATGATAAAGCCATTCAACGTTGTTGCGAGCCAGACGTCCCAACTCAGTCTCGGGTTCATAACCAAGAGGTCCATTAGGAGTCAGTTTAGTGATAACCCGTCCGCAAACTTCTTCGTGATTCATTTCGTCGCGAGTGACAGACAAAAAGCATTTGCGAATCGCATCTTCTTCATGAGTTTCATAAGCATGAATCATTGCTCGGGCAAAAACGGCAGGACCTGAGGCGTCAAACACAGAAAGCAAAGTGAACCAATATGCAATTGCATAACGTTGGTCCAAAGTCATGCCTTCCATGTCTAGAGTATCCCAGGGAAGTTGACTTGGAGACCAACCCGGGTCACGAGAGCTTTCATAGACTTCCATCAAACGGGGGGTCTCTACTCGCCAGTCAAAAGGGAAAATATTGAGCTTATCAGTGATTTTTGGAGCCTCTTCGCAATCGAGCAAGAGCTTTTGCGGGTCAGGCATGGCATCATATTTTTGAGGGGGCGAGGCTAGATCTTTTTGAGCTGTCATGAATTGTCCGCCTTTTTGGAGAGCGAGGAGTTAATTGACCAACCGTTCGGTTAATTAATATCTTAGCATGCTCCCTAAGACATAACAATCTAATATTGAATTAAGCGCCAGTTAGGGTTTGCATCATTTTTTGAGTTCTAAAGAGTCCAGTATTTTCTCAAACTGCCCAGCAGATTTATTGAAATCGGACAATTTGTCCGAACAACTTACTATGTAGTATCTGCCATTGGCGCTGGCGAAGGCTTTGAGCACTTTGGTCTTTAGAATTCCCAGGTCCTGAATGAGTACAAGCCTGCGGGTAAGCGTTTTTCCACTTTGCACTTTCTTGTCAGATTCGACTTTCCACTGTCCAGCCCACTGTTTTTTTGAAACATCGCAAATCTGATTGATATCTAAACCGTCTGGAAGATCTTTGACTACTACTTTCACGTTCGGCAGTGCAGCCTCGTGGTCTTTTTTGATTTTTTCTTGGGGAGCTGCAACCATGTCTACAATAAGATCCGATTTCACCTGCCAGTCGTCCGGCAAAGTAATCGCATATGTTTTTCTTGATTCTGTTTTGCATACGGCACTTTGAGCACAAGAGAGCGAAGCCACCACAAGTCCAGCTATTGCAAGATAGATCAAACTGTCTTTCATAAGAATGGGATCTCCACTAAAATTTATTTTTACCGATGAAAGAACGATTTTAAGACTGGTGATCAAAATGAGCAAGTTCCAAATAGAAACCAATAGACTTCTTTTGCGCGACCTTGTAATTGAAGATTTCAATCAAGTGCATGAATATGCCGTAATGCCAGAGGTGGTGCGGTATATGGAATGGGGTCCCAACACCGAGGATGATACCAGACATTTTTTACAGGAATCAATTGATCTCAATGCAAAAACTCCACGCCTAGACTTTGAACTTGGAGTAGTTTTGAAATCAGAAAATAGAATAATCGGTGGCGGCGGAATTCACGTCTCTAATCGACCAAATAATGAAGGCTGGATTGGTTATTGCTTCAATCAAGCTTACTGGCAAAAAGGCTATGCGACAGAAATGGCGATGGCGCTTGTAAATTTTGGTTTTGAACAATTGAATCTCAATAGGATTTTTGCCACCACTGCACCAGGAAACACAGGATCTCAAAATGTTTTAGCAAAAACAGGAATGAAGCACGAAGGCACCATGCGCGAGCATAAACTGGTACGGGGAGCTTACAGAGACACCGAATTATTTGCTGTCATAAAACGAGATTTTCAGTCGTCACGCGAACCATAACGACAGATTTCTACCTGGGTTATAGTGGCATATCCATGTGTTACTTCTTTATCGATATGATTCAAAAATGAGTGTATTTTTTCACTGGTATCAATAATTTCAACCACTAATGGAAGTTCGGTTGATAAAACGAGCACGTTGGCAGTATGAATATGATGGTGTTTTCCAAATCCAGATATGCCTCTAAATACGGTTGCACCAGATAGCCCTTGCTTATGAGCTTCTTTTATTATCCAGTCGTGCAGCGAGTGAGCACCATGCTTGTCGGACTCACCCATATACAATCTTAGAACCACGCCTTGGCTTACTTCCATAACTACTCCTAAATTAAGCGCGCCAGAACATATCCTACATAAACCATTATCAATCCAAGAATCAGCTGGCCCACAGCATTGCCCAGAGCAAACAAAAATTCTCCCTCACGTATAAGTTGAACGGTCTCATAGCCAAAACTCGAGAAGGTTGTGAAACCGCCCAGAATGCCCACCATCAAAAAAATGCGAACATCAGGCGGGAATACGGCACGCGCCTCGGATAACTGGGCAATGAACCCAATAATCAAGCAACCGATCATATTGACACAAAATGTGCCAATAGGAAAAGAGCCTGGATTAATAAGGTTCTGCAAAGTGGTACTGGTAAGATACCTGAGCATTCCTCCCAATCCCGAACCTAAAAATATCCATAAATAAATCATGGTGCGATGTTAGCACATTGGCAACTGATAATAACTCGATTCTTGTTCGCCCACAAAGACTTGATTAGAATGCCTGTATGAACCAGAAAATTTTATCCTTTTGCACCTACGCTGTAACTTTTGCTTGTCTCTATGTATGCGTTGCTGCGTCAATGACAATGGCGGTATCGATAGAAGGCAATATCAAGTTGAGTTCTTGCACTGAGCTGGCCATATAAACATAGCCGTCATCGCCGCAAGCGTATTTGCTGCAATAATCACAAAAGCGCACGCCGACCAGCCTCCCTGGTCCCAGACCAGGCCTGGCATATAACCGCCAAGACCACCACCTAAATAGTAAAAGCAGGCATGGATACCAGTGGCGGTGCACAATCCTTTGCTGGCAAAACCTCTAAGAGCAGCCTGATTTGCCGATTGACAGACAAAGAGAGCTGTGCAGCTAATACAAAGTCCAATAAGAATAGCGGTCAGGTTTGGGATCAACGTAACCAGCAATCCGGTTATACAAAGGGCTTGCGCCAACAGAAAAGAACGTTTTGGTGTAATTTTATCGATAAACCTGCCAGCCATTGGAGTAACAACCACTCCAATCAAATAAACCGCAAATAACCAGCTGATCAGATTTTCGTCCAAAGAATACGGGGCTTCAGCCAGGTGAAAAGTTAGATAAGTAAAAGTGGCGATGATACCAAACAAAATGGTGGCGCCAATAAAAAAGGTCGATACAATCTGAGGATTTTTCAGGTGAGCCTTGGCTTCATCCAGGTTCAATCCGCCTTGGCTGGGTGTAAAAGCAGACGAAGAAGGCAAAATTTTAAGCACTGCAAAACCACAACAAAAACAAAGTATGGCACTTGCAATAAAAGCATTGCGCCAGCCAAAATTAGCTGCAATAAGCCCTGGTATCAGTCGTCCCAAAAATCCACCAAGAATATTCAAACTGATAAAGACAGACATAGCAAAGCCAGCGCCGCGCTTGCACCATTCTTCACCCACGTATGCCATCAAAATAGCAAGTACTCCCGGAAGTATGAGCCCCTGTACAAATCGCACGGCAATAAGCTCACTTAGACTGTTGGCAAAAGCAGCGAGCAAACATGGCACCACTAACAGAAATATAGATGTTACTACTACTGGTTTTCGCCCACGCCTATCACTCAAAAGCCCTATAAATGGTGCAGCAAAAGCAATAGCAGCTGTTGTTGCCGACAAAGTAAGTCCCGTTTCAGCCCTTGTGACATGAAAGACCTTGGTAAAAACAGGGAGCAAAGCTTGAGTGGCGTACAAGTTTAAATATGCACTAAATCCAGCAAGGCTTACACCAAGAATCCCCAGCAGAGGAATCTGAGACTGTTTAAAAGGCAGAGAGAAGCTTGAAACCATACTTAAATTATGGGCTTTTCAACTTCAGTCGTCCAATATATAATGACTAAGTTATTATAGGTTTTGAATATAATATTCTAAAGGCTCACTAGATGGTCGAAATCAGACATTTGCGATACTTTATAGCCGTAGCCCAGGAGTCGAACTTCTCTAGAGCCGCCGAAAAGTTGCACATGTCCCAACCTCCGCTCAGTCAACAAATTCAGAAGTTAGAAGAAGATCTGGGTGTTACCTTGATTGAGCGAGGCACAAGACCAGTCATGCTTACCGAAGCTGGGAAATTCTTTTATCAACAGGCGCAAGGACTGGTCGACCAGTTTGATCAATTCTTGGAAAAGACACAAAAAATGGCTCTTGGCGAAGAGGGCGTGCTAACTGTTGCATTTGTCAGTTCGGCTACATACGAGTTAATGCCAGGTATTGTGCGCAACTTCAGAAAGCTCTACCCTGGAGTAAGTCTCAATTTGATGGAAAAAAATACTCCTCAACAATTAGAAGCCCTTAAAAACAAACAAATAAATGTCGGCATCGGACGCCCGTTTACAGAAGACCCGCAAATTGAAAGTCACTGGATTTTAGATGAATCTGTGGTGGTGGCTATACCATCTGAACATGCATGGACAGACAAAAAAAGCGTATCTCTTACAGAGCTAGCAAACGAAGACATGATAAATTTTTACTGGTCGCTAGAGCCAAGTTTCGGAAATTTTGTCATGACCACCTGTCGCAAAGCTGGCTTTGAACCACGCGTAGTGCAACGAACAGGAGAATTGCAGACCGCGCTTGGTCTTGTGGCAGCTGGTATTGGTGTGGCACTTTTACCTGCTTCAGTTGAGCACACCAGTCGCGAAGGCGTAAAATATATTCCTCTGGCAAAACCTTCACCGACTATATCTATGGTGGCAGCTTACAGAAAAGATGATACGTCACCAATTTTAAAACGTTTTTTGGATGTAGTGCGCTCTGGGAAATATTGATGGAACCTTTACTCAATCTGGTAGAAACAAGAGATTTAAAGTTTGCTGTATGGCACTGGAAAGGAAGTGTTCAATCAAAAAAAATTCTTTTCATTCACGCAACAGGATTTCATTCTAGAGTATTCGATCAAGTCATTAAACAACTGCCCGGTTACGACTGCTGGGCTATAGATATGCGTGGACACGGCCTGAGCAGTAAGCCTCAGCCACCTTATATCTGGAGTGAATTTCCAAAAGACATTGTATCAATAGCCCAAAGTCTCAATCTGCAATTCGATCTGGGCATCGGTCATTCCATGGGTGGACACAGCCTTTGCGGAGCAGCTGCTCTAGAGCCAATTTTCAAGTCTCTTTTACTAATAGATCCTATTATCGTACAAAAAAATATATACGGTACGATCGAGCTCAAAGACCCGCATCCAGTTCTAAAAAGACGCAACACCTGGAAATCGGTCGAAGAAATGTACAATGTTTTGCAAAAGAAAAAACCTTTTCATACCTGGAATAAAGAGGTTTTGATGGATTACTGCTTTCATGGCTTGCTACCGCGAGTAGACGAAGAAGGCATGCTTCTTGCCTGTCCACCATCTGTAGAAGGCTCGATCTATAATAATTCTTTGTCCAACGAGGCAAATCCTTACGCTTATCTCAAAAAAATCAACATACCAGTGCGCATCTTGCACGCCCCAGCAGATCCTGAGCGTCAAATTGAGGCGATGGTCCCTTACGATTTAGGAGTGGATTTTCCACAAGGCGAAGACGTGATGTGCGAAGAGCTAACCCATTTCATTCCAATGGAAGCACCGGAACTGGTGGCGGATCACATAAGGTCCTTGGTGCATTCTTTATAAAATCACGGGTTCTAAACGCCTCGGCATCGGTCTTTAAAGCTTTGCTATGTAAAGTTTAGGAAGCAATAACGAGCGAGGTGGGTCTTATGCGTAAGACACTAGTATTTTTGGCTGTGACACAATTACTAATTTGCGCACCAGTTATGGCGCAAGAGAAGTCTCTACTTTATGGCAATATAGAGATGCAAGATAATCAGACAACTGAAATGCCTGTGTTAGTTGAGCAAGAAGCACAGCTGGACCTGGCTCAGGCTGAAGATGCAGGAAAACCTAGCTGGATAGCAGGTTCTGTTTATTCTAATGCAAAAATGAAAATGCGAGTCTGGAAGCGAATGTTCGCTGGAATAGTGAAAGCTGATCTGCCAGCAAATATTAGCAGTCAACTGACTATTAAAGACAAAGTATTATCTTTCTGGAAAGGGTCTATTCCTAAGTATCCATGCAAAGTAACCTGCAAACCATTTGGACCAAAAGGAAATTATAGATTTTATGCATCTGGAAATGGTCCTCGCGGCTATCTGGAAAACACCGGACGCGACGAAGAAGGCTTTGCTACCTACAGATATTGGTTTGAAAAGCCCCAGTATATTTCTAAATCTTTGTAGTTAAGTACGCGCACGAGCAGTAGATTTAAGTTTCTGCTTAGCTTCGACAAGAAGATCAAGATTGACTTCGAAAACTTCTTCGAAAAAGTCTTTCTTTTCACCAAGCGCCCACGATTCAGCCAGACAGTTAGTGCCCTCTTTTAATTGAGGAATCAAGGACACTGTGGTAATTTGACCTGCTTTCGCTTTTTTGAAAGAACTCATCGCCACTTGAACGTCTTCTATAACCCCTCTATGACTGCGATCGAGCGCTTCTGAAATACGCAAAATAGCAGCAAGGGGTTTTACGATATTTTTGTCTGATTCGTCTAAACGGTACCAGGCTTCATGATCCACGCTTGGAAAAGTTCCACGGTGATAACGTGCAACTGAAGCAATCATGCCGACTTCTTCTTCTGAATGCCCGAGTAGCCCGCTGTGCAAAATCAAATAATAACTGTGCTTATGATGACCTTTGCGTGAAATAAAAGTGCCAATGTCGTGCAACATAGCAGCCGACCAGAGCAAATGCTCACTATCATCTGGCAAATCGTGCAAAATTTCTTTGGTTTGTCTAAAAATAGAACATGCAAGTTTTGCGACATGCACAGCATGCTCGACATTGGTGTTATATCTTTCAAGTAATTCTAAAACGCTCTTAGCGCGCGGGTCTTTATGACTCTTCAAATCTTTCTGAATAAGATCAGCCTGCAAAAGTTGATCGACTGCAACACCTTCGCGCAGTGCTGCAGTGCAAACAGTGAGTTCTGAGGCGCCAAGCGAGCGCATTGTTTCAAGCAAAACAATTGCGCCTGCAAGTATAGTCTGTCCTCTGTCAGTGCTTATGCCCTTTATCCTGACTCCATCAAGGGCACGCTCTTCAATGTAGTCGACCAGGTCTTCCAATCGCTCCAGCGGAAGAACCCAGCCATCTAGAGACTCATT
Organism: uncultured Candidatus Obscuribacterales bacterium; assembly: GCA_964519785.1. GTDB lineage: Bacteria > Cyanobacteriota > Vampirovibrionia > Obscuribacterales > Obscuribacteraceae > Aved-18. The sequence goes on along the minus strand of CAZFKB010000040.1, from coordinate 14,413 downwards.
CGTTCGTCCCATCTGCACACGATCTAATTTTGCCAGAGCCTGCACCGTGCCAGAAGTACCAATTAGTTGTTTATATCCACCCGAAGCTTTTATGGCAACAGCAGCAGGTCTTAACATGCCACGCACTTCGTCGTGCAAGTCGGTCAGCGCTTCGCGGGTTACGCGTTCTTTTGGAAAGAAACGCTGGGTGAGCCTGGCGGCACCCAATTTGTAAGAATCTGAAAAATAACAGTTCTCTCTGTCTGCTGCAATAATTTCGGTACTGCCACCACCAATATCAACGATAGCAAAACGTCCAGTTAGATTAGGCATACTGAAAACAACGCCTAAATAAATCAGCCTCGCTTCTTCTTTGCCTGATATCACGCGGATATTGAGACTTAATTCGTCACCCAGTTGCGAAATAACAGCATGACCATTCTTAGACTCGCGCACTGCAGAAGTAGCAACGGCAGTCACTGACTCAGCACCCTTTTCCTGAGCGTGCTTGAGCATATTCTTCAAGATTTCACGCGCCGAATTTTGCGCAGCTTCATCAATATAATGATTAGTCAAAGCTTGTCTGAAAAAAGGTGCTACGTCTTTGACCCTGCTTATGATTTCAAAATCGTCCGATTTTGGCTCACTGCGACAAACGATCATATGGAACGAATTTGTGCCAATATCGATACAAGCTAAAACCGGGCTTTTCTTTTGTCCGTTCGCCTTAGATTTCTTAGCTTTATCTGGACCATTTGTCAATTTCGGCATTGTTTAATCGTTTACCCGCGCCGCCCCTTGGACTTTTAAAAACTGAATGACATTTTTTGCTGCTTCAGTAGCTAGTTGCACACATTTTGGAATGCCTACACCGCTAATGAAGTTACCGGTTATATAAATTCCCGGAACGTCCTCTAGACGCTTTGTGATGGTCTTTATTCGACCTTGGTGTCCAATTGTATACTGAGGCATAGACTCTTGCCAACGACTTATTGATGTATAAAGCGGCTTAGATTCTAATTTCATGTAATAGTTGAGTTCCAATAGCGCCAGCTCAATCAATTTGGCGTCACTTTCTTGCAATATGGCTTCGTTTTTTACACCGCCAAAGAATGCTCGTAAAATGACTTTTTGACCAGGACTTCTGTGCGTGTATTTTTCACTCAAGTAACTGCAAGCCAGAAGCGGTCTATTACTTTCTTCTGGCACTACAAACCCAAAGCCATCAAGCAGCTTGGGATCGATATCAGACTTTTCGAAAATCAGATTTACTACACATGACGAAGAACAATGAATTTGACCTGCATTTTGAGAAATTACTGGATCTAAGTTTTGCATTACTCTAGAAAGAGCACTTGCAGGCAATGCCAGAATCACAGAGTCGTACTCATTCGAACTTGAGTTTTCGGTTTCTATTCCCCACTTACCGCCTGACAGTTTTTTCACTGATATTACGGCTTCGTTTGTTTTGAATGAAGCTCCGCCCATTTCGACAATTTTTTGACGCAAAGTTTCTATAAGGAAATACATTCCCTTTTCAAAACTGTAGAAAGCTGAATATCGCGCACCTTTTGTACCGGCTTCAGCTCCTGCTTTTTGTCTTTCGGATAAGGCCTTGATGATACTGCCTTTAGTGCGCTCCATTTCGACAAACTCGGGAAGACAGGCTTCGGCGCTCAATTGGTTTACATCACCAGTGTAAATGCCGCCGACCATGGGCTGGGCAATTTTTGTAAGCAATTCTTCGCCGAATCTTCGCTCTATAAACTGAGCAACAGTTTCTTCCGATTCGCTTTCACGCGCTGCTAGTTCTTTTTCGAGTAAAACTCGTTTTTTTCCATTTTCGCTTAAAAGCTCAGTCTGCATGAAAGGCTCCTCTTTTGAGGGGGCGATCATGACGAAACCTTCAGGCAATGGAATCAATCGATCACCCATTGCTACAAGAGATTTGCGCTTCTTTTCATTAGTTGGAATAATTTTTGAACTGATATCGAGCTCTTGCGATAGCTCAAGTATTTCGGGTGTCTTGGTGAAGAATGAGTCGGGACCGCATTCTAACCTGAACTCACCCTCTTCGACAGTTTTAAAAACTCCGCCAAGTTCTTTGCCTTCGAAAAGGTCGATTGAAATTTGCAAATCTAGATTTCTTGCTTCTTTTAACAACTTAAAAGCGGCAGTGAGTCCAGACACCCCACCACCAACTATTGCTACTCGTTTAATTTCGTTCATTTGTTTTTGTAAGTTTTTACCACTTCAACCAGGTATTTGACGTTATCCACAGGCGTTTGAGGCAAAATTCCATGACCCAGGTTGAAGATGTGTCCCGGACGCCCTTCCGCCTTTTCTAATATTTCAGTTGCTCTTCTTTTAATAGTTTTTTTGTCGGCAAACAATGTGACAGGGTCAAGATTGCCCTGAATACCTTTGTCGTGACCAATTAGATTCCATGCTTTATCGAGGTCTATACGCCAATCGACGCCTATGGTATGTGCGTCTAACTCGCGCAGTTGATCTAGTAATCCATTTGTTTGAGTACCAAAATAAACAATGTAAGCATCTTTTGAAATCGATGCCACCAGTTTCTTCAAATGGGGCAGAGCGAATTCTTTAAAATCTGCCGGACTCAAAGAACCGACCCAGCTGTCGAAGAGTTGAACGACCTGTGCACCGCTTTGAACCTGCATATTGAGATAATCGGCAGTATGCACGACGAGCTTATCCATGAGGTTATGCCAGGCATCGCTTTGATGATACATAAACGATTTAGCTTTTTCAAAATTGCGACTGCCACCACCTTCAATGGCATAAGAAGCAACAGTAAAAGGCGCTCCAGCAAAACCGATAACCGGTATTTCAGGTCCCAGATTACTAATAGTGTTTTTGATCGATTGACCAACATAAGACAATTTTTGCCCGGCATTTATTGCCGGCAGTTTATTTACATCTTCAACACTTCTGATTGGCCTTTCAATGACCGGACCTTCTCCGGCCTCGAAATGGAGTCCCAGATCGAGCGCTTCTAAAATGAGAAGAATGTCAGCAAATATGATGGCTGCGTCAACTTGAAGTGCTTTTGCAGCGTCAGTTGTAACAGTGGCTGCAAGTTCGGGATTGTGGCACAGCTCTAGAAATCCCCATTTCTCCTTGAGATCACGGTACTCCTTCATATAACGGCCAGCCTGGCGCATTAACCAGATTGGAGTGCGCTCTGTCTTTTGGTGAGCAAAAGACTGCAAAAAGGTACCAGTACCCTGCTCTTGGGAATTTTTCAATGTAGTCATTGCCCTATTCTACAGCTTTTGTGCTTTGAGCCCCGTTCGCTTTAAGACAAAGGTAAGAAACTACATAAAGACCCAGTGAGACCAGAATAATTCCGTTGATACCTGTATAGCTGGTGAAATATTCAAGCAGAGCTCCAAGAACACCACCAAGCAGATTGAAACCTATAGATACCGATGAATTGTCGGAGTTATCGAGCGAACTGCCAAAAATCAATCCAGCCATAAACATAGGTGCAAGTGTCACGATAGTGGACAAACTAAAAGTCAATGTCTCTGGAAGATGACTATGAATCAGTTGTCCAAAGGGAAATAGATAACTTCCAACCAGCGTTACCATGAGCAAGACATAGAGCAGGGATATTCTGGACCATAGCCATTTTGAATGATAAGCAACAATCAAGTTCGCTACCAAAAGCATGGCTAGCACGCTTGCAATTACAATTGACGAAGTCACCCAGGTGGTGCCAAACATAAGCGAAAAGCGAGCTATAGACTGAAGTTCGAGCAAAAGAAAAGCACTGCCAAGGAAAAACATTTGCCAGTATTTTCCTTTGGAATTACCCAGAACCACTTTATGTCCAACCAACAGACTGAGTAGAACAATTTCTAAAGTAACAGCTAAGTAACCAATATCAATGCCTTTTTCCTGCCAGTAAAGAAACGGCCAATCGTCGGTCAAAATACGCTCAGGCTCTGGCGGTGCCTCGATCAAAGACAATGGTCCAGGCATCATTTTTGGCATATCTGCTGGAAGTTTTTGTATGCCATTTTTAACGTCGTCAGACAAAACAAAAAAAACATTTTGTCCATCGGGCAAATCATACGCAAATGAAAGAGGCTTGTATCCAGCCGCTTTTGTAATTGTCCAATAAAGTCTATCGGTAAACCATTTTTCTTTTGCATAAAAAGAAATGAAACACATGCCGCCTGGTTTCAAAAGCGACAAAGCATGTTCGATACTTTCTTTTGTATAAACGTAATTATCGAGCCTGTTGGTCGAACTCTGCGAAAGCACTGTCATACTGTCGAGAAAAGAAAAGCGAACCAGATCATATTTTTTATTGGTCTGCTCGACAAAATGTCTTGCATCGTCGCAGTATATTTTCACGCGAGGCGATGAATACGGCTTTTCATCGTTGTACTGCTTACCTAGTTTAATTGTCACCGGGTCGATTTCGACTGAATCGATATTTCCATTGGTTTCATGCACCGCTGCAGTAACATCATTTCCAAGTCCCGAAGCAAGAGTCAAAATGTCTTTAGCATCACGTTTGAACAAAAATGGAATTTTGTGATTATCGAGCGAGAGTAAATATTCTCTTTTGCCATCTTCGCTCAAATTACCAGGATCAAGCTTATTAAACAAACTCTGCTGACCCACCCGATTTACCAATAAGCGCCAGCCTATCAAATTGCCTTTATCGAGCATCTCAACAAAGTCTACACGCTCATATGGAGACCAAAATGTTTTGGTATCAGACTTATCGACTGTCCAGGCTCCAATCGACACACAAGCCACAAGTGATACCAATGACAAAAGAAAAGTCGGTGTAATTTTTCGGGTTAAATACATACCCAGTATCACAGCCGGCACAGTAAAAAGAATGCCAGGACCTACACTCAAAAAAGAAAGAACAGCAAAGGCGATAGTGCCACAAGTAGCGCCGGCAAGATTGACAGAATAACTTGTAATTGGCCGCAAATCAGCAAACAAGACACCAAGCCTGCTTCCAATAGCAAGAGAAGTGAAAAATGGTCCTACCAGAAGCACCACCACCCCAATCAGAAAAAGTCCTAAATAAGACATGAAGCCTGGACTTGCAAGACTTTGACTATCAGACAAAATACTGATCCAGCTATAAACCCGGGGCGAAGGAAAAGGAGCACAAGCGATATCGGTAAAACTTATGAGCTTTATTACTAAACAAGTCAAAAACAAAAAGAACGGCGCATACTTAAAAGACTTGTCGCTCGTTTGGGCAAATCCAAGTCCAACACCAATATAACAAGCAGCAAGCGGGAAACTCTTCAACACTGTAAAAGCTCGAATGTCAGCAGACATCCAGCGAATAACCAGTAATTCAAAAAAGAGCGAAGCGAAACTCAGTAAAAATAATTCAATGTAGACCGATTTTTTGGAATTAGTTTCCATCGTTTGGGCTCACCTGGTCTATCTGAATATCAGATTGTGTGTTGCTAGTCGATTCATTTATATGTTCTTCAATTTTTTTGATTTGCAACTCGAGCAACGAAGCTTCGTTACTGCGACTTTGATTGTTCAAAAAATTTGCGTACTCTTTCAAGCTTTCCATGTACTGACTGCTTTTAGAACCATATGTAGTCTCATTCGTTTTGACTGCCTGTTTCAAAATATACTCAGCTTTATCTGACTTATTATGCTTCAGGTAGAGCCAGGCTAAATCTGGTAGTTGTTTGGCATATTCAGGGGCACTTCTTCCGACAAGCCCTTCCATATTGCGCATAGCCAGCTCGTAAACTCGGTCAGACTCACCATAGTTATTTTTATCGTGATAAAGACGTGAGATACCAATCAAACAGTTGACCACACCAGGATAAACGTTATTGCTAGCCTCGGCTGCAGCACACGCCTCTTTCCATAACTGCTCAGCCTGAGAGATATCGCCATCGTTTAAGGCTTTACGCGCTTTTTGATCCAGTTGATACCAGCTCTTACTACTCAATACTGCATTTGGTTTTAGAGCACCAAAACGTGTCAGTACAGATGGCTCTTCTGATTGAGCCCAGGCTTGACTGAACTGGCCAAATAAAAGAACCGAGCCGCTTAAAAAATACAGGCTTATTTTTGCTCGCATATCCAGAGACTGAACCTACCAAGCCAGTGGGACTTCAAATCATCCAACCTGGCAGTGGTCATGGTCAATTCCTCTGATAAACACTCCAGGCTTTCTTTCAATTGTACAAGTTCTTCCTCATACTGTGTTGCCTGGACGCAACGAGCTAAAAGTTCGGGGATGATCTCGAGTTGCTCATCTTTTTCAATCAGTGAAAGCTCAAGAATTCTCATACGCTCTATAGTCAGTCGCAATTCTCTGTTACGGCTATCGAGCTGGGCTTCCAGCAGCTTGGTGCGCAGCTGAAATTTTTGCATCATTTCTTCGTCGTCATCTGGACCGAAAATGCTAGGCTTTTGCATAGAAGCGCTATCGCCCTTCTCAAACAAAGGCACCAATTTGCCACCACCGGTGGATTCTTTGAGCTTGGACGGATTATAGGAATGGGCGAAATTGACTTGAGAGTGACGTTTAAAAACACGAGGACGAGTTACTTGAACAGCCTCTTTTGCCTCTGGTTCAGCAGGATCGAATACTGAATCGAGCAAACTGTTGAGCAAGTTGTCCACTTCCATTCTGGCTTCTTCAGCCTGAGCTGGATCAGGTGCGAAGTTGTGAGCGGCGGCGCCTTGTATGTATTCCATAATGTTTGCTCTCTCTATCTCTGAAAAGTTCAATCTCCAGATGAATAGTAGCTAACTTTCTTCGCAAAGTACATAGTTTCGCCCGTGATACCAGAGCGATACCACTATCAGGACAACTTGCCAAGCGAGAATTTACTTGAGCGTACCCGCTATCACACACGTGAGTTTATCGGGATGTAGATACTTTTTGAGCGATTTATCTACGTCCGATTTGGTGACCGATAAATAGCGAGTTGATACCATATCTAGTTCCTTGGCACCAAGTCCGATAAATTCAAGCTCGGTCAGTACCCGTGCGATTCCTGACGGTGATGAAAGACCGACTTTAAATGAGCCGACCGCTCTTCCAGCTTCACGAGCAAGTTCTTCCTCACTCACGCCTCTTCCCATGAATTCAGCCAGTACTTCATCAACAAGACGAAGCGATTTTGCCACATTAGAAGGATTAACAGTAAGTTGCACCGACCAGGGCGTACCTCCATATGTGGTATCGGAAAAACTGGAATTCACTCCATAGGTCAAGCCGGCTTTGTCTCTCACCACATTGCCCAAGCGCGAAGTGATGGTGTCTTGTCCCAACGCGGCATTGGCTAAGCGGGCTGAATAGAAATCTGGATTCTTCCTCATTAGAGTACATGGATGAGCAAGCACGATATCTGCACTGCTCTTATCGGGCAAGAAACTCTGGAAGTAACTGCGCTTGCCTGGCAGCACTGTCTCTGGTATCACTACCTCAGGCTCTTTTTCACCCTGCCAGCTTCCGAATTTGGCTAGAATTTCGCGCTCTACCTCTTCAAAGCTCGTATCACCAACCACGGTAATAATGGTCGATTGAGGCGACAGCAGTCGACGATGCACGTCGACTAAATCGGCACGCTTGATTTTCATCAACTCTTCGATCTGTTGCTTGAATCCAGGCTCAGAGAAGGGATGGTCTTTGGCGTAAAGCGCATTTTTCATGCCATACCAGGCAACACTTCTTGTGTTATTAGCACTTTCGATTAATCGCGCTCGCCATTCAATTTGAATCTTTTTCAGCTCTTCTTCATCTAGAGTAGGATTGCGCATAACATCGCTCAAAATGTCTAAATAAAGTGCAAAGTCTTCCTTTACTACATGGGTGCCAATTCCCATTCGGTAGTTATCGACCGAAAATTCAAGCCCACCTGGAATCCCCATATTTTCCAGAGCTTCGGCAATATCAGCTTTGCTGTACTTGCTCGAGCCACGCGACAACAAATCCCCTACAAGCTCAGACTGGCTTGAAGGTCTGTCATGAGTAAAATATTTTCCAGCTTTGACATTAACAGCCATGCCAACACATCCTGTTCCAAAACTGGGCAGGAACTGCAGAGTGAGTCCGTTAGGTAAAACGACCTTTTTGACTCGCTCTTCAAACGAAGCAGTAACAGGAGATTTCTTCAATTTAACAGCTACAGTTTTGGGATTTGGTTCCAGAAACTTCTTCACTTCGTCTTTGGTCAAACTACCTTTTAGGTCTGGCGCTTCCGCTGCCACCACTTCTGGTTCTTTTAGAGGCAGCGGACTTGATGGTTCCAGCTGCTCGTCAGGTGTTTCAAGCTCTTCGTCAACCTCTTCGCCCAATTCGGACAACATAGCCTCATCGAAATTGAGTGGCTTGAAATGACCGACCGTTTTATTTTTGTTCAAGAAATATTTGGCTGCAACTTCTTGAATTTTTTCAGCCGTCAGTTCTTCAAACTTTTCATCGTAATTCATGAGCCACTGCCAATCGGCTTTAGATTCGGCTTCGCCCAACATAAAAGCAAGACTGCTTGAATCGGCTTTCGCTAAAATAGTTCCTTTGCGATTAGCACTCTTAGCTCTAGCCAGCTCTTCTTGAGTGACCGGCTCACTGCAGAATCTTTGCATTTCTGCATTGAGAATTTTTTCTGCTTTAAGCAGAGTTGCACCTGGATTGAGCGTAGCACCTACCAAAAATAACCCGGGATCGCGCAACTCGTCGTGTCTGGCAAAGACATCACAGGCAATACCATTGTCTACAAGCGCTTTATATAGTCGGCTGGAGCGCTCATACGTGCTACCCAGAATCTGTCTTATGGCAGCGATTGCATAATTATCTTCGTGTACCGCCTCGCAGACCTTAAAGCCAAGCCAAACACGCGGTAAATCTCCTGCGCGACTCACTTCAAAGCGACGCTCACCTTCTTGTGGTGGTTCAGTTGTATAAACTGTAGGAATAGGCTCAGGCGAGCTTGGGATTTTCCCAAAATATTTGTCGACCATCGATAAAGCATTATCTTTTTCGAAGTCACCAAGTAAAACGACAGTGGCATTATTTGGCCAATAGAATGTATCGTAGAATTTTTTCAATCGATCAAGCGGCACGCCTTCTACATCTGAGCGCCAACCTATGGTGGGGTGGTGGTATGGATGCTCGCGAAAAGCAATCGCGTAGAGTTCTTTTTCTAAGACTTCTTCTGGATAATTTTCGCCACGCTCTAGTTCGTTTCTGACCACGGACATTTCAGAATTTCTGTCTGATTGGCGCAAAAGCAAATTGCGCATGCGGTCGGCTTCAAGCTTGACACACAATTCCATATATTCGATTGGCACCACTTCAAAATAGCTGGTGCGATCAAACCATGTGGTGGCGTTCCAATATGCGCCAATTTGAGTCAACAAGTCGTCGATGCCGTTTCCTTTGTCGGCATTATGCGCCTTAGTGCCTTTGAAGAGCATATGCTCCAAAAAGTGTGTAGCACCTGTAAATCCGACCCCTTCGTTGCGGCTGCCTACCTTGTATAAAACAAGTATCGTCACGACAGGTGCGGTGTGATTTTCTACTAGTAAAAGCTTGAGCCCATTATCATATTTATATTCGACCACTCCTTTGTCCTGTCCGACAAATTTGGCCGTTACAGCCTTCTTAGCTTTTTCCAGTGTACTTCTTGTCATCCTAAGCCTCTTACATTAATTGATTGGGCAAAAGATAAGATACCCTAATGCGAAGAAAACTGCTTATAGGTTACAATTTCTTCTATATTGGCTTGGTCCTGGGTTATTTAATGAAAAGAATCAGCGTAACTCTCACTAGCCTGAGCATGGCATTTTTTGGTCTAACTTGCTCAGGGGCACTGGCATTTGACGAAGCCAAATGGCAAGGCCATACACAGGCTGGCGCTTCAGCTTTTCAGGACATGCGCTATGGCGAAGCTCTCAGAGAATTCACTCAGGCTTTAGAAGAATCGAAGAACAAGTGCAACAATGACCTTTTTCAGGCTATAAGCCTTACAAACCTTGGCACACTGCACCAGACAAGAGGCAACCTTGACAAAGCCCAGCCACTTTTCGAGCAAGCTGTGCGCATCAGACAAAAAGCGCTTGGTCCATTCAACACCGAAGTAGTGGACAGTGTAGCTAAGCTATGTCACTTCTATATCGCGCGCAAAGAATACACCAAGGCAGAAGCAGTAGGTGAGCAGATTATCAATTTTGGCGACCAGCGCAATAAAGAGCTGGATGCGATGAATTCAGGCTTCAAAAATCTAAATGCCTTTTACAGTAAACATCCAAATTTAAAAGACGCTTCAAGCCTACTTGAAAAAGCCAAGACAATTACTGAAGGCAAAGTGAAAAGCGAATATCTGGATCTTGCAGTGATGTTCGATTCGCTTGGTACAGCCTATCGCGGCATTAAAGAAGATAAGGCTCAAGTTGAAGCCGAAAAGCTGTATAAAATGGCTCTCAATATAAGAGAACGCTTTTTGCATGGAAATCATTTAGGTCTTTCGTCGAGCCTCGAAAATCTAGGCAAGCTCTATCAAGGACAAGGTCAGCATGAAAAAGCTGTCACTTATTTACAAAAAGCATATGACATTAGCTTGAAGAGCGTCGGCATGTCTCACCCTCAAACCTATTCAAAACTAGATGCACTGGCTATTAGCTTGAGCAATTCTGGCAAAACCCAAGAAGCAGAAAATTTGTACAAGCAAGCTCTTGCTTCATTTGAAAAATCGCACGGACAAAATAGCGGCTATGTAGCAAGCGTGCTCGAATCGCTCGCTAACATGAAAGAAAGTCATGGACACCATGTCGAAGCTGCCAATTATCTTTCGCGCGAACTGAAAATCAAACAACACTTGAACGGTCCGCACCACGCCTCGGTTTCTGAGATTACAGAAAAGCGCAATTATTTGCTCAAACAATCACAAGGCGCAGTAAAAACGAAGACCAAAGAAATTTAGAGCTTAGACATTTCCACCTGGAACGCCTACTGGAGCGTCAAGTTGGATTTGTATCGAGGTTCCTGCTGGTATCAAAACGTCTCTACCTTTGCGCAAAAGCATGTCTGCGACACCTATGCCGCCACCTATTGCAGCGCCCGACCAGGCGCCCATTCCAGCACCATGACCACCACCTGCAATAGCACCAACTCCGGTACCAAGCGCAGCACCTAGCCCCGCGCCAGCTCCACCGCGGATTAGAGTCTGACCAGCTTTTGCTTGCCATCCCTCTCCGCGATATACGTCATTTCCGCCGCTACCTTTGTTCGAATACTTCCCTAAATCGCCCACTAAATGAGCTGTTATAGGAATCGATTGACCCGATGGAAGTCGAATTGCGTTGAATGAAATACTAAGCAAACCAGAACGCGACAATCGACGCCCAGCCACAGCGTCAGTTACAGTGCCAGTAACCATAGTTCCAGCAGGTATAAATCCACCGTTGCCTAGATTGATATTTTGGTTGATAACACCCTGTACGAGATCGCCCTGACGAGCAATCTGAGTCGAGATGGCAGTCTGCAAAGTAACATTTAGCGTGACCCCTGCACCCGCCTGAGGCATATTTGGTGTCTGGTACATAGGCTGCTGTTGGTAATATCCACCTTGTTGTGGCGGCATGTAATTGCCCGAATATTGCTCGCGATATACAGGTGCCTGATTGGCATACGGCTGCTGCTGATATTGCGGCTGATAGGGCTGTTGCTGGTATTGCGGAGGTGGGCTCTGATAAGGCTGTTGTTGATAAGGTTGCTGAGCCTGATACTGCGGGGGTGGTTGATAGTTGTTTTGATACTGAGGCTGCGATTGTTGCATGGGTGGAGCAGATTGATTTGTCGGCGCAATATCCGACACCGGCGCGTATTGCGGAGCTTCTGGTTGCAGCAACTGTGACTTGTTTGCTTGCGCAAGAGTGGGTGCCGCTTGAGCTAGCACTAGCGTCACTAAAAAAATTCTTGATTGTTTGTCTAAAAAATTTAGCCTCATGGCTTATCACTTACCCGCTTTTGGGCAAAATATTATTACATCTGTCTTTATTATCCACAATCTGGCTGAAATCCGGCAAGGGCACGAATTATGACTGCAGTAGCCCCATTACACACAATAGACAATACTTATCTGACAATGCTCTGCGATGCCTTTGTGCACTTGGATTCGGTGATATCCGATGGAGAAGTGGGAGCATTGTTGGTCAGCTCGGGCATCCACGATCCTAGTCCAAATGCAAGCAGGCACAGACGTTTAAGCCAGGCGCTTCAATCACAGCAAGACATCGACAAAAATGCAAACAGTATTGCTGTGTTTCTCAGGCGGACTGGTTTTCACATAAACAAACGTTACGGCGATGACGCTTTTCGCAAATATCGAGAAGAAATAAATCAGATTCTCACCTTTGCAGGATTTGAATTAGACGAACAGTCCGAGATGCGTCAAACCAATCCACTTGCCACTATTTATGCATCACACGAAGCTGAGACACGTGCAAAAAAATTGAAAGAGGCAGTCTTAATTCGCAGTCTTCATCCCGATATTCAAATGGTGTGCCGCTCCGAGTATCTGACTGAAAGCAACTATTTCAGAGTGGTCCAAGAAGCACTCAAACTTTTGATGGAAAAAAACAAAGCGAAGAGTCAATTGCACATAGACGGTCCAAGCGTGGCTGAACATGCTTTTGGGTTCAACTGGGGTGAATATCCGGTTTTGACAGTAAACGAATTCAGAACTGAAGTAGATCAAACCGAACAGTTTGGCTATATGTGCGTGCTCAAAGCTCTGTTCTTGATGATTCAAGACGAGAACACTAAAAACTATCGTTTTCCATGGCACATGTCTTTTGACGATGCCCTGGATTTTCTTGGCATGATTTCATACTGCCATCGCAAAATGGATGGCTCAAAGAAAGCTCGTTAAAAGGCCTAGTCTCAACAGCCCGACAATATTTGGTGACGCAGTAGTGGCCGATCACCTGATTCACCACAACGCTTGGGCGCTGGTATCACTTTACCTGGATTCATAATTGAAGCAGGATCAAAAACATCGCGCACTTTAAGCATCAAAGCCATGTCTTCTTCACTAAAAACATAAGGCATGTCGTGAATTTTCTCGACTCCTATTCCGTGTTCGCCAGACAATGTTCCGCCCACCTGCACACAAACATGCAAGATTTCTTGACCTGCTTTTATTACGCGTGCTACCTGCTCTTTGTTCTCTCGGTTGTATAGCAAGCAAGGATGTAAGTTGCCATCTCCTGCATGAGCAACATTCGCAATTTGCAAATTCCACTTCTCGCCAATTTTGTCTATCAACTCGATTGCTTCAGCCAGTCGGGAGCGCGGCACCACTCCGTCAAGCACATAGCCATGCGGGGTAACTCGACCTAAAGCACCAAAAGCAGACTTGCGCGCTTTCCAAATTTTCATACGTTCATAAGCATTAGTAGCCCATTCAAGCGATGTCGCTTTATGGCGTCTAATTTGCTCTTCCACCAGTTTTCGCTCGACTGCAATACGCTCTTCCATGCCATCTAGCTCGACAATAAGAAGCGCTGCTGCACTGCGATCAAGACCCATATGCAGATAGTCTTCCACTGCATTTAATGTAATCTGATCGACCAGCTCCATCGCAGAGGGAATAACTCCGGTTGATACTATAGCCGATACCGCTTTACTACAATGAGTGACAGTCGGAAAATAAGCGAGTAAGGTTTGAATACTTTGAGAGTTCGGTGTCAATTTTAAAATTGCTTCGGTAACAATTGCCATGGTACCTTCAGATCCTACAACCAGACCAAGTAAGTCCACATCGGGAGATTGATACCAGTTATTGAATTTGGCAATAGAACCATCCGACAAAACCACAGTAGCGCCAAGTACATGATTTGTAGTCATGCCATATTTAAGACAGTGCGGACCGCCTGCATTCTCGGCAATGTTGCCACCAATGGTGGAGGCAATTCCACTCGACGGATCAGGAGCGAAATGTAAATTATATTGTTTGCTTGCCTCAGATACTGAAGCATTCGTGCACCCAGGCTGAACTGTAGCAGTCTGCTCATAAGGGTCTATTTGCAATATTCTTGTCATTCTAGTCAGCACTAAGGATATGCCACCATGCACAGGTGTGGCTCCGCCAGATAACCCCGTACCAGCACCTCGTGGCGAGACTGGGATTTTGTATTTGTGAGCAAGTTTCATTACTAGAGAGACTTCTTTAGTAGAAGCAGGCAGAACTACATAATCGGGCAAACTCAAATCCAGAGTTTCTGCATCACATTCATAGACACTCAAGTCAACCGGGTCGTGAAGAACATTTTCTTCGCCCACAATTGCTTTTAACTCGTCCAACAAATTCATTTAATAACTATCTTCTTTGCCTGATAGTTTCCTGATCGTTTATGGTGTATTTAAAGCCCTGGACTTTATAGTTCC
>CAZFKB010000039.1:0-26298 GCA_964519785.1 uncultured Candidatus Obscuribacterales bacterium | reverse complement strand
GCTGATCCAATTTTGTTTAATTGGAAATTTACCAATACTTATCGTGTCTTGGATCGTGTCAGTCAGTTTTTGGTAGGTGAAGTTATAACTCGTGGTGAGCAAAGTTTAGAAGAACTCTTTTTCCGCATTCTCTTATTTAAGATCTTCAATCGTATTGATACCTGGAATTTGCTAGAGCGACATCTGGGAGAAATAAGCTGGCGAACCTATAATTATGAGCGTTACGATGCAATTTTGAGTGATGCCAAAAATTCTCGTGTTCCAATTTATTCGATGGCTTACGTCATGCCCTCGCCAGGCACCGTATTTGGTGAGCAGTTAAAACATCGAAACCATTTGCGTTTGCTTGAATTCATGTTTGCAAATCGAATTCCTCATAAAATTGCCAAAGCAAAATCAATGCGTGAGGTGTTTGAAACTCTTCGCCAGTGTCCTTCTCTGGGTAATTTTCTGGCGTTTCAATATACTATTGATCTGAATTACAGTGACATAATTGATTTTTCCGAAATGGATTTTGTAGTCGCAGGACCAGGCGCTAGAGATGGAATAGCTAAGTGTTTCAATCAGACGTCTGATTTCACTAACGAAGAAATTATCGAACTGGTGACAAAAAATCTTGATTCACTTTTTGATGCTGCCGGCCTCAAATTCGAAACACTTTTCGGGCGGCCGTTGCAATTGATAGATTGTCAGAACATCTTTTGCGAAATAAGCAAATATGCCAGGGTTGCATTTCCGGAGCGGCTTGGGATAATTGGAAGAACTAGAATCAAACAAACGTATAAATCCAATAACGGTACCATGATACATCTGGAGTTGCCCACTAAATGGGGACTCAGTCTATAGAATGATGCCGACATTTCGGATAAAAGTGTCCGGATTTAATGGCTGAAATATGCTTGGAATAGGCGATTCAAAGAAATAACCCTTTAGATTGATGTTTCAAAATGTCCACTCTGGCAATATCCCCCCGGTAGTGAACAACAGGTATCAATATGTTTGGGCAATCGTCAACAAAGTGCATGTCAGTCGTTTTGTGCGCAGCAATCGGTCTAAGTTCAATGGGTCCTCTACATGCCCAGGAGTCTCAGGATCCGACTACTCTTCGTGACTATATCCAGCAAAGCACGACCAGTATGTCTGCGATAGACAAAGAGATTTTGAAAAAGGAAGTTGAACTTATTAAGTTGAACGCCGAATTTTTTAGCCATTACACAAAAGGCTCAAAATGGAAAAAGCGTCGTATGAATTTCTACGATACTGCAGGCGGTACCATTGCCAATGTCGGCGATATTATATTGATGAGTCAGTTCTATCGCTATTATAAAAATCCTGGAGAAGGACTGGCGCATAAAGGCAGGCTGCAGTGTGGGGCTTTGATTGTACTTGTTGCGTATTTGACCCTTGGTGGAATGTATGCCGGCGAGGGCGTTTACGACCTCGTCAATGACTATAAAGGCAAAAGAAAAGGATTTGACGCAAAAACTGTTTACAACCGCGCTCTTTCTATAAAGACAGATCTGGACAAATTGTTTGAGCAAAGAAATGCTCAATGCGAATCAGCTTCTTCAGATAAGAAAGCCATGATGATTGCCGAAGGCAATGTTCTAAAAGATATTAGGGACCTTGCGCTGATCGAGTTTTCGAAGATCTATGTCGATTCTCGCAAAAAGAGAGTAGCTCGTGACCTTACTACTTTAGGTACACTCGCCGTGTGTGCAACAGGTGCATTTCCTGGTGCTTACAATGTTATGCGAGGCGTCAAGCAGGTCAACCTGAAAAAGGTTGGTTGAGGTGGTGTAGGATTTCTGGTATCAGGTTCGATATTGACAGCGGCTCCAGTTCTCATTCACGGTGGTGCAGCAATTCAAGGCAAAGTTAGCAATGACAAAGTCAAGAAAAGTTTGATCGAATCTAGAACTAAAACAGTTGCCGCTCTAAGAGACGATGTAAAAATACTTGGTCAGCTTTCGACCGAAGCTGGAGATAGAAGTCAGAAGCCCTATGAGTTACTTGCTCAACTTCTAAATCAAAGAGAAGAATTTCTACAAAAACTAGCTGTTCAACAAAAAAGAGAGGTTATTGAAAGCTTCGTTTCTTATCTAGCTAAGGGAGGACCCCAAATAGCCTGGGGAACCATGCTCACAAGAGCTGGTTACAGACACAGACAAGAGCCGGTGCAAGCGTTTAGAGGGGTTGCTCAGGCAGCTACTGTGAATGAGGTTTCATGGGCGACATGGATGCTTGATACTTTCCAGCGTGAAATTCGCGATGAAGTCAAAAATCACAAAAATGGTAAAATTCCTGCTCAAAATCTGCCTTTTGGAGTACAGAATACAAAGCTTGTGGAACTTGAAAATGTAGTGCGGTAAAAGCGAGGCTGGATGTTTTCCCAGACTGTAGAATATGCGCTGATTGCAGTAGTTTTTCTTTCTCGAAACGAAGGACAGTATTTCAACGCTAAGGAAATCTCCAGCCAGACTAAAATACCGCCCGCCTACTTATCCAAAATTTTGCAAGGTCTTTCACGCTCCACTATCATCGAATCGCGGCGAGGCACTCAGGGTGGTTATAAGATTGGACGAAAACCAGCAGATATACCGGTCCTAGAAGTTGTGAATCTTGTAGATCCAATTGAGAGAATCAAAACATGTCCGCTCAATTTCCCAGAACATAAAGACAAGCTTTGCTCTCTTCATAAACGTCTCGATAATATGCTCGAGATGGTCGAATGCGAGTTAAAAGAGTCGACTATCGCCGACATCATTGAGGGCTGAGCATTGAATCGATTGTCAACAGTTGTTGCGAGCTAGGGTTTTCCCTAGTACCGAATTTTGATGCTGCTACTAGCATGAAATTGGGGGCAGTTTTTTACATCGAGAATATTGCTATGGACGATTTCAATCTTGAAGACGTGCGTATTGCTTCGCCTTGCAAAGCTTCCTGGCGGAAGATGAAAGGTGATAATCGCGTGCGCAATTGTGCAAAGTGTTCGCTCAATGTTTATAACATCAGCGAGATGACACGAGAAGAAGTGGCCCAACTGATTACCAAAACCGAAGGGCGGCTTTGCATCAGACTCTGGCGCAGGCGCGATGGGACCGTGATTACAAAAGACTGTCCTATCGAATTCAGACAAATGCGATATTTATATGCAGCTATGGCGAGTATGTTAATAGGAATGGTACTGGCGGTGATGCAATGGTCCAGGTTGTTTTCAACTGAAGAAATGGAATTAATCGAGAAAAACAAAGATCTGGAAGCTGGTGGTTTTGTTAGAGCAAGAGTAATCAAGGCAAATAAAGATCTGCCTGCGGGTTATCGAATTCGTAACGAAGACTTGGACTTACTCGAAATTAGTCCTTCTAAAGTTCCAGCAGGAGCACTCTGGAATCCGGATTTGGTAGTAGGAAATAGATTGAGCAAAGACATTTCCGCTGATTCCATTTTGATCGCAAGGGATATTGTATTAGGTTCAGATATTGTATTTAGTGGGGACGAGTCGGGAGTTGAGCTGAATCTCTCTATTAATGAACTACAGCAAATCGATGAAATCGCGAAGAAGAAGAAAACATCGGTATCAAAGCTGATGCGTGCTTGGATTTTGAAAAAGGTGAAAAAATATGAGTGATATTAATCTCGATGATATTCGTATTGCTTCGCCGTGCAAAGTTCCATGGGATAGTATGAAAGGAACCGATACGAAGCGATACTGCTCGCAGTGTCATTTGAATGTTTACAACATTTCCGAGATGACGACATCTGAAGCGGTAAAGCTGATTGGAAGCGATACTGGCTATTGTTTTTCACTTTATAGAAGACCTGATGGAACGGTAATCACGCGTGATTGTCCCGTTGGCATAGCCAAAATTAAACGATACTGTAAATGGTCTTTGGCGCTGATAGGAAGTTTTCTAACAGGTTCAATTCTTTTTCAGCACTTTATGGCAAACGAAATTGAAGCTGAAAAGGAACGTCGCCGAGTGTATTCAAGTGCTAGCAGGGAATTGGGATTTCCTGGTTCAATTAGCGCCAAAGGGAAAGCCGTGATTTGTACTAAGGATGTAGCTTCGGGAGAAGCTTTCTCAGCAGACAAACTAGAAGAAATTGAAATGGAATTCGAATCGATGCCGAGGAACGCTGTATGTTCTGCGTCGTTATTAGATGGCAAAATAGCTTCCATTGATATGGTGGCAGGCAGAGTTATAAGCGAACATGAAGTATCGGATCCTCCAAGCAATGCATATCAGCTGCGACTTGACTGGAAGACGGAGGAAAGAGCTTTCAAAGTAGCTAGTTTGAAAAATCAAACTTTGTCTCAACTACTGACCCAATGGATACGCGAAGAAATACCCTAAGTATTTTCGTGCCTGACTATTTAGTACCTTGGTTCTGTCTTCGTAACAAAACGCGACGGTCAAAATCGCATGCTCGGCAACGCACCCAAGTGTCAATGCTAAGCAGTAATTATAAGGACAGGTGAATAGAATGTTTAAATTACCAAATCTAGGTTTAATTGTGACTATTTTCAAGGCTGGAGTAGTAGTCGGTGTCTTCGTGGGCGCCGCTGCAGGTGCTTTGGCCGGTGCTGCCGGGGGGCTTTTAACAGCTCCAACCTCTGGCAAAAAATTACGCGCCAGAATAAAGGAAGATACAGAGAAAGGTGTTCAAACCTTATCTGAAAACGGAGAAAAATTAAAAGAGCAGGGTCTGAATTTGATGGGAAAAATTGGCAGTCAGTTTGAATCTGCCAGTTCTAACCAGGGTAATTCAGCAGACAGCGAGATAGTCACTGAAGAGCCATTGGCAGAACAAGATGGTCAGATGACTCCTCACCACAACGGCTCTAAAAATGGTTCAAAACGCAGGCGCAGCGCCTAATTGCAAGATTAATGCAAAGGGTTGGGATTTTGTTAGAATGACGAGTTATGAAGACTCGTCATTTAGCATTTTTCAGTATGTTGTCCGTGAGTTTCCTGACTCAGAGCAATCCAGTTTGGGCTGAAGTAAATCCTGGACCCTGTGCTGAGAAGCGTCAACAGCTAAAAACTTATTTGCAAAAAGCTCGTGCGACTGGTTTTGGAACTGGTCCTTACGACACGGCTTTGGACAAAATAGAAGAAGACGTAAAAAATGGTGTCGCTGAGACAGAGATACAAAGCCAGATTGTAAGACTTACCAGGGCTTTGAGCGAGCAAGTGCAAAATCGTAAAACGATTAAGGCATCCGGCATTGGTATGGGCTCCTCAATTGATCCTGCCAATTTGAAGAAGCTGAAGAAGTCAAAAAAGCAAATTCCAGTGTCGCAATTGGAAAGCTATATGCTCACTCTTTTGAATAAGCATAGAAAAGAAAATGGCATTCCAACGATTGGTACTGACGGGACTCTTGCACGATGTGCTCGCGAACACGCAGATGACATGATTAAACGTAAGTTTTTCGACCACACCAATCCAGATGGACTGGACGGATTCAAACGCGCGCAGAAAGCTGGCTATAAAAATGGCGTTCGGGAAAATATCGCGCGAACTGCAATGGGTGGCAATGGTATTTTGGAAGTGGAAGCTGCAGATGAGCGCTTAATGCAGTCACCAGGGCACAAAGCTAATATTCTTGACCCAACGCTAAAAGTTGTTGGAATTGGAATTGCGTACGATCCAGTTACCTGGCGGCTGAGAGTTTGTCAGCTTTTTGGCAAGTAGTCATCTACTCGAACTTCGAATCCAGACATGTATTAATGATTGAGTTTGACTCTAGATTGTATAGAGTCAAGCTCGAATTTTGCATGCGAGAAAGAATCATACCGCAGTAAATCCATTGTTCTTCATTACTCAGTCCAAGAGTATCATCAACGAGTTTATTGTCGTTTTCCAAATTCCCTAATGCTTGAAGGTTGTCGTTCGGCGAAGACTCTTTCATCTTGGCGATAATGTCGAGAACGGTTTTTTTACGCTCATCCAAAGTACTTTGAAATTTAGGACCGATATAGCTGCTTTTATCTACTATCATTCTGGCGTACGACTGTTCAAGCCAGTTTTCGAGATTGGTGCTGAAGTCGCAGTTTTGTAAAATGGGACGAAGATTTTGATCCGTGACGAATTTGCAAGCCACTGTATTTGGTATTACATAGTTCTTGGGTTGCCCTTTGAGCATTTTGGAAAAGTTCTCATAATAACCCCAGTTGTTTTGCTTCGTTTCAGCCAGAGAGCCAAGACTGACAGATTTAGCAAGCAAATCCCGAATAAGTGCGGCTCGGATTACAAAAACTTCGTGTGGATTATCTGAGCATTCAGAAACCATCGCAAGTTTCTTTTGTATGCCGCTGTGTGCGCCTTTATCTATAATCATGCCGACGATACGGCTATCTGTCGCCTCGACAACACTGTCTCCTTCTACCCAGTAGTGCTCAGCTGTGGGAGTGAGTTTGTCAAAGTTAGATGCCCAGGAAGTATCGCCAGGGATTGGCTGAGCATAAGCAACAAGAGTTGCATTCTGCCACGGCCAGGTTTTTACTTCTTGCCTGAGCTCTTCACCATAATTTCCCTGCATTACTGCGCTTACAAATTGTGTGGCAAGCCCTGCTCCTAAACTATGCCCAGTAACATAAATATTTTGAGGAGCACCATAAGTCTGCTCGATATATTTGCAGCATGCTGTAATTGTTCCAAGCATAGTAGGTAATGACTCTGAAAATCCTTGAGTAACTTTGCCAACTTTGCTAATAAGAGGATGTTCTACTTGTTTCATGCCGCGCAAATCGGTTATCCAGTCGGGATTGCCTTTAGGTTCGCCAATGAAATTTTGTGCTCTCCAAACTGTCTTTAATAGTGACGCTCCGCTTCGGCTACCGCGGAAAACAATATGGGCATCGTAGCCGGCTAGTGTCTTCTTCATCATCACAAAGCCCATCAGGCTCCAGGATGGATCTGTAGCTTGTGCACTACCTGTAATGCCAGTATTTCCTGTTCCGCCCTCAAATACTACTATGTGGTCTTCGCCGCTTGGGTATTGGCGAATTGAGAATCTTTCTGTATCGTTGTGAGGATAACTGGTTGGTTTTGACCTGTATCTAATGCCCTCAATTGTTTTGATATTTTGGGTGATATAAGTCGGCGCTTGAAGTGCTAAAAATATCTCGCCATCTCGATTAAACGTTGGAAGCTTGGCGTCGATATATTTATAATTTGAAAGAATGGGATCGAGATTGCGATTACTTTCGCCAAAGCCTCTGGCGGCATTAGGTCCGCTATAGTATCCGCCTAAATTTTGGGCGTAATCATGAGTGAATTTGCAAATATTGTTGCGACGGTCGCTACCCACGCGGGACATCATGTCGTACCAGGGATCAAGAGGCAAGCATAAAGACTGGTGATAGAGTTGGTAGGCGAGAGTGCACAAGTCTAAATTGGTGACTGATTGCGGAAGTGATTCGGCTTGCAAGCCAGTCTCGTTTGTGATTGTGTTGGACTTTGCTTCTAATGCTCCGAAAAGTGTTGCAAACATTATTGAGCAAATTGTTATGGTGCCGCCCAAAAATGAGAGGTTTGAATACATCTTTATCGCCTACGTGAAGTTGAGTCAAAAATGATAACATGGTGCATGGAAGGAAGAGATTATGAAATCGACTCTAAAAACTCTCATAATTGCAGCCTCAATTTTCGGTGCCAGCGTCTGTGTGGCACAAGACGTAGTAGCACCCGGTCCTGCGTTCGAAAAGCGAAAGCAAGTATACGATTACTTGGTAAAAGCTAAAAAAGCTGGGGTCGGCACCACGCCTTACGAGAAGGCTCTTGCGGACATCGAAAGCGACGTTAAGGCTGGTAAAAGCGAAGAAGACATCAGCAAGCGCTTAAGCAGTTTGACATCGTCTCTTGCGCAGCAAGTAAGAAATTTCAAAGCGATGAAAGCAGCGCCGCCAGCGTATCAATCCGTTAGACCAACTGGAAGTGCAGGCGGTGGTCATGATAGTCATGGTGGTTCACCTCCAATGGGTGGAGGCGCTGTAACCGGTGCGCGTCGAGCTAATACTGGCGAGCTTGAAAGCTATATGGTCTCGCTAGTGAATAAACATAGAAAAGATGCGGGACTGGGCTCTCTTTCGCAAGATTCGACTCTTGCCACTATTGCGCGTGGACACGCAGCAGATATGATTAAGCGTAGATTTTTTGACCACATAAATCCTAGTGGAGAAGACCCGCGCGACAGAGCTAAAGCGGGTGGATTCAATGGTTGGGTACGTGAAAATATTGCATACACTATTTTCAACCTGCCGGGTCCGGTTCTTGTTGAAATGGCGGACAAAGATTTGATGAATTCTCCTGGGCATAAAAAGAACATTTTAGATAACACGGGTCAGTCTATTGGAATCGGAATAGTTTATGATGCCAAAGGTGGCATCAGTGTTTGTCAATTGTTTTCACCATAGCAACTACTACTTGCGCGGAGTTACTTTTCCGGTGCCACCACATATGGGGCATTTGACGATTTCATCTTTGCCTTTGACTTTTTTTAGAACGTAACCCATTCTGCAACTTCCAGGACAGGCACCGCTCATTAACTGCGAAAGCTGTACTTCAAGTTTCCGCGCACGCTCGCGCACCGCTGCCGATTTTCCGAATTCGCGAACCGTTTGATATTGTTTAAGTGCCGCGGGATATTGTTTTAGATAATAGTAGCAGTAGCCCATCATTATTTTGGCCCCACCGTCGTCTCCGGTAGTTTCTGAAGCCTTCTTGTAGTATTGCAATGCTTCAGCGTATCGTTTCGCCTTAAAATAAGATGACGCTTTAACCACATCGTTTTGGCGACTGAATTCGCCAGCTTCGTCTAGATATGGATCGTCCAGCGGATTATAGTCGATTGAATCTTTGCCGCTTGGTGATGCGTTGGTGTCGCCAGCCCAAGCCGCTGTTGCATAAGTAACTGCGAAAAATAATCCTAGCGCAAAAGCAAATTTTTGTTTTTGTGATCCATTAAGCATTGGATTATCTTAGCAAGGTCACTGTGTAATTGCACCTTTTTGTTTGTATTTTTCGATTGCATTATGGTTGCAAGAAGCAGGGAGGACGCGGATATGGAAGTAAAGGCGCGCAAGATAACGGCTCGATACGGTGGTTGGTGTCTTTGTGGAAGGCGAATAAGAGTGGGTGAAACTTTTATCTGGTACGGGAGTGCAAGCAAAATACAGTGTTTGCGCTGTTATGAAGCTCGTCATCTAAATTTAGTTGGAGCCAAATCGTCGTATGACAAAATAATTGACAGAATCAGGGCATTGAGAAATTCCATTTCACCCTGGCCGCAAAAAATTCACGATGAATATCAATCATTGTTTAATTTACTTCTGCAAGCTCCAGAAGATTGCCGCGAAGTTAAACTGTTTTTGCAAGAAATAGCTAAATGCCGCAAAGAAAAATCTAGACCATATGTAGCAAAAGCGCTGAAGACAAAAGCATGTGTCCATTGCGGTGTCGAACAGCAAAAAGGAACACTGATATTAGTTGATTTTCCAGCCCGAAAATATCACTGTATCCAATGCGAATGTGTTGCGTAAAGCTAAAGTCCCTTGAACGTCGCGTTGATATCATCAGCTTTCTTTTGATAGATAGCCGCTTCGCGTGTTCGTTTCATTTTCTTGAGCAAATTTGCGTATTGTCCATATGCAGACATCAAATTGATTTTGCCAGAGACTTCATTGGCAGTGGCAAGTTTGATCTGGCGTTTTATGTGAATTTCGGCGTTGACAAATTTGTTGGTTGCAATTTCAGACTCGACTAACGGAGGAAATAATGCTTCGAGAGTTTCTTCGTATGGCAGTGGTTGATGAATTACTTCGGCGCTTACTGTGTCGTTGCCGTGGTGCTCGATGATTTTGTCCGGAACGCGATTGGCTATTGGAGTGGGCTTTAGAGCTCCCGAATCCACAATTGCAAGAGCCTTTGTAAGTGCCGAGCAGGCTTGTGTATATTTCCCAACTCTATTGTAATGCAGACCAAGCTCTATCAAGCTACCAATATACCGTTGGCTTCTAAGACCAGATTTTGCTGCCTGGTTCACTAATTTCAGATATTCAGCGTCGGTATCTGGCATGCCTTCAGAGCCTGGCGAAGAGCATCCTGCTTCACCTTCTACGGCGCCAGACGAACCCGGCATGTCCGCGGTCCCAGGCGGTACCTGTCCTCGACCCTGGGCCAGGGCCGGATGCATTAAGAGGGCAATTGTAATGGCTAATAGAATTTGTTTCATGTTTTGATTATATCGACTTCTTCTTTGCTTACTGGGATATAGATACAGATTGCAGAGAAAATGAGCATAGCTAAGAAGAATGGATTGATTTTGCCGCCTTCTAACAGATAGTTGTAATGCACAAAAATGTAGGATGGCAAGAAGAAAATCGCAGCCAAAGGAATCAAGATTAAATATGACCATGCTGGAATCTCTTTATACAGACTGTCTTTCATTGCGATAGCAAAAACAGGCATGAGTAAAAGCAAATCATAAGAGTGCCAATAAAGAGCAGTGACACATGCAAATGGCAGTGCTGCAAAAAATGTATATTCCATCCAGTTTGGAGAATCTTTTAGCTTGCGGCTCCAGAGCGCTATCAATGCAATGCCCGCGAGGTTGATGAGCGAAGTAATAGTGGTAATTGGACCAACGAATTGCGGGAATAATAACAAGAGTTGACCTCTGATGGTTGGTGCAAGTTCAGTATGCAGCGAGTTATGGTTATTGTAGATATCTCGCATGATCTCAGAATAACCTGCATAGCCTTCAGGACCAATCATTAAATAAGAGAGTCCAAGCAAAACCAGTCCGCAAATGGCAAAGGCTGGAATCCATTTCCACCTACCACCAGCAAGCAGTGCTACTGCTATGGGTAAAAGCTCTTGAGGTTTTAGAATAAGCAAGCTAAGGGCTATGCCGACAAGCCACCAATTTTCTTTTTTTGCGAAAAACAATGCGCTTGAAAAAGATAGTATCAAAAGTGGTGCCAACTGTCCTATCCGAAGCGATTCATAAGCAGACCCTGATAGATAGAGAAATGCGCAGAACCACGCCGTTTGACCTATTCTTAGATTGAATGTTTGCGCTAGCATTAATAGGCTGACAAATAGGGTCGCACCAAGAAACAAAGTCCAGGTAGCAATAAATATATTGGCGGGCACAAGCTGAAGCGGCCATAGCCAGGGAAGAGAAAATGGTGCAAGAAAAGTTTCGCGCTTTCGACCTTTGAGTTCGGGAAAGCATTCAGCCGTAACATCAGAATAGTCGGGCTGTGCATAAACGCGAGAACCTTTGCCGTCTGCAAGCATTTTTGAGATTCCGTAGTACTGTGGACCGTCAGAAACCTTGAGTGCAGTTGGAGCGCTTGCCACCATTATGAATGACATGATACCAATAGATGTCAAAGCGAAAAGACAGGGAAAAAACACTCTGACAATGAATAAGCTCGGGCTCATTCCTGATTCGACCGTTTAACAGATACAGTTCGAGACTCAAATGGCATGGTCATCGACATTGCGCTTATGAACAACGCCGTGAAGCATGAAGAAATACCACTAATGATTAATGTTGCTGCAAAGGTGATCCATTGAACTGAATTGACAAAATGTGCTTGTCCTTTAGCTTGAAAAAACGCTGAAGCAAAAACTACTGCAAGACCAAACAGGGTCATCAATATTCCTGCTCCAAGCCCGGTCTCAAGCGTAAACAAGTTATAAAAGCCAGTTAGAAAATTATTTTCACCATCAAATCGACGCCGCCATGAATAAGTTTTTGCATGCAGCCACAAACTTAAGACCTGTACACCGACGACACTACTAATAGTGGCGCACAGACAAACAAGAGTGTTAGTAAAAGAATCTTCAATCTTGAGAATGCCGCTTAGTGAAAGCAAATGCGTAATCATTCCGAGCATGAGCAGTGTCATGCCAGGAATTAAAAAAAGCTGGTTGGGCGAATACAATAGCATCATGCGCAAACTGCGCCAGCCGTCTTTGAAAGTATTCAACTTGGAGTCACCGATTCGTTCCCCAAGAACAATCGGTATTTCTGCAACTTTCAATTTTGCTAAGCCCGCATTTATAGCTAACTCGAGATTGAATTCCATTCCCTGACTAACGGGTTCGATTATCTCGTATGCTTCGCGGCTGAAGCCTCGATACCCGCAATACACGTCAGTATATTTCGTTCCGAAAAGCGTATTTAATATCCAGGTCAAAAGTGGATTGCCAAAGACTCGATGCAAGAATGGAATTTGTCCCATGCCACCTGTGAGATAGCGGCTGCCTGTGACGAAGTCATATTTTTCGTCAATCAATTTTTGCAAGAACTGTGGTATTAAGGCGAAATCGTAGGTATCATCAGCATCTGCCATGATGAAATATTTTCCGTTAGCTTCGGAAAATCCTTTCAAGTAAGCGTTGCCATAACCGCGCTTAGGTTGGTGGCACAAATTAACATTTTTGCTTTGTGCAATTTCTATAGAACCATCTGTGGAGCCATTGTCCGAAATGACAATTTCACCATCGATATTATTCTTTTCGAACGTGTCGCGGATTTTGTCTATGCAAAGACCAAGTGCACCCGCTTCATTCAAGCAGGGCAAAACTACTGATACTGTTGGTCGCTCGGTCATTTGATTGAATATTGAAAACCTAATGTTTCGTGCTCTATCTTACCAGTTTCATGGTGTTTGGCCCTTATGGGAACTCGGTCCTTGTGTGTGGTGTCGCCTATTGGGCTGCATGCGCCTACGTTGATTTTGACTAAGAGTATTGCCAAGAGTATCGTTTTTCTTCACGCCAGGGTCTTTGGGGCGGAAAGTACAGTAAAATTTATGGTTCGTACCAATTTAGCGCCGGCTGCAAAGTGTCGGTCAAAATCAGGAGTGGAAAATGAGCTCGACCGCACCGGTGCCGGTTAAACCATCAGATTTTATTCGTGACATCATAAACGATGACTTAGAGGCGAAGCGTCATCAAAAAGTCATTACTCGTTTTCCCCCAGAGCCTAATGGCTTTTTACACATTGGACATGCTAAGTCTATTTGTTTGAACTTTGGACTGGCGCTTGAATATCGCGAGAAGTTGCCCAATAGCGGGACTCGATGCCATCTGCGCTTTGACGATACTGACCCGGTCAAAGAGGACACTTTGTTCGAAGAAGGCATTCAAGCCGATGTGCGTTGGTTGGGATTTGAGTGGGATGGTTTTTACCACGCAAGCGATTATTTCGAAAAAATGTATGAGTATGGCGAGCACCTGATCAAATCTGGCAAAGCTTATGTTTGCTCGCAGACCGATGCTGAAATTAAAGAATTTCGTGGCGATGTGAAGACGCCAGGTAAACATAGTCCATATCGCGATCGCAGTGTTGAAGAGAATCTCGATTTGTTTTCGCGCATGCGCAAAGGCGAGTTCAAGGATAGCGAACACGTGCTTCGCGCCAAAATTGATATGGCCAATCCAAACATGAAAATGCGTGACCCGATGCTTTATCGCATTCGTCATACCAAGCATCACATGACTGGGGATAAGTGGTGCATCTACCCGATGTATGACTATGCGCATCCAATTTCTGACGCACTTGAAGGTATCACGCATAGTATCTGCACCCTTGAGTTCGAAAACAACCGTGAGTTGTACGATTGGGTAATAGACAATCTTATGGATTACGCTAAATTTCCTTCGCGCCCTCATCAATACGAATTTGCGCGCTTGAATTTGAATTACACCGTAATGAGTAAAAGACGTTTGCTCGAACTTGTAGAAGGCAAACATGTCTGTGGATGGGATGATCCTCGCCTTCCCACCATTGCGGGTATGCGCAGACGTGGTATCACGCCTGAAGCTATTCGCAACTTCTGCGCCAGCGTAGGAATTGCAAAAGCAAATAGCACGGTTGATATGAATCAACTGGATTTCTTTATTCGCGATGACCTCAATCAAAAAGCACCACGTGTGATGGCAGTGCTGAAGCCCCTTAAAGTGGTGATAGAGAATTATCCCGATGGAAAAACCGAAGAACTCGAAGCGTCTTACTGGCCGCACGATGTTCCAAAAGAAGGTACTCGCAAAGTTCCTTTTACTCGCGAGATTTATATCGAGCAAGACGACTTCATGCTAGAGCCGCCAAAAGATTATTTCCGCCTGGCGCAAGGAAAAGAGGTTCGTCTGCGCTATGCGTATTTGATTACCTGCACTGATGTTATCAAGGATGCAAGCGGAAATGTCACTGAAATCCGCGCTCGTTACGACGAAGAAGTTAAGCCTGGTGAGAACCCGGTCGGGCGTAAAGTCAAAGGGACTATTCACTGGGTTAGCGCTACAGACAATGTCAGTGCCGAGGTCCGTTTATACGACAGGCTCTTAATTGACGAAGCTCCACCTACCGGCAAAGACAGCGATTTTCTGGATGCCATCAATCCAAATGCTCTGCAAGTCTTGACCGGCTGCAAGCTAGAGCGCAGTCTTGGTGAATGCAAGCCTGGTGATCGTTTTCAATTCGAGCGTCAGGGATATTTCATAGCCGATGAGAAAGACAGCAAGCCAGACTCGCTTGTTTTTAACCGCATCGTGACATTGAAAGATTCCTGGGCTAAAGCTCAGAAGAAGTAACTTAGTGAATTTTTGAACTGGGGTGCAAGGATTCGAACCTCAGAATGTCTGAACCAGAATCAGATGCCTTACCGCTTGGCGACACCCCAATGTAAGGAAATTATCCATTTACAGTCTATTCAATCATACTTGACTATGTCAATAATCGCTCAGAGGTATAATCTGGGCTCTTTGAGATTTCAATTTCATGAAAATTCTTTTTCCAATAGACGGATTAAATACAATCACTTCCACTGCGGCTTCCACATATTTGATTTCGCGCAGATGGGAAGCTGGTACCAGAATAAAAGTTATCGCCGTGGTGAAGGCGCATGACTCTCTATTTGCTATGTTTGGTAAGTTTGGACAAAGCATCGAGCGCGAACAGTTCTTGTATCAGTATGGACTTTCGTGCGGCGGGTATGCAACTGATTTGCAAAAAGAATTGCCTCAGTGTGAAGTGACTTTCGAGCTGCTTGAAGGCGATCCCGCCGAAATGATTTTGCAGGAAGCCGAAGATTGGAAAGCCGATTTGATTATTTTGGGTTCGCACGACCGGAAATCGCTCAAGCGCAGACTGCTTGGTGGTGTATCACATGCGGTATCATCGCATGCAAGATGCCCGGTCATGATCGCAAAGCACCCTCTTCATGATGAGCCGCATGAAATCTCGCCTCGGATGACCCGTTTGCTCGTTCCTTGCGATGGGTCTCATAGCTCTATTGCTGCTCTAAAATGGATCGCGAATTTACACTGGCATGAAGAAACCGAAGTTTCATTGCTTGCAGTTATTGATGCTGTAAAAAATAAGTATGAGAAAGAGTCCGACCCTCAAAAAGCGACAGACATCATGTTTCAGTGGCAAGAAAGACGAACGCATTTACAGAAAAGTCTGACCGAGCTTGCTGAGTATTTGGAAAAAATAAGTGAACTCAAGCATATCCACGTCAAAATTATCAATGGAGATCCCAGAGAAGCCATAGTGCAATATGCAAATGAATGGAAAGCCGATTTGATTGTAATAGGCTCCCACGGTCACACTCGCCTGGCTATGTTGCTTTTGGGAAGTGTCGCACAGGCAGTGCTTACTCATGCACATTGTGCTGTGGAGTTAATTAAAACCTGCGAAGAAAACGAGCTTGAAGAGGCTCAAGACGACTCAGGACCTGAAGACGTCAGAGAAGACCTCAATGATGTGCGTCCAATGGATAATCTGCATATTCCGCCAACAGGCATGATGTAGAACTAGTCGTCAAAAATTGGTGCTTTGCGCGCTTTCTTCTTTTGCGAGAGAGCAACCTTTTTTTCCACTCTTTTTTTGACAGATGAGTAAGTCGGTTTGGTTGGTCTTCGAAGCGTGGGGCGCTCGGCAACGCTTTCAATCATGGCACGAAGTTTTTCCAGGCAATCATCAACGTTTTTGTTTTGGTCGCGAAACTTTTGACTGGTGATGATGATTTCGTTTTCAGCGGTGAGCCGATTGGCAAATTTTTCTAGAAATCTCGCTTTTACGTCATATGGCAAACTCTGTGTGATTACAACTGCCCAGCGCAGGATTGCTTTGCTATTGACCTTATTGACGTTTTGTCCGCCAGGCCCCCCACTTCGCGCGAATGCAAAGTTGAATTCAGACAAGGGTATTTGAATTCTGGAATTGATGATGAGCATAACTACTTTCAGGTACGTATCTTTATTTCAGTATGGTAGCAAATAGCGCAAATAATAATGAATTTTCTGAACCCGTCTCTTCACGACTGTATTCGAAACCATATCCGTTAACGGATATGGTTTTTGAATGGGTGGGGGGACCCGCAAAATCAGAGTTTTGGGATTTCGGCTTTAGATAGAGTTCGTAATTCAATCTCAAAGTCTCTGCGCGTTAGAATAGGAGGCGGAGATCTCAATCGGATATCAAGTGTTTAAATCCTTGTTTCTTTGTTTGCTAATAGCAATAAGATTCTGCGCATTACCTGCGCAGGCAAGTGCCTTTTCAGAAAAGGAAGAACAAATTGAACATTACACAACTCAAATACTTTTGAAAGAAATTGATCTTGAGCGCTTCTATAACAAATATCGATTGTTTGCAAGCAAAGATCCTAAATACAGATACTTTCGCTATTTCTTGCTCCAGCAGGCTTCAGCTGGTTTGACTCTGGGAAGTTATATAGGCTCGTGCAGCGACCTTGGAAGGAATCTCACCACACCAGATAGAATTTCCAGACCGCTTGCAGAACGCACCACCAAAATCGGTTTTTTGGCGGTAGTGTTTCAGGGGGGAAGTTCGGCTCTGGAACTGGCTTCTAATATCAGTACCACTGTCAAACACAAAATTAAAAAAATGGATCCCAAAACCGCGGCTAAAAATGTCCAGTCGCGTTTGATCGAAATAGACTCACTCATAGCGCAAAGAAACGCAGCCATAGCTCAATTAGATAGCAAAGAAGGAATTGAAATACTTCAAGCAGAAGGGCGTATTCTCAAGTATTTTCGTGATTGGTGCCTTAACGAATTTGCGGATATTTACGCTGATGCCAAATCTTATCAAGCTAGCAACAATGTTTATTATGTGCTGGACGTCGCTTCTGCAACTCTCTACGGTGCGAGTTATCTTATAAGTTTGAGAGCCCTCGATAAGCCGCATTTGTTTAACCCTTCTGCAAAGGTTGGTATCGTCGGTGATGGCTTTGGTATTGTTAGTGCACCGTTGAGTTCGTGGTCATACAATTATTTGTACAATTTGCATCGCAAGAAGCTTGGCGTTAAGTTCAAAGAAAAACTTTATGATCCCGAACAAATAGCAAAAAGCGAAATCGCAGGTCTGAAAGCAAAGGTCGAAAAATCGAAGGCTTTATCCCAACCGTTACTCGATAATATTCATGCGAGGTTGTCGCTAATTGATTTCTGGTCCTGTGAATACGATGACTACATAGCCAAAACTACAATTGAAGATAGACGTTTTCAAAAGGTTGCTTTGCAGTCGAACATTTCTGGACCGCTAATTTCTGGCGCGTTTCTTGCTCAAGACGTTATGTCTTTGGTGGCAGCAAATAGTTTCAAGAATAGTCCGATGAAAGCTACTACGCTTGGTTTTATTTCAACCATCCCTCCGCTTGTAGGGTCGGGCGTGTCGTTGCTTTTGACTTCATATTGGGCAGCTGATGAAGGAATACACCAACACATTTTGAAAAAGAAAGGTCATACTACAGAACAACTGATAGCAAAGCGTTTTGCTACGCTTGGTGAAATGGAATCCAAGCTCCAACAAATAGACAAGTAGAATGGTTAATTCTTCTTGACAGCCCGCTTTGTTCGAGGTTAACTAGAATGATCCCTCTTTTGGTTCGTTTTTTGCCGTCTTAGTTAAGATGGTGGCTTGATGGCGCACTCACAAAATTTACGGAGTGCGGTAGTGACGGAGACGGCTCAAGTTTGCGACAAACCTTGCGAGTCTGGCCCAGCCCAGACTGGTCAAACATGTTTCAATCCTGCTGAATTGCTTGGAAGTTTTTCCAGTCTAATTGGCAATCAGCGTACTAATTTGGGCGACGACTTTGGTATTGTATCTGGTGCTAATGGTTATGCTTCTGGCTTTGAGGTCGAGTCGTTACAAAGGAAAAATTCTACGTCTTCTCAAAAAGATTTGAGTTTTCTAAATGGTTTTGAGGTGCAAGATTTCACTCCTGAGAGTGAATACAAGCCGGATAAAGAAGACCAAAAAATGTTCGATGCCATTTCTCAAAAGCTCAGGCAATCAGCAAGCGAAAATCGTTTTTCTGGACAGCTCGTTATTTCGAAAGATGGCATACCAATTTTCAAATACACTGACGGAATTGGAGATACAACCAACCACACTCCTCTTAATGACGAAACCAAAATGCGTATTGGTTCAATGGGGAAAATGTTTACTGCACTGGCGATAATGCAACTTTATCAAGGCTGCAAGTTGAGTCTTGATAATACCCTTGCCGATTTCAATACCGGCTTTCCAGACAAAGAATTGGCTGCCAAAATCAGTATTCGTCAGCTTTTAACCCACCAGGCGGGCGTTGGAGATTCGCTCAACGAGAAATTTGATGCCAACAGAGATAATCTGCACAATATAGACGATTTCATACGACTGTTCGAATCCGGTGAGCGAAACCCGCAAGATGTTTTCAAATACAGCAATTATGGTTATATGCTTTTGGGCAAAATAGTCGAAAGTGTAACTGGGCAATCATTTGCTTCTTACGTCCAAGAAAACATTTTCAATCGAGCAATGATGACTCACAGCTCTATGAATGAGGCTCCGGATACAAATTCGGCTAGAGCTTATTTAAACATTGATGGCAAATTAGTTGACGTTACAGCCCGACACCCTCTTTCCCCTACTCCTGCTGGAGGCGCGTTTTCAACGGCAGGCGATTTAGGGCGGTTCATGGAAGCTTTTAGAAGCGGAAAACTATTGCGACCCGACCTCGTGAATTTGATGACAAGCGCTAAAATCGTATCTGATGCTGAAACTGGCGACAGATACGGATATGGAATGGAGTTGGCTGACGCAAACGGGGTGCGTACGTACGGACATGCTGGAGGTTTCGAAGGCACTGCTGCAAATGCACGTGTATTTCCTGATTCAGGTTATTCATACACAATTATTTCGAACATCAGCGAATCCCCAGAGATACAAGCCGAACTATTTCCTTATATCGATAAAGTAGTCGCAGAGAGAATCAAGCGCAAATAGGTCTTCAAGTGTATATAATTCTTTGCACCAAATGCGTGTTGCATTTGTTTTTTTAGACCTGGGGGAAAAAATGAGCAAGAAAATTGTTGCCACGCTTTTGATGGTTTCAAGCTTTACGATGCCTTTAGCCGTACAGGCGAAAATTGAAAAACCTGCAAAAGACTGGCAGTTGAAGACTTTGAAAGGTATCAAGTCAATTAAATATGGTGTTGCATACGATCCAGATGGCAGCTTGCTTAAAGTGGTTGATGCCGGACTTGCTGGATTGAAAGTCCCTGCAAAATCGGCTCCGCTAGTCAAGGAAGACAGCAAGGATATCGGAAAAGACGAAGCTCGTCTAAAAGTTTTTGTTGATAATCGCGATAAAAATCAAGCCTGGGTAGGACTTGCGATCAAACAAAAATCGCAGCTCAGCCGTGATGTCGCACAAAGCTATGATGCCGATACTTATGCGATTGGTTCGCTTTGTGATCGTTCCAAAGCTAAAGACGTTATAAAAGAGCTTTGTGCCCAATTTCAAGAAGACATGAAAGCTAATAACTAGGAGACCATCTCGTGGTATGGATTGATCCAATCATTCTGCAGGGCGAACACGTTTCACTCGAGCCACTTTCATTCGAACATGAATCTGGATTGCAAACTGCTGTTCGCGATGGAGAGCTATGGAAGCTCTGGTATACATTTATTCCAGAGCCAGATAAAATGCATCAAGAAATTGAACGTCGGTTGAATCTTCAATCTTCAGGCGTCATGATACCATTTGCGGTGATTTCAGCAAAAAGCAAAAAGCCGGTTGGAATGACTACTTACATGAATATCGATGCCCCTAATCGTCGACTGGAAATCGGTTCTACCTGGTATCAGGCTTCGGCACAGCGCACCGCAATTAATACCGAAAGCAAGCTGATGCTTTTAACCCACGCCTTCGAAAGGCTTGATTGTATCGCTGTAGAGTTTAGAACATCTTTCTTCAATCATCAAAGCCGGCGCGGTATCGAGCGTCTGGGTGCCAAGCTCGATGGCATTCTGCGCAATCATAGTATTATGCCTAACGGAACTTACAGAGATCAATGCGTTTACAGCATTATCGAAAGTGAATGGCCAAGCGTAAAAGCACATCTGACTTTCCAACTCGAAAAATACTAAAACTGATGCTCGATTTTGTTAAACCGCGAACTTCGTATCCACTCATAACTTTCGTCAAAATACTTTGGCCATTCTATGTCCTGTTCAAATATGGTCACCTGCGTATGGAGTTGTCTTGCGAAGTGGACGACACCTTCAAGCGTTTGAGACGAAAAACTGTAGTAATTTGTCCAAATCATTCGCATAAGTTGGACCCCGACGTGATGTTTGGTCTGTCGCGTCTGGTCAGACAAAATTTTAATTTTCTTGCCGCGCGCGAAATATTTGGTTCTTATCGAAGCAGAAAATATAGATGGATGCAGAAGCTAGGATGCTTTTCTATTGAAAGAGGCGCTGCTGATATTCAGTCAATCAAGACCATACACGAAGTATTGACCGGAGACGAGAATAAACTAGTAATCTTTCCGGAAGGAGAAGTCAGTCATCAAAATGATTATCTTATGAATCTTGAAGACGGTGTAGAGCGAATGGCGCTCACTGCCTGCAAAGATTTGAAGAGGGAAGACCCCAGCAAAACACTTTATATTTTGCCTGTGATATTGAAGTACAGATTTTCAAAAAATATCTGGACGGATCTTCTCGACACTCTTCTTCGTGTAGAGACGCATCTGGAGATCAAGTCTGCGCCTGAAGCTTCAGTCAGCACTAGAATTCGCAATTGTTTATTGAAAGGACTTGATCGTCTTGAAACCAGGCATAA
Source organism: uncultured Candidatus Obscuribacterales bacterium (assembly GCA_964519785.1). Taxonomy (GTDB): domain Bacteria; phylum Cyanobacteriota; class Vampirovibrionia; order Obscuribacterales; family Obscuribacteraceae; genus Aved-18. The sequence continues at coordinate 5,129 of CAZFKB010000039.1, read as the reverse complement.
TGTCACCAAAAGAGCTAACGATCTTGAAGAGCGTTTATCCAATTTGCGTGAGCGATTAATCGAAATTTCAAAAGAATATTTGAAGATCGAGTTGTCCGCAAGTTTAGGGCAGGTGTCGCAATTACATATTTTGCGAAACAGTTTTGCTTTCAACCAGTTTGCAGATGGCTCCAACCTGGAATTGACTCCCCAAGACCGCGAACACTATGAAGAGCTACGTCTTGCCACACATACAGTGGCCATTGGCGAGCATAGTTTCAAGGAAGATTTGACTCAAGAAAATGCAGCAGAACTCATAAATTTGTTGGAGGAAGCCATTTTCGGGAAAATCTCACTGCGTTTGCCAGATATTGCAGAAATTGGTGTTGCAGAAGAAATCGATGTCGCCGATTATCTCAAAGAATTCGAAACTAAAAAATCAAAAGGCGTGCAAGCGCTTAAAATCGAGCTTTCGACCAGGATGAAAAAACGAAATCTAGAGTTTGGTAAGTCGCGAATTTAGTAGTTCGAAATAAAAATTTCAGAGCCAATTTTACTTGTGTGTTCAGTGTTGCAGTTATTCATGCCATATTGCAAGGACCACTTCTGGATTTTTGCCCAATGATAAAGTTTGCGAATTTCTTTGCAATCGTCATAAGTGATTAAAAATTTGTGTTGTGTTTGTTTCAAACAGTCTGCCAACAATTCGTGATCGAACTCGTGAAGACTGCCGCCTGGTCCGTATAAACGAGATGCCGTGTAATAAGGTGGATCTATAAAAATGAAAACATTCTGTCCGGGGTGGCGAATTACTTCTTCAAAGCCCAAATTAGTAATTTTTGTTTCATCTAACGCATTCGGCATTGGTTTAAGGCGCTCGATTGATGATGCAGTAAAACGACGTTGGCTAGCTAGTTTGGAAAACCCGCCTGCGCGAGTGGTACCCGAGAATGTGACACGATTGAAAAAGAAAAAGAGCAACGCTTCGCGAAATTCGTTTTCGGGATTTTCTTTGCGCGCGTCCACAAAGAACCTTTTCATTTCATCGCCCGAACCTAGTTGCTCGCGCATAGCCTCAAGTTCTTTTTGCAAGCGCGAACATGCTTTTGGATTTTGTACCGAGCGCCAGAACGAAATCAGTTCTCTGAATTTATCGTTGATCCAATAAGATTTAGCAAAACCAATTGAACGCGCATGGAAATAAACGCTACCTCCGCCAACTAAAGGCTCGCGGTATTCATCTGCATTTTTTGGCAAAAATTTTGATATTTGAGCAATAGCCTTTTGTTTGCCGCCGGGATAACGCAGTGGCGATTTGAACAGTTTTGTGGCAGCACTTTGCTTTTCCATAAGCTAATGATAACCGGAACCTGGGTCTCGACAAAGCCTCAAGTTTTAAGCTAAAACCACCATTAAATCGGCTAGAATACGAATGGTTCGTTTGGGAGAGTAAAACTTTGACTCGAAAAATACGAAATCTATTTATGGCGGCGTCGTTTTTCTTTGTGTGTCAGATTAGCGCAAGCGCTGCACCCATGACATTTGAATCCGCTGTAGCCGAATACAAAGCCGGAAAATATCAGTCGGCATTGTCAATGTTCAAATCGTTTAGTGCCAGCAGTCCGAGCAACCCCTATGTTCACTACTACATAGGACTGTGTCAGCATCGACTGGGTCATATCGACCAAGCCAAACAAGAATATCAGTTCGTAGTTAATTCGCGCGATGGCAAGTTGGGTCCTATGGCTCAACAGGCGCTTTCCCAGCTTTCGGGAGCACACACTTCTGGGGGATCGGTGGCACAAAGTAGCACCGGGCAGACCGCATCGAGCGGGTCTCCTTCCCAGGTCGCATCTGGTCGTAAGGCAAAGAAAATAATTGAATTCTACGCCGATTGGTGACCGCCTTGCAAAAGATTTGCGCCCGTGTTTGACGCAACAAAAAATAGCGGAAAATTCAGAGATATTACTTTCCAGCAAATTGATCTCGATTCGCACGATCCATTGATTGAACAATATCAAATACGTTCGATACCGCGATTGGTGATTCTGTCTGGAAGCAACGAAGTCTTGTATAACGGTCGAGTTTCCATGGAGCAAAGCGGCTTCGAGGAAATGATTAACCAGTATCGTTGAGACTCTGCTAAATTATTGCTGAGCTAGATACTCTTCGAGTTTGTCGAGTGAGCCTGTCCAGCCTTGGTGCATGCCGTTGCGTGCTTGTATAAAAGTCGCAAGCTCAGGCACGCTCGTGTTGCCGTGGCATTCCCAGGTGATGGTCAGACGCGTTTGCTGAGCATCTTCTTTAGTAAGTTCTACGATTGTAAGCATCGTTTCTGGCCATGTTGGTGCCATGGGATGACGCGTTACTTTTTCGTTTTCGTCGCAAAATTGTTGTGTGTATTGAATCAAGTTCGGCTTCTCAACTTTGAGATAGTCGGAGCGTCCGTACATTTTTTTGCCGCCAGGACCGCTCATGCATGAAAAACTGCTGCCACCAGGTTTGATATCACAACGGAAGAATTCCATTTCGAATCCTTTTGGTGCAAGCCAGTTTGCAAGATGTTTTGGCTCGGTCCACATTTCAAACATTTTTTCGATTGAAACATCGAATGAGCGATTGAGAACGAATAAATCTCGGTCGCTGGCTTTCTTTTCAAGATACTCTGCAAGTCTGTCCCAAGTGGAATCGCCGCCGGCTTCTTTGACGAATTTGCGAGTTTGTTCAGCCGCTTCTGGGGTGGGCAAAGTCATGGTCATATCCATGGTCGTTTTGCCATCGTGTTCTGAAAAAAGCACTGTTACTCGAAAGAGTGGCTTCTGCTCGTCGTTGCCACCATGGTCGTAAACTAATTTTCTAAACTCTTCGACTTCTAAATAATGAGTCTTGTTTATGTATTCGACCTTGTTAGGTCCAAACATTGTGTAATGCCAGTGTCCGCCCGGCTTGAGTTCTTTGCTGTGAGTTTCTATGCTGAACCCGCGCGGTCCCCACCAATACGCCGCTTTGTCGGGGTCTGTCCAGGCGGACCAGACATCTTTGACTGGATGGTTATAGACGCGTGTGAGTTTGAGCTCGTTTGTGGGGCTTTTTACGGGCATTGCTTATTCCTGCACGGGGCAGGCCTATTGTTTCATTTTGACAACCTGCCCGGCAATAGTGTTTAAGAAGTGATTTCTTTGGCAATTCGTCCATTCCAGTGCTTGCAGAATTCTTCTTTGTCCATCATGTAGGGATAGCCTTTTTCAGGGTCGCGAATATTTACCATTCCATCTTCTGTTTCGCCATCCACTACCACAACTTTGGCGTGCCTGTTTACAAGTGTCCAGCTCGCGCACCATGAACCAGGTAGTTTTAAAAGCGTTTCCAATCGCTTTTCTTTGCTCAGTAGGGGATCAGTAAGCCCGCCTACATAATAATCGCCCAGTGCTTTGGCAAGTGCCTCTAAATTGCTATCGGGACCGTCGTCTTGATTAACCATGTTGAATCACCTCTAGAGTCTTAGTACAAATGGTGAAGGCAGACCGCTGTAAATCTGAGCGGAATTGAATTGCAATATTGAGTCTGCAAGACATTCTCTTGCCTCCTTTTCAAGTTTGAATTTATCTTCGAGCATGGAGATATCCCACATAATCGATCCCTTTTCCGGAAGGATGACCTCGAATTGTTCGTGTGCTTCGACTGATTGCAATGCGATTGCCCAGCGATTTGCTTTCTCTGCTTTGCCTCGCCACATTATTGATTTGATTTGGGTCAAGCTGGGCTTTTCTTTTGTGGGATGGTTGAACCTCCACATTGCAAATATGCTTTTTTCCAGTATTTCGGCTGATTTGTCTCGTCTGGTCAGAAAAATATATTCCTGACTTGCTCTACTCATGACGGCTAGATTGTCTATTACGGTGTGAAAAACAAAATCATATGCTCCGATGTCTCCATCGCTGCGACCTGCCAAAAGGCTGCACGAAGACGATGTGAGAAAGCGAAGCTCAATGGGGAAGATGTGAATCATAGTCCTCCTTGCGCTTTCATGCGATTTTAAAACTTGATAATATTATACCGTATCTGGTATCAAAATGCCACTAAGGGTGGGGCTGGAAAGGCTTGCTGAATCAGCGTTTTAAATTTTAAAGAAACAGCTTTGAATGACCGAAAGTCAGAGCTAATTTCATATTATCTAATTTTCTTTTTTCTTCGCCCGAATTTTCGTTAATCAGGCTTTGAAGCTGATACACGTCTCCAAGTTTAGGAAAGTCTTTGAGCATTTGATTTATCGCTTCTTGAGCTTGGTCGAATTTTTCGTTTTCTACCAAGCTGTATGCTTGTACTAAGCGTGGAAGTTCGAGGCTGTCGTTTAATTCGACTGCTTGTTTCGATTGCTCGATGGCGTCGTCTAATTTGTTTGTTTTCACTGCAATATAAGCTTTCACAGCCAAGACAACAGGCTTCCAATCAGCAGATGGCTCGGGCAAATTTTCTTGAGTAATTAAGTCTCTTTCTGCCGCCTCGAAATTATTTGTGGCGGCGTATGCGAGCGCTCTGTAAATCAGTAGATTATCTAGCGAGCACTGCTCTAAAGTCTTGGAAGCAACCTCGATTAACCGATTCCATTCTCCGGTGAAAACCAAGATTTCAGCTTGTATGGCAATAAAGTGGTAGTAAGTATCAATCGGCGTTCTCGTGCCCAGACTAATTGCGTTTTCGATTAGACTCAGCGCTTCTTGCTGTTTATTTAGTTTGAAAAGACATTGCGCTTTCAATGCGTCGGCTAAATATTTATTTGAGTTATTGCAGTAAGGCGAGGTGCTGAATTCACTTATGTCTGCAAGTGCACTTTCAAAATCCTTGAGAAAATATTTTGAACGTGCTCGCTCGAATTTGTAAACATCGGCACTGATTGGATCTAGGGATATCGCCCTGTTCAGGTCGCTAAGTGACTGTTCGAAGTTTTTCAAATTGGCATGCGCCTTGCTTCTTAATAGATACGCATCTGGTTCTTCTTGCAGTAAAAGTATAAGCCTGTTGCAGTATTCAAGGCATTTTTCATATTCGTGCAATTCTAAGGCAGAGCGATAACCAATAGCGTATAAGTTAGGTGCTCGTGTATCGCCAAGCAGAGCCTCGTCGCAAATTTCGATCACTTTTGGGTGATT